>JAQAZP010000063.1:0-8126 GCA_032127265.1 Acidobacteriota bacterium
ATTTCAAAAGAACCAACTATGTCAAGTGGGAATACAGAAGCATCAGAAGCCAGTAATGGCCAATGCGATGGGAATCATGTTGCGATACTCGACTTCGGCGACGTCCGGGAGACCGCCCGGGTGATCCTCAACGGCAAGCCGGCCGGCGATCTGCCCTGGCCGCCCAATCGGCTGAGGGTGGAGCCATTCCTTCGCTCTGGCCAAAACCAGCTCACCGTGTTGGTGACCAACACCATGGCCAACCGTCTCGATCCCGCACCCCTGCCATCCGGCCTCTTCGGCCCGGTGCGGTTGATCTTCGGCCGGAAGGTAAAACTGGAGTTCAGTTCGGAAGCGGACGCATGAAATCGTGAAACAGCCGTCCCCCCTCCCGTCCCCACCCCGAATCCGTGTAGAATATCGCCCTACTACGGAGGGCCGCGATGAAGATCATTTCCTGGAACGTCAACGGCATCCGCGCCGTGATCAAAAAGGGTTTCGCCGACTACGTCGCCGGGACCGACGCCGACATCATCTGCCTGCAGGAGACCCGGGCCCTGCCCGAGCAGGTGGACACCGAGATCCCCGGGTACGAGATGCACTGGTATCCGGCGGAGAAGAAGGGCTACTCGGGCACGGCCTTCCTCACCCGGGTGGAGCTGGGGAAGGTGACCCGCGGTCTGGGCAAGCAGGCCCTGGACACCGAGGGCCGCGTGCTCACCGCCGAACTGGATGACTTTTACCTGGTGACGGTCTACACCCCCAATGCCCAGCGCGGGCTGACCCGGCTGGATTACCGCACAAAAGAGTGGGACCCCGCCTTCCGCCGCTATCTGAAGATGCTGGAGAAAACAAAGCCGGTGGTCTTCTGCGGCGACCTCAACGTGGCGCACAAGGAGATCGACCTGGCCAACCCCAAGACAAACCACAAGAACGCCGGCTTCACCGACGAGGAGCGGGCCGAGTTCGGCAAGCTGATCACGGCCGGCTTTGTCGACACCTTTCGCGAGTTCAACCAGGAGGGCGGCCAGTACACCTGGTGGAGCAACTTCGGCCAGGCCCGCGAGCGGAACGTGGGGTGGCGCATCGATTATTTCTGCATCTCGAAGGTCCTGCGCCCGAAGCTCAAAGACGCCGCAATCTACATGCAGGTGATGGGCTCGGACCACTGCCCGATCTCAATCGAGATCAGCTGACCCCATCATTTTGCATCTCCACCGTTACTCGCAGGCGTCCCACACCTCATCGCCGGTGCTGACCCGGTCCCACTCCATCCAGGCTTCGGCAGGGGACCCGGTGGGCGGGGCGCTGACGCCGCAGTCGCCCAGGACCCAGTCCTCTGTGATCGAGCCGCGACCGCAGTTGACGGTCCAGGTCCAGTCCACGTCGCTCAGCGGAACGAAAATCGCTCCCTCCGTGTCCGGCTTGTACATCAGCTGCATGGTGAAGATGTCCTGCACGGCAATGGTCAGGTCGTAGAGGCTCACCGGGGTGCCCGGGCTGTCCTGGGCCTTCGGCCCCGGCGCGTAAGGGTAGTGGCCGTCCAGCCCCTCGACGTCGATCTGCATGCAGGGGCCGGCCAGGGCCTCCTTGTGCTTGGTCACCCGGCCGATCGTCCGAACCCGCTGCACGAACTGCGTCCTGCCCGGCTGGAACTCGCCGGGCAGCGGATCGTGGCAGAAGGTGATGGTCTTCCCGACGCCGTTGACAAGTAACAGTTCCGTGCGCTCGTGAACGCTGCCGTCCTCGTCGGTATACCGCACCTCGGCGATGCCGAATTTCCCGTCCTCGACGTAGGCCCGCAGCACCGTTTCCGGCTCGGCCACATCGAAGGCGGCCGTTCCGGTGAGCTTCTTGCCATTGGTGGACGTGGTGTCGTAGCTGACCTCCAGCCCGTCCTCGCCGTCCCACCAGTGGAACTGCACTTCCTGCGTGTCCAGCTCCGTATCTTCAAGCCAGTCGACGAATCCCCGGTCCCCTTGCACCACGAAGTCCTGGACCGTCTTGCCCGGAACGGTCCACTTGCCCTTGCCGGTGTCTTTCTCCTCGGGCATCACCATCCCGCGCAGCTCCAGCTTCTCCCCCACCTTGACCTTCACCGGCTCCTCGGTGATCGAAATCCACTCCCCGCCTTCCCTGCGCTGGATCTGCACGTAGGGATCCACCTCACCAAAGGTCCAGTTCACCGCGTAGGTGACGGCTCCGTCGCCGCCCGGCTCAGGCACCAGCGGCCGCCGTTCGAACTTCTCCGGCAGATCGGAGACACGGATGTTGAACGAAGGGGCGCCGGAATTCCCGTCCGCCGACCAGCGGCGGGATCCCGTCATCTTTCCGTCGTCGGTGATCCGGAAACGGATGGTCAACCCAGTCGGATTGAACTCCCTCGTGTCCTCGACGAAGTTGCAGTCGTTCCAGCCCCGCTTGCGGCCCTGCACCTGCTGCTTCTTCGCCACGGCAAAGAAGTCGTAATAGTCGATCATGAACTCCTGTGCTTCCGGCGGGGCGAACTTGAGCATCTCCCTGGGGATCAGGCTGCCCATCTTGCGGATGTTGAGCCCCGAGGTCATGGCGCTGTTGAACTCTTCCAGGGTAAAAACTCCGTGACCGTCGTACTCGGCCATCAGGGCCGGGCAGCCCCGGGGCGGGGTATTCTGAGTCACAGTCTCCTTGTAAGTGTAATTGACCTTCACCCCTTTGGCGGCATAGGTGATAATGGTTCCCGGCGGGGCTGCAGGGTCCATCACGCTCACCCCCTCGGCCAAATGAGCTGTGCCCTGCATCCGCATGGTCATCGACCCCTGGTTCCGGGTCCCGCCTTCATCGATGTCCCAGTTCACGCTCACCGTGGCCTGGATCGGCATGGTCTTTGGCGGCTGCTGGTCCTCGGCGGCAGCGGCAGAAACGGGGATGAAGAGCAGGGCGATCATGAGACAGACGAGTGCGGCACGGACGTCCGCACCGGTCGTCCCGGCGACGACACGGGCAATTCCGAACATGGCGGTCCTCCTCGAATGAGAGCGTGATATGATGGGCGGGCCAATCATACCAAAATTACACTGGAAAGTTGACGCGGTCCCGAACCTGTCTTATAGAACTGCTGCCTGGCCCGGCGGGCGGAAAGCACCGCCGCCGGAGCCGTTGACATACTACTCCGGGGCGCCGCCCGGTGGCGCTCCGGGGAACGACAGCAAACGGGAAAACCCCGATGGGGGAAACCGGGGACGGGCACTTGGGAAACTGGTGGCTGTCACTATTTTTTTCTGGACGATATTCGCCTGATTAACAGGCGAAAAAATGGTGCCTGTCACCGATTTCGGTGGCCCCGAATTCCCCAACGGATATGTAGTGGGTGTAATGCCATGATTAGATTCGAGAAGCTGACCATGAAGTCCCAGGAGGCGCTGCAGTCGGCCGCCGAGATGGCCGCCGGCCGGGGCCACTTCGAGGTGGGCACCGAGCACCTGCTGGCCGCCCTGCTGGCCCAGAAGGAGGGGATCGTCCTTCCCCTGGTGCAGAAACTGGGTGCCGACATCAACGGCCTGGGCGCCGAACTGCAGCGCCGGCTCGACGCCCGCCCCTCGGTCAGCGGCGACGCCGAACAGCCCCAGCTCTCGGGCGAGCTGCGCAAGCTGCTGGACAAGGCGTTCAAGGCCACTTCGGACCTCAAGGACGAGTATGTCAGCACCGAGCACCTGCTGCTGGCCGCGGCCGGCCTCGGCGGCAGCGAGGTGAAAGAGATCCTCGCCCGCCACGGCATCACCCCGGAAAGCCTGCTCAAGACACTGAAAGAGCTTCGCGGGAACCAGCGGGTCACCGACGCCAACCCCGAGGAGAAGTTCCAGGCCCTGGACCGCTACTGCCGCGACCTGACCGAGCTGGCCCGCCAGGGCAAGCTCGACCCGGTGATCGGCCGCGACGACGAGATCCGCCGGGTGGTGCAGGTGCTCTCCCGGAGGACCAAGAACAACCCCGTGCTCATCGGCGAGCCGGGAGTGGGCAAGACGGCCATCGTGGAGGGCCTGGCCCGCCGGGTGATTTCCGGCGACGTGCCGCTGACCCTGAAGGACAAACGGATTCTGGCCCTGGACATGGGCGCTCTGATCGCCGGGGCCAAGTACCGCGGAGAGTTCGAGGACCGTCTCAAGGCGGTGCTCAAGGAAATCGAGGAACTGAGCGGCGAGGTTGTGCTGTTCATCGACGAGATGCACACCATCGTCGGCGCCGGCGCCGCCGAGGGCTCGATGGACGCCTCGAACATGCTCAAGCCGGCCCTGGCCCGCGGTGAGCTTCACTGTGTGGGAGCCACCACTCTGAGCGAGTTCAAGAAGTATATCGAGAAGGACGCCGCCCTGGAGCGCCGCTTCCAGCAGGTCTACGTGGGCGAGCCCACGGTGGAGGACACCATCGCCATCCTCCGCGGCCTCAAGGAGCGCTACGAGGTGCACCACGGTGTGCGAATCCAGGACTCGGCCATCGTCGCCGCGGCCACACTGAGCAGCCGCTACATCTCCGACCGCTTCCTGCCGGACAAGGCCATCGACCTGATGGACGAGGCGGCCTCGCACCTCAGGATCGAGATCGACTCCATGCCGGCGGAGATCGAGATGGTGGTGCGGCGGATCACCAAGCTGGAGATCGAGCGCCAGGCGCTGAAGAAGGAGAAGGACGCCGCCTCCAAAGAGCGGCGCGCCGACATCTCCCGCGAACTGGCCGATCTGCAGGAGGAGAGCACGCGGATGAAGGCGCACTGGCAGGCCGAGAAGGAAGCCATCGACGCCATCCGCGAGCTGAAAAGCAAGACCGAGGAAGCGACAGTGGAGGAGGAGCGTGCCGAGCGGACCGGCGACCTCACCCGAGCCGCCGAGCTGCGCTACGGCGTCCAGACCCGGCTGGCCGAAGAGTTGAAGGCGGCCAATGCTCGGCTGGCCGAGCTGCAGCAGGACCTGCGGATGCTCAAGGAGGAGGTAGAGGAGGAAGACATCGCCACGGTGGTCTCCCGCTGGACCGGCATCCCGGTATCGAAGATGCTGGAGAGCGAGAAGTCCAAGCTGGTGCACATGGAGGACCGGCTCAGATTGCGTGTGGTGGGTCAGGATGAAGCAGTGACCGCGGTGAGCGACGCCGTGCGCCGGGCCCGGGCCGGCCTGCAGGACCCCAACCGCCCCATCGGCTCCTTCCTCTTCATGGGCCCCACCGGGGTGGGCAAGACCGAGCTGGCCCGGACTCTCGCCGATTTCCTCTTCGATGATGAATCGGCCATGGTGCGGGTGGACATGTCGGAGTTCATGGAGAAGCACTCGGTGTCGCGGCTGATCGGCGCCCCCCCGGGGTATGTGGGCTACGATGAAGGCGGCTACCTCACCGAGAAGGTGCGCCGCCGCCCGTTCAGCGTGATCCTGCTCGACGAGGTGGAGAAGGCGCACCCCGAGGTGATGAACGTGCTGCTGCAGATCCTCGAGGACGGCCGGCTCACCGACGGCAAGGGCCGCACGGTGGATTTCACCAACACGGTGCTGATCATGACCTCCAACGTGGGCAGCCGCTGGATCGCCGAACTGACCGACCGCGACCCGGAGAAAGTAAGCGCCCGGGCCATGGAATCGCTGAAGGAGCACTTCAGCCCCGAGTTCCTCAACCGGGTGGACGAGTTCGTGGTCTTCCACAGCCTGGGCCGGGATCAGATCCGCCGCATCGTCGGTATCCAGCTGGAGCTGGCCAAGCGGACGCTGGCCAATCAGCGGCTCACCCTGAGCGTGGGCGAAGACGCGCTGGACCTGCTGGCCGAGAAGGGATTCGACCCGCAGTATGGCGCCCGGCCGCTGAAGCGGGTGATCCAGCGCGAGCTGATGGGCCCGCTGGCCATGGCGATCCTCGAAGGCCGCTACGCCCCGGGGGACACCGTCGAGGTGGACGCCGGCACGGACGGCGCGCTGGTCTTCACCCATCCCACTGCCAGGGCGGTGGAAGGGGAGGATGATGGGGAGGAAATCCTGGAGGGCGAAGTGGTGGAGTAGCGGCCGGGAAGCAACCGGAGCCTGTCCTTTGCCGGGCCCGGCGGCGCAGGGGCCGGGCCCGTGTTTTTCCGCGCCAACCGAACATCCCCTTGAAATTATCATTTCACGCAAAAATAATAATTTCACTTATTTGGGGTTTCGATCGCCCTCCGGAATTACCGATGAAGGAGATCATGAAGGAAGGGAGCACCGGAACGATGGGCGACAGCGCGCTGGACGAGATCGTCCGTCGCCTGGTGAAAGCCTACGCTCCGGAGCGGATCTATCTCTTCGGTTCAAGGGCCCGCGGCAATGCGGGTGCCGACAGCGATTACGACCTGCTCGTGGTCGTGAGCGACGGCGCCGCACCCGAAAGGCGGAGCAGTCGCCTCGCCTACGAAGTGCTCTGGGGCACCGAGGCGTCGGCGGATGTCATCGTCTGGACCACCTCGCGCTTCGAGCAGCGGAAACATGTGGTCTGCTCGCTCCCGGCTACGGTCCTCCGCGAAGGGAGGTTGATCCATGCCGCATGATCCCGAACTGGTGGCGGAAACCCGGGCGTGGCTGGGCAAGGCGGAGAAAGACATCGGCATGGGCGCGGCCGTGCTGGCCGCCGAACCGTCGTATCCGTCTGGCGCTGCCTTCCATGCCCAGCAAGCGGCGGAGAAAAGCATGAAGGGGTTGCTGACCTGGCACAACCACCCCTTCCCGAAAACGCACGATCTCGCGAATGTCGGCCATCGATGTGTTGCTGTCGATCCGACGCTCGATCCCCTGCTCCGGCGAGCCGCACTGCTGACCGAGTATGCCTGGAAGTTCCGCTACCCCGGCGATCCTGAAGAGGCCACGCCCGAAGAGGCGCGGGAAGCACTGCAGATCGCCCGAGAGGTGTACGCGGCCATCATCGCCCGCCTGCCCGAAGAGGTCGCCCCGTGACGCGACGGACACGCCAACGATTAGGAACGTCCTTTTCCGGCATCGAGAATGATCCGTTGCGCAGACCCTGCGTCCGGGTCAGCTATCCTCGTTTCTGACGCGGTGATGCTCAAGACGCTCGAGCAGCTCCGACGCCTTGAACCAAACGGGGGGAGGAAGATGCGGATGACGAAGAACTGCATGCGGTCTTGTCTAGTTCCACGAAGATAGCTTGGTTCAGCGGTCGTTCGTTTTCTTCACCCCTTTCTCTTCCTCTTTGTCATACTCCACGCACCATATACTTGTTGCACAGACCGTCTACGACCTGGGTGAGATCTTCAGCTCCCACGTGCGGGGCTGGAACTATGACGGCGAGGCGGTGACGCCCATCGCCGGGGTCAACTTCATCGCCTACTCGAGTCTGCCCCATTCCATGGGCTGTACCGTGGCCTGCGGCGACGCGGACAACGACCGCGTGGCCGAGATCCTCACCGGGCCCGGGCCCCATCCGGCGAACCCGGCCTGGCTCAAGACATTGAATTATGATGGGAAGGAGCTCACGCTGGTCGAGAGCAAGAGCTTTCTCGTCTTCGAGGAAGGCGACTATGTCGGCGGGGCGCGGATCGCCCTGGGCAATCTCTACCAGCGGCCGGATTATCTGCCGTAAGCGACTCACCACCGGCCGCGGGCTTCGCGCCGGCTCCCATTCGTCCCACTCAGACTGCGCTTGTAAGTGGCCACGGTGGTCTCCCGCTGGACCGGCATCCCGGTGTCGAAGATGCTGGAGAGCGAGAAGGCCAAGCTGGTCAACATGGAGGAGCGGCTCCGGCTGCGGGTGGTGGGCCAGGACGAGGCGGTGAGCGCGGTGAGCGAGGCGGTGCGCCGGGCCCGGGCCGGCCTGCAGGATCCCAACCGTCCCATCGGCTCCTTCCTCTTCATGGGCCCCACCGGGGTGGGCAAGACCGAGCTGGCCCGCACTCTGGCCGAATTCCTCTTCGACGACGAATCGGCCATGGTGCGGGTGGACATGTCGGAGTGCCACCAGCCATAGAGGGCTATGGAAAACGTCGCATATTTCACGCATTGGACCACTTAAACACTATAAAAGACAATAAAACGGCACAACAGCAACGGCAACCATGTCGTTTTCCTCGAGCAGGAAGCATTTTTTCAGCAAAAAACTGATTTTATTGTATTTCCCAATCCCAAATCACTCACTTAAAAACACGCATAAAAACG
>JAQAZP010000064.1:0-6578 GCA_032127265.1 Acidobacteriota bacterium
GGTGTTCCGGACCGACCGGGTCTGTTGAAGTCGTGCTGCCGCCGTATTATGCTTGAATGTTCAACGCTTCCCGGAAACAAGGTCCAGTGCACGTGCCGGCGGACGATATTCCGCCAGGCGCTACCGAGTGAAGACAATGGAAGACCGCATCCACCTGCCGCAGCTCCCCGGAGGCGTGGGCCGCCACTTTGCCGGTTTCCAGCACCTGATGAGCCGTCGGGTGCAGAAGATCCTCCTGGTTTCCAGCCTCTACGATTCGTATATCCTCGAGGAGGATGGGCGGCTCTCCGACCTGCTGAGCTGTGAGTATCTCGAGCTGAACCTGAGCCAGCCGCCGGTCATGGACCGGGTTTCCAGCGCCGGCCATGCCCTGCAGCGGATTGCCAAACAGAAATACGACCTGGTGATTACCGCCAGCCGGCTGGGCGACATGGACCCGGCCTCGTTCAGCCGTGAAGTCCGGGCCCTCGATCCCGACCTGACCATCGTGCTGCTGGCCTACCACCTCAGGGAACTGACCCGGATGCAGGACCGCCGGGCGCTGAGTGATTTTTCCGGCATCTTTCTCTGGACCGGCGACGTCCGGATCCTGCTGGCGATGATCAAGCTGGCTGAGGACCGGATGAACGTGGACAACGACACCAGCATCGGCGAGGTCCGGGTGATCCTCCTGGTGGAGGATTCGGTCCGCTTCTATTCCTCCTTTCTCCCCCTGATCTACACCGAGGTGATGAAACAGACCCAGTCCCTGATGGAGGAAGGGGTCAACATGAGCCACAAGCTGCTGCGGATGAGGGCCCGGCCCAAGATCCTGCTGGCCAATTCCTTCGAGGAGGGAGTGGAGCTTTTCTCCCGATACCGCAACTACCTGCTGGGAGTGATCTCCGATGCCCGGTTCCCCCTGGGCGGGGTCAAGGAGGAGGCGGCCGGCCTGACCTTCCTGCGGCTGATCAAGGAGGCCGATCCCGGTCTGGCCTGCGTGCTCCAGACCTCGAACCTGAAGCTGGCCGACGAGGCCCACCACCTGGGCGTCTCGTTCATCGACAAGGGTTCACCACACCTGCTCTTCGAACTGCGCAGGTTTCTGCTCTCCCATCTGGGATTCGGCGATTTCGTTTTCCGCACCCCCGGCGGCGACGAGGTTGGCCGGGCCGCGGACCTGCGGAGCATGGTGGACGCATTGCGCACCATCTCCGAGGAGTCGCTGCAATACCATGCCAGCCGCAACCACTTCTCCCACTGGCTTCGTGCGCGTACCGAGTTCACCCTGGCCTCGATGATCCGTCCAGTGGGGATCGCCGAGTTCGCAACCATCGAAGAACTGCGGAACTACCTGATCACCACCTTTTCCGAGCACCGCGAACTGATCCAGCGCGGTGTGATCGCCGAGTTCTCACGGCTGAACTTCGACGAGAGTTTCACCTGCGTGCGTATCGGCGGCGGATCGCTGGGGGGCAAGGCCCGGGGGCTGGCTTTCATCAACGCAATGCTGGCCGAATACGAGGTGCATCAGAAATTCGAGGGGGTGCGGGTGGAGGTGCCGCCCATGGCGGTAATCGGCACCGACATCTTCGACGAGTTCATGGTGCGGAACCGCCTGGACGACATTGCCCTGGAATCGATCAAGGACGAGGAGATCGCCACGGCCTTTCTCCATGCCCGGATGCCCCTGGGGATCAGCGACGACCTGTGCGTCTTCCTCGAGCATGTGGACTACCCGCTGGCCATCCGTTCCTCGAGCCTGCTGGAAGATTCGCAGTACCAGCCCTTTGCCGGTATCTACAGCACCTACATGATATCCAACAACCACCAGGATCTGGAGGTCCGTCTGGACCAGCTCTGCGCGGCGATCAAGCTGGTCTACGCCTCGACCTATTTCAAGGCCGCCAAGGCGTATCTCCGGGCCACCGGGAGCCGCACCGAGGAAGAGAAGATGGCCGTGGTGCTGCAAAAGGTGGTGGGACAGTGTTTCGGCCAGCGGGCCTACCCCTCCTTTGCCGGTGTGGCCCACTCGCACAACTTCTACCCGGTGACCGGAATGCGTGCCGAGGAGGGGGTGGCGCTAGTGGCCCTGGGCCTGGGCAAGATGGTGGTGGAGGGGGGGAACTGTCTGCGGTTCAGCCCCGACCAGCCCCGGATCCTGCCCCAGTTTTCCTCCACGGACGACGTGTTGGAGAACTCCCAGCGCGATTTCTTTGCCCTGGACATGAGCCAGCCCGAGCGGATGCCGGGTCTTGACCCGGACACGGGGATCCTCCGCCTGGAACTGGACGCGGCGCTGCAGGACGGACCGCTGGCCCACGTGGGGTCGGTCTATTCGCCGGAAAACGACTCCATCAGTGATGGCGTGCACCGGCCGGGGGTGCCTCTGGTCACCTTTGCCCACGTGCTGAAGACCGGCATTTTCCCCCTGCCCGAAATCCTATCCTTTCTGCTACAGCTGGGGGTAAAAGGCATGGGTTGCCACGTGGAACTGGAGTTTGCCGTGAACATGGACACTCCGCCCGGCGAGCCCAGCCGATTCGGATTCCTGCAGATCCGTCCCATGGCGTCGGCCAGGGAGACCGGTTCACTGGACCTGGATCAATTGCCGCAGGAGCGGTTGGTCTGCTCCACCAGCACGGCCCTGGGCACCGGGATTTACGAGGACGTGGCGGACATCATCTACGTCAGGCCGGACACCTTCGATGCCGGGCAGACCGTGGCCATTGCCGAAGAGGTGGGGCGGATCAATTTCAAGCTGAAAGAGCAAGGCCGGTCTTACCTGCTCATCGGACCGGGGAGGTGGGGAACCGCCGACCCCTGGCTCGGTGTTCCGGTGGACTGGGACCAGATCTCGGAGGCGCGGGTGATCGTCGAAGCCGAGCTGAAGGACTTCAGGGTCAAGCCGTCCCAGGGCACCCACTTCTTTCAGAACCTCACCGCCCTGCAGATCGGCTACCTGACCATCCGGCGCCGGCAGCCGCACCACTTCATCGACTGGCCCTGGCTCGACAGTCTGCCCGCGGCGGCCGAATCCAGCTTTCTCCGCCACGTCCACCTGGACTCTGCCCTGGTGATCCGGATCGACGGGCAGACGGCACGGGGGGCGGTGCTCAAGCCCGACTGAGCGGCCAGCGCAAGAGGAGCAATAACGATGAGAGCCCTGATCGTCACCGCCCCCGGCGGACCGGAAGTGGTGAGTTGCGAGGAGCGGGCCGTCCCTGAACTGGCGGCCGGCCAGGTGCTGGTGCGCATGCGTTGCGCCGCGCTAAATCACCTTGACCTCTGGGTCCGGCGGGGCCTGCCCGGCGCGAGCTACCCCTGCATTCAGGGAGCCGACGGATCGGGGGTGGTGGAACGGGTGGGCCAGGGGGTCAGCGGCCTGGAGCAGGGGCAGGCGGTATGTTTCGACCCCAGCCTGGGCTGCGGGCGGTGCGAGTTCTGCCTCCGCGGGGAGCAGAGCCTTTGTGTCGACTTCAAGCTGCTGGGAGAGGGCAGCGACGGCACCTTTGCCGATTACGTGGCCCTGCCCTGGCCCAATGTCCACCCGGTCCCCGAAGGCATGGGGTTCGAGGAGGCCGCCGCCTTCCCCCTGACCTTCATCACCGCCTGGCGAATGCTGGTCACCCGTGCCGTGACGGTTCCCGGGGAGACGGTGCTGATCCACGGCATCGGCGGCGGGGTGGCCTGCGCCGCGCTGATTCTCTGCCGGGCCATGGGCCTGCGGGTCATTGTCACCTCCAGTTCGGCGGAGAAGCTTGCCCGGGCGGCGGAGTTGGGAGCCTGGCAGGGTATCGACTACACTATTTGCGAAAACGTGGCCCGGGAGGTCCGCCGGATCACCGGTGGACGGGGGGTGGACGTAGTGCTGGACAACGTGGGCGCCGCCACCTGGAAGGCCAGCCTGCACGCCCTGCGCAAGGGGGGAAGGCTGGTCACCTGCGGGGCCACCAGCGGCCCGAACCCCAAAACCGATGTGACCCGGATCTTCTGGAACCAGCTTTCGGTTCTTGGCTCCACCATGGGCAGCCGGGGTGAGTTCAGGGATATGCTCGCCTTTGTCGGCCGGGCCAGTCTGCGGCCGGTGATCGACCGGGTCTTTCCGCTCGAAGAGGGCCGCCAGGCCCAGGAATACCTCGAGGCCGGCAAGCAGTTCGGCAAAGTTGTGCTGCGGATCAGCGAGTGAGGGCGGGACGGTATTTCCGTCTTTGCTCAAGGGTCTCGAGTTCACGTCGGGATTTCTTCTGAATCTTGTGACACGTTTTGATTGGCTTGATTCTCTCGACATATCGCTCAGACAGAGATACCGACCCGCCCTGTTTCACGATGGCTTCGGCCGGTTCTGCATTCTAAGCAAGGGTCAGGTGGGCGGGGATAGATACCCCCGCCCTAACCTCGAGACTCGTGAGCGAAGATGGAGATGCCGGCCCGGATTCCCTGCGTACTTGGCTGAACAAGGATCGGTCATATGCAGGCGAGTGGGGTCTGTCCCCTCTGAGCGCCTGTCGAGGGGTTATCGATAACCCTTACGTGAACCCGAGACCGAAGCGAAGAGGGGACAGACCCCACTCGCCCTAGACGTAATCGAATCGTGCCGTGAAGTGCCGCAGAAAGTCGGGTTCGTAGACAATCTTCAGTCCCCGCATCTGCGACTTGTTCTCCACGATGGATTCCACCGACTCCAGCACGCAGTCGGCGTGGCTCTGGGTGTAGACCCGCCGGGGCATGGCCATCCGCACCAGTTCCATGGTCGCCGGGATGAAGTCGCCGCTTTGCGGATCCCGCTTGCCGAACATCACGCTGCCGATCTCCACCGAACGGATGCCGCCGGCGAGGTAGAGCTCCACCGAGAGGGCCTGTCCCGGGAACTGCTCCGGCGGAATGTGCGGCAGGAATCCGGCGGCGTCGAGGTAAACCGCGTGGCCGCCGGGGGGCTGCAGGGTGGGGAACCCGCGCTTGTTCAGGCCTTCGGTGAGGTAACGGGTCACGGCCAGGCGGTAATGGAGGTAGTTCTCGTCCAGCACTTCCTCCAGCCCCTGGGCGATGGCCTCCAGGTCGCGGCCGGCCAGGCCGCCGTAAGTGGGGAAGCCCTCGTGGAGGATCAGCAGGTCGCGGCACTTGGCCGCCAACTCGCCGTCGCGCATGGCCAGGAACCCGCCGATGTTCACCATGCCGTCCTTTTTGGCGCTCATGGTGCAGCCGTCGGCCAGGTCGAACATCTCCCGGGCGATCTCACGCACCTTCTTGTCCGCATACCCCGGCTCGCGGAGCTTGATGAAGTAGGCGTTCTCGGCGAAGCGGCAGGCATCGAGGAAGAAGGGTATCCCGTGGGACTTGAGGATCTCCGAGGTCCGCCGGATGTTGGCCATCGAGACCGGCTGGCCTCCGCCGGAGTTGTTGGTCACCGTGGTCATGCCCAGGGGAATGTTTTCGGCGCCCCGTTCGGCGATGAACCGCTCCAGCGCATCGTGGTCGATGTTGCCCTTGAACGGGTAGTTCAACTGGGGGGCCTTCCCCTCGGCGATCACCAGATCCACCGCGTCGGCGCCGGTGTACTCGATGTTGGCCCGGGTGGTGTCGAAGTGGTTGTTGTTCGGCACCGCCTTGCCCTTGCCGCCGATGACGGTGAAGAGGATGGTCTCCGCCGCCCGGCCCTGGTGGGTGGGGATCACGTGCTCGTAGCCGGTGAGCTGGCGGACCTTTTCCTCGAAACGGTAGAAACTGGGGGAGCCGGCATAGCTCTCGTCACCGATCATCATCGCGGCCCACTGTTTCGCGCTCATGGCGCCGGTGCCCGAATCGGTGAGGAAATCAAAGATCACGTCCTCGGATTTGACCATGAAGAGGTTGTATCCGGCCTTGCGGATGATCTCTTCCCGTTCTTCGCGGGTGGTCATCCGGATCGGTTCGACCATTTTGACGCGGTAGGGCTCGAATATGGTACGCATGTCGCCTCTCATTCATGGATAACTCGTGAAGAGTGAATTATTTCCGTGGCCAAGAATAGGTCAACCATTCCGGCCTGTCAACCCTTGGCCACCGGCGGGGTAAAGGGCGATTCCAGCGGGCCGCGCAGTTTTTTGCGGATGCCGAAGCGGATCATGTCCAGCAGGTTCAGCGTGGCCTGGCCGGCAAAGACCAGCAGGTGCCAGGGGTAGAGCAGGGGGAGCAGCGCCTTTGGCCAACGAGAGTAGCGGACACGCAGAAAGCCGGGCGAGGGAATGATGAAGGAGAAGATGTCGAAGAGCCGCACGGTATTGAAGAAGAAGATCTTGGTGATCTTGTCGAACCGGCGGTACAGCCCGCCGCGGTTCTCCTCCTGCTGCTTTCTGGTCGGTGAAATCAGTTGGGAGAGGACGGTGAAGCAGGCCCGTTCGAGACGGTCCACCGGCGGCGTCCCGGGCAGTTCTTGCACCAGGCTCTGCGGGTCGTGATGGAAGAAGGACTCCATCATCCGCAGCGAGGCCAGCACCGGGACCTGCAGATTCCAGTGGGTGACCCGCTGGCGGAAGAGGTCCCAGTCGATGTCCGGCCTGGCGTATTCCACGCCATAGTGCAGGTCGAGGAACTGTATGAAACCGCCGTCGGCCAGCACC
>JAQAZP010000065.1:0-5696 GCA_032127265.1 Acidobacteriota bacterium
TGATCATAGCACTCATGTTATACTTTTTCCACTGACTTAGACTCTTTTGAGGGGGATTGAACATGAGTACCGTGGCCCTGAGCCATGACAGGGGGCTTGCCGCCCTGCCCTTTGACCTGGACGACCCCGTGACTGTCCAGCGGTTCACCGCCGCGGTCCGGAATGTCCTCGATCTGCTGGAATGGGGACCCGGTTGCCGGGACCGCTCCGTACTGATCAAACCGAACCTGGTGCGGACTTTCGAGGGAAAGCCCGGCAACACCACCGACCCCCGTGTCCTGCTCGGCCTGGTCCTGGTGCTCAAGGACTTCGAACCGGCCAGGATCATGATCGGCGAGAACCCCGGCTGCGGCGTCTCCTCGGCTTCGGGGTTTCACGACTCTGGCTGCGAGCGCATCGCCGAGCTCACCGGTGCCGAGCTGGTTCCCTTTGACACCGTGCCCTGCCGCACCGTGGATATCCCCGGCGGACTTCTCCTGGACCGGGCCGCCATTCCCGAGCCCTGGCTGGACGCCGACCTGGTGATCAACCTGCCGAAAATGAAGACCCACCTCCACGCCGGCGTCTCCCTGGGGATCAAGAACCTCCACGGCATCCTGGTTGACGAGGACCGGTATTTCTTCCACCGGGTGGACGTGCACCAGAAGATGGTGGACCTGCTGAAGATCAGGACCCCGGACCTGACCCTGGTGGACGGGGTGCTGGCCATGGAAGGCCAGTCGCCCTTCTTCGGCCGGGAGCGGGAAATGGACCTCCTGGCCGCCGGCACCGACCCGGTGGCGGTGGATGCGGTGTGCTGCATCGCCATGGGGTTCGATCCCGATGAAATCAGCATCATCCGGCTGGCCGGCAACCAGGGGCTGGGGGAAATGCAGCTGGACCGGATCCAGATCCTGGGCGCGGAACTGGACAAGGTCGGCGCGCGGTTCCGCCGCGGGGTGATCAGCTCGGCCGGGGCCTATCCCGGAATCACCGTGCTGGAGCTGGGGGCCTGCGACGGTTGCCTGTCCAGTGTCCGGCACTCCCTGGACCGGCTGCATTACGAAGGGCTGATCGAAGAACTGGCCCCCTTCACCGTGGTCACCGGCATGCCGTGCCGGCGGCTCCCCGCCGCGCTGAAACAGTCAGGCGAGAAGGGCGATACCTGGTTCATGGGCGACTGCACAGCCGGAATGATCTATGAGCAGTCCACCAGGACCTCCCGCGGCCGCTTCGTGCCCGGCTGCCCGCCCCACTCCTTCGACCTCTACAAGAGGATCACCGGCAACCGCTGATGAACATCCTGCTGGTGGAACCCTTTTGCGAAGGCTCCCACGCCTCCTGGGCCGAGGGCTACCAGCGGCACAGCCGTCACTGCGTCGGGTTGCTGACCCTTTCCGGACGCTTCTGGAAGTGGCGGATGCACGGCGGTGCGGTTACCCTGGCCCAGCGTTTTCTCTCCGATGCCTCCCTGCAGCCCGACCTGATCCTGGCCAGCGATATGTGCGACCTGGGCACTTTTCTGGCCCTGACCAGAACGCGTACCGCCGGCATCCCGGCCGCCGTCTACTTTCACGAAAACCAGCTGAGCTACCCCTGGTCACCGGATGACCAGGACCCGCCAACAGGCCGGGACCTGCATTACGGATTCATCAACTACTCCAGCGCCCTGGCCGCCGACCGGCTCTATTTCAATTCCCTCTACCACATGGACAGCTTTCTCGGAGCTCTCCCTGGCTTCCTGGCCGGCTTTCCCGACCACCGGGACCATCACCGGGTTGAAGAACTGGCGGCGAAGAGCAAGGTCCTTCACCTGGGCCTCGACCTGGCCGCCCTGGACCGGCACAGGCCGGAGGACGGCAGCGCAGATGATCCACCGCTGGTGCTCTGGAACCACCGCTGGGAGTATGACAAGAACCCGGACGAGTTTTTTGCCGCTCTGGACGAGATCAGCAACCGAGAAATCGGGTTCCGCCTGGCCGTGCTGGGCCGGGCCTACGGGGAGGCACCGCCTGTATTCGAGCGGGCCCGCGGTTCACTGGCCAAACACCTGGTGCACTTCGGGCACGCTGAATCGAGGGAGGAATATGCCCGCTGGCTCTGGCGCGCCGACCTGCTGCCGGTCACCTCGAACCAGGACTTCTTCGGCGCCAGTGTCGCCGAGGCGATCCACTGCGGCGCCCGGCCCCTGCTGCCCCGCCGCCTGGCCTATCCCGAACTCATTCCCCGGGTGCTTCATGACCTCGGCTTCCATGGCAGCTTCACCGAACTGGTGCAACAGCTGGCAGAGGCGCTCAGCCATCCACCGTCCCGGGGGCTGCGCCGGAAGCTGGGCGACACCATGGCCCGCTTCGACTGGCAGCGGATGGCGCCGGCCTACGACCAGGAGTTCCGCACGCTGGCCGCACTGCGAGGGTAGTGCCCTCCGGTTGCGCCATTGCTCCCCGGAGCGTACAATAAATTCTTCCAGCGAGCAGGATGCGGCAGCCCCAAATCCGGTCCAGCGACCGGATTCCCACGTTTCACGGAGTTTGAGCATGACAGCCGAACACGTCAAAGAGCCTTACCGCCCGGCCAACAAGATACGCTTCGTCACCGCCGCTTCCCTTTTTGACGGTCACGACGCCAGCATCAACATCATCCGCCGCATGCTGCAGGCCGGGGGGGCCGAGGTGATCCACCTGGGGCACAACCGCTCGGTGGCCGAAATCGTCGACGCCGCAGTCCAGGAGGACGTGCAGGGTATCGCGGTCAGTTCCTACCAGGGCGGCCACCTGGAATTCTTCAAGTACATGCTCGACCTGCTCAAGGAACGAGGCTCGTCCCACGTTCTGGTCTTTGGCGGCGGCGGCGGGGTGATCATCCCCGAGGAGATCGAGGAGCTCGAAGCATACGGCGTGGCCAAAATATTCTCCCCCGACGACGGCCGCTCCCTTGGGCTGCAGGGGATGATCAACCAGATGCTGGAAGCCTGCGACTTTCCCCTGGCCACCGAACCGGAGAAGTGGTTCGACAATGCGCTGGAGCGTGATCCGCAGGCCATCGCCCGCCTGCTCACCTGCCTAGAGGATTCCGAGGACCCCGACCGTCAACTGCTTGGCGAGGCGGTCCGGTCCTGGGTCGAGGAGCAGAGCCCGGCAGTGGTTCCGGTGGTGGGCATCACCGGAACCGGCGGCTCGGGCAAGAGCTCGCTGACCGACGAGCTGGTTCGCCGCTTCCTGGCCGAGTTCCCCGAAACCAGCGTGGCCATTCTTTCCGTGGACCCCTCCAAACGGAAAACCGGCGGCGCCCTTCTGGGTGACCGGATACGGATGAACTCAGTGAGCACGTCCCTGCCGCTGGGCAACCCCCGGCTCTACATGCGCAGCCTGGCCACCCGCACGGCCAACAGCTCGATCAGCAACTCGCTGGCTGACTCGGTGAAGGTGGTCAAAGCCGCCGGCTTCGACCTGGTGATCCTGGAAACCGCCGGCATCGGCCAGTCCGACGCCGAGGTGGTTGAACTGGTGGACGTGGCGGTCTACGTGATGACTTCGGAATACGGCGCCTCCACGCAACTGGAAAAGATCCAGATGCTGGACTACGCTGACCTGGTGGTGCTGAACAAGTTTGAGAAACGGGGTTCCCAGGATGCGCTTCGCGACGTGCGCAAGCAATATCGCCGGAACCACCTGCTCTGGGATTCCGCCGATGAGGAGCTTCCGGTCCACCCCACCATCGCCAGCCAGTTCAACGACCCGGGGACCAACCGTTTCTATGCCCGGCTCATTGCCGTCCTCGCTGAAAAAACCGGTGTCCCCTGGACCACGGCCCCGGTGGATGACGAGACCGACCCGCAGAAAGTGACCATCATCCCACCGGACCGCCAACCCTATCTGTCGGAGATCACCGAGAACAGCCGGGAACAGCGTCGCTGGATCGAGGAGCAGGCCGGTATCGCACGGCGCCTCTACCAGCTTGACGGGGCACGGAATGTATTGGCCGGGCGGGAGGGGGAGAAAGAGTTGAAGATCTCCAGCGAGGACGGCCGGGGCAGCGTGGAGATCAGCCGCAGGAAGGTCTCCCCGGAGGCGCTCAAGGCCATCGAGGAGGAAATCGGGGAACTGGAGAAGCAGCTGTCCCCGCAGTGCCGCGCGCTGCTGGACAACTGGCCCCGGGCCGTGGAGGCCTACCGCCAGGAAAAAATGGTGACCCGGGTCAGGAACAGGGAGATCGTCACCGAGCTCCACAGCACCTCGCTTTCCGGGCTGAAAATTCCCAAGGTGGCCCTGCCCCGCTACCAGGACTGGGGTGACATCCTCCAGTGGATCCTGAGTGAAAACGTGCCCGGGGCGTACCCCTTCACAGCCGGGGCCTTCCCCTTCCGCCGGGTTGGCGAAACGCCGACCCGGATGTTTGCCGGCGAGGGGACTCCGGAGCGCACCAACCACCGGTTCCACTACCTGGCCAGCGGCCAGCCGGCCACCCGCCTGTCCACGGCCTTTGACTCGGTGACCCTCTATGGCGAGGATCCGGCTGAGCAACCAGACGTTTACGGCAAGGTGGGCAACTCCGGGGTCTCCATCTGCACCCTGGACGATGCCAAGAAACTCTATTGCGGGTTCGACCTCTGTTCGCCAAACACGTCGGTGTCCATGGCGATCAACGGCCCCGCTCCCATGATCCTGGCCATGTTCTTCAACACGGCCATCGACCAGCAGGTGGAGCTGCACCTCCGGCGCACCGGCGGGTGGGAAGAAACCGAGAAGACCATCGATAAGCAGCTTGCCGCACTGGACCTGCCCCGACCGTTGTATCGCGGCCAGGACAAGCCGGAAGGGGACCGCGCCCTGGGTCTGGGCACCTTGGGCATCAGCGGCGACCAGCTGGTGGATACCGAGACCTACGGGAAAATACGCCGGGAGACGCTCAAGGTGGTCCGGGGCACGGTCCAGGCCGATATCCTCAAGGAAGACCAGGCCCAGAACACCTGTATCTTCTCCACCGAATTCGCCCTGCGTATGATGGGTGACATCCAGCAATATTTCATCGACCATGCGGTGCGCAACTACTACTCGGTCTCGATCAGCGGATACCATATTGCCGAGGCCGGGGCCAACCCGATCTCCCAGCTGGCCTTCACCCTCTCCAACGGGTTTACCTACGTGGAGTACTACCTCAGCCGCGGCATGGCCGTCGATCAGTTCGCCCACAACCTGTCGTTCTTCTTCTCCAACGGGATCGACCCCGAATACTCGGTGATCGGCAGGGTGGCCCGGCGTATCTGGGCCACGGCGATGAAGCACAAGTACGGGGCCGGCCAGCGAAGCCAGAAACTCAAGTATCACATCCAGACCTCGGGTCGCAGCCTGCACGCCCAGGAGATCGATTTCAACGACATCCGCACCACCCTCCAGGCGCTCTATGCCCACTACGACAACTGCAACTCGCTGCACACCAACTCCTACGACGAGGCGATCACCACCCCCACCGAGGAGTCGGTCCGGCGGGCTGTGGCGATCCAGATGATCATCGACCAGGAACTTGGCCTGGCCAAGAACCAGAACCCGATTCAGGGAGCCTTCATCATCGATGAACTCACCGATCTGGTGGAAAGGCGGTTCTCGAGGAATTCGACAGGATCAGTCGCCGCGGCGGAGTGCTGGGAGCGATGGAGACCCAGTATCAACGGGGCAAAATCCAGGAAGAATCCATGTATTACGAGCACCTGAAGCACT
>JAQAZP010000066.1:0-16242 GCA_032127265.1 Acidobacteriota bacterium
ATTTACCGGAAATCACCAGGGATGTCTTTCGAAGATATCCCCTTCACCTACGACGTGACATTCAAGGCCCTGATCATCCCACTGGCGAAGTAATCAGTTCGAAACCGCCGAAGATTCGACCATCAGCAAAGGGGCCTGCGGGGATGTGAACGGGGACGGCCGGACCGAGGCGGCGGCCGGCCGGGGCCCCGGCCCGGCGCTCGGCTCGCCGGTCAAGGTCTTCCGTTATGACGGCTCGGAAGTGAGCCTATGGTTCTCCCTCCAGACGTTTCCCGCGGCCTGGACCCACGGGGCCAATGCCGCCGGGTTTCACGCCGCCTGCCGTTCGCTTTTCACCAGTCTTTCGATTACCATTGATTCACGTTCACATTGTGCATCGATCCCTTGTCCATCCCGCGGAACGAGGTGTGCCATGAAAACCGCTCCCAACCCTCCGCTTGCCCTGCCCCTGTTTGTCATGCTCCTGTTTGTCATGCTCGCAAATCCCTTCGGGCTTGCTCCCGTATCCGCCCAGGGGGCCGATCCCGTCCGTCCGGCGGCCGAGGTGGAAGATGTCATCCCCGTGGCGGGGGTCCTCGCTGATGATGCAGCAGAGGAGGATCAGGCGCTCACCGCCCAAATCGCCGAATTGATGGAGGCGGGAAGCCATTCCGGCGCCATCGATGCGAGCCGCAAGCAACTGGCCGTGCGGCTCGAGGCGTTGGGCGAGGACGACCCGCTGACCATCGAGGCGATGCAGATCCTTGGCACCTTGCTCATCGATCATGCCGGCGATTATGCCGCGGCGGAACCGCTGCTCCGCCAGGCGCTGGCCGGCTGGGAGCGGCTGCTTGACCCGCGCCACCCGCGCCGCCTCGCGGCCCTGGATGCTCTGGGGTGGGCGCTTAAAAACCGCGGCAAACCGGAGGAATCCGAGCAGCTGCTTCGTGAGGCGCTGGCCGGCCGGCGCCTGGTTTTCGGCAACGATGACGAGAACACCCTGAACACAGTGCACCACCTCGGGTCGCTGCTCAACTACTCGGGCCGATTGGCTGAGGCCGAGCCTTACTACCGCGAAGCATACGAGACGTCGCTGCGCGTATACGGTGAAGACTATCCGGCCACCATGTCGTTTCAGAACAATATGGGCTACCTGCTCGATAATCTCGGCCGGTTCCCCGAGGCGGAGTCGATGTATCGCCAGGTGCTGAAAAATCGCCGTCGGGTTCTTGGTGAGGATCACATCAATACGGTGAACACCATGAACAACCTTGGCGGACTGCTCATTCAGTCGAGCGCGTACGAGGAGTCGCAAGCCCTGCTGGAGAAAGCACTGGCCAGCTATCGGCGGCTGTTGGGAGACGAACATTCCAGCACACTCAGGGCACTCAACAACCTCGGTCTGGTCCTGAAGCAGCAGGGCCTCTTTGCCGAGGCCGAGGCCTATATGCGGGAGGCGGTGGCCACCAACCGCAAGACGCTGGGCAATGACCACCGCCAGACCCTGACCACGATCAATAATCTGGCCGGCCTGCTCAAGGCCCAGGGCCGGATGGCCGAGTCTGAAGCGCTTTTTCTCGAGGCGCTGGAGGGGGACCGCCGGATTCTCGGAGACAGCCACCCCAACACGCTATCCACCATGCACAACCTGACCCGCCTGCTGGAAGCCCAGGGCCGGCTGGACGAGGCCGAAGACCTGCTGCGGCTTACCGTCCGGGCCCGTGAAAAAACTCTGGGCCCGGAGCACCCGGACACACTGCGCTCAACGGACAACCTGGGGATGCTGCTCTATTACCTCCGGCGGTATGGAGAGGCGGAACAGTATCTGCGCCAGGCCTTTCAGGTCCGCACCCGGATTCTCGAAGAGGGACATCCCGAGTTGTTTGACTCGGCCGGCAACCTGGGCAAGGTCCTCCATGCCCGCCAGGAGTTCGGTGAGGCTGAACGGCTGTACCGGCAGTCGCTCGATGGCTACGAGCGGACGCTGGGGCCGGACAATCCCCGCACCCTGGTGGCGCTGAGCAACATGGGGCACCTCCACCGTTCCCGGGGAGAATTCGACAAGGCCGAGGCGGCGTACCGCCAGACCCTGGAAGGCCGGCGCCGGGTGCTGGGCAGGAATCATCCCGACGTGGTGAAAAGCCTGAATGCGCTGGCGCTGGTCAAGGGCGACACCGGGGAGTTCCAGGCCGCCGAGGCGCTGTGGCAAGAATCGGCGGAGGTCTTCGAGTTGGCCAGGTTGCAATCCAGCGCCAGCGGCCTGGAGCGGGCCTACTTTGCCGAACGGATTTCCCCCCTGGGGCAGCTGGCCGCCTGCCGGGCGAGAAACGGGAAGGCGGGATTGGCCTGGGTGGCCTTCGAGGAAGACCAGGCTCGGGGTCTGCTCGATGCGATTTCGGCACGTTATGCCAGGCCGCTCACCTCGGCCGAACGGGGGAGGGAAACCGACCTCATCGGGCAGTTGAGCAGGAACGGAGAACAGTTCAGCGCTCTGCGGACGGATACTGATACGGATGAGCGGCAGTTCGATACCCTGCGCGAAGAGCAGACCCGGCTGCAAGCCGACCTGGCCCGGTTCGAAGCCGAGCTGGCTGTCCGCTACGGTCCAACGGCCGGCGAGGTCTTTGACCTGGGCCGCATCCAGGGAGCACTCCCGGAGAGGGCGGCGTTGGTGGGCTGGGTGGACGTGGCCGCCGAACCGCACGCTGCCAATCCTGATGGCGAGCACTGGGCCTGTGTCGTGCGGCGCCGGGGCACACCCGTCTGGGTCCGGCTGCCCGGCAGCGGTGCCGACGGTGCCTGGACCGAGGAGGACAGCGAACTGGCCGGCCAGGTCCGCCAGGTGCTGGGCCGGGCCCAGCGGCGGTCCGCGGCCCGGCGCAACCAGGCGCTGCTCCAGCGGTTGATGGCCCAGCGGATCGAACCCCTGCGGCCGCACCTGGAGGGGGTGGAGCAACTGGTCATCCTTCCTGCCGGCGCCATGTCCGGGATTCCGCTCGAGGCGCTCGACCAGTCCTACACCGTCAGCTATGCCCCCTCGGGGACGATGTATGCCTGGTTGCGGGAGAAGCGCGGCCCGACGTCATCTCCTCCGTCTGGTGAGCCGCCGTTGCTTCTTGCCCTGGGCGACCCCGATTTTGGCAGTGGACCCGATACCCTCCCCTCCGCCGCCGAACCACCTGACCACGGAGTGCTGGTGGCCATGGTGATGGACGGGTCCAACGCCTACCGTGGCGGCGTCCGCGAGGGGGATGTGATGCTGACCTACGGCGGTGACCGGCTTGGCGGGGCGGCGGACCTCGGGCCGGCCGTGCGCAAGGCGGCGGAGACGATGACCAGCGACGAAACCGGCGGGGACCCGCCGATCGTTCCGATCACCGTCTGGCGTGACGGAGAGACCTGCCGGCTGGAGTTGTCGCCGGGGCGTCTGGGTCTGCGTCCTGCTCAAGAGGCCATGCCCGACGCGTTGATCACGCAGCGTGAGATGGATGCCGTCCTGGGCCCAACCAGGGACAAGCTTTTCGAGCGACTGCCGGGCAGCCGCCGCGAGGTGGAGGCCATCGCCGGCCTGTTCCTGAGGGCGGGGGAGGAAAGCGGCAACGAGATCCTCCTCGGCGAGGCGGCCAGCGAACAGCGGCTGGATGCCCTTTCCGCCGCCGGCAAGCTGAAGCAGTTCGGGGTGATCCACCTCGCGACCCACGGGGTGATGAACGACCGGATCGCCCTGCAGTCGGCGCTGATCCTGGCCCGGGAAAGGGATCGCTCCGAGGGCGATGCTGCGGGGAGCGAGGCCGGTCTATACGACGGGCGGCTCACCGGCGAGCAGATCGTGCGCACCTGGGATCTCGACGCAGACCTGGTGACCCTCAGTGGCTGCGAGACGGCACTGGGCCGCCAGACCGGCGGTGAGGGATATCTCGGATTTTCCCAGGCGATGTTCATTGCCGGGGCGCGCAGCCTGCTGCTCAGCCTGTGGAAGGTCAACGACCAGGCCACCATGCTGCTGATGACCCGCTTCTACGAGAACGTGCTGGGGAAATTTCCCGTGGTGCGGTCGGTGGGTGGGCGGCACTACGATCCCGGTCAGGGACTGTCCCGGGCCCTGGCGCTCCAGGAAGCCAAGCAGTGGCTGGCCGGGGTTACCGGCGAGGCGTTGCGGGTGATGGGTGCGGGGCTGGCCGGCGCTGAGCGCGGAGCCGATGGTGATGCCGCCGCCGGTGATGCTGGAGCGCCTCGTCCGTTTGCCGATCCCCACTTCTGGGCGGCGTTCGTGCTGCTGGGCGACCCGGGTTAGCCCGCCGCGGCCACCGCGATCTTTACCGACTCCACCTCGGCACCCTTTCCGTCGGCGAGGATGACGGTGTAGCTGCCCGGATTGGCGAAGGTGAGCGCCAGGCGGATGTTGTAGTCCTCGAGTACGGCGGTATCCCCTTCGATGACCACTCTGCCCGCGTCGTCGGTCACGGCGAAGCGGAGCCGCTCTCCGGGGGCCAGGTCCAGCCGGTAGAGCACCACCTCGAGGATGAACGGAACGCCGGACGTTGCTGCAGGGCTGCCGCCGGTGTCCGCTCCGGACCGCGAGAGGGTCTGGTCGATGGTGAAGATCGACAGCTGCTGGATCACCGGGGGTGCGTCTGCCGCCGGACCTGTTCCACCGCCGACCCACCAGACAAGCGCCAGGGCCAGGGCCGCCACGGCCAGCGGCACCAGGGCCGGCACCCTGAACCGCAGGAGCCGGCCAAACCGGCCTTCGCCACTGCCTGCTTCCGGCTCCTCCGCTTCGAAGCCGAGCCTCCGATCGATCTCGCCGGCCATCTCCTGCTGGAGTTCGGGCGGCAGTTCGGGCGAGTCAACCGGGTCGAGACGCTCCAGCAGCCCCACGCAGCTGGCGCAGTCGTTGAGGTGCAGGGCCACCCGGCGGGCTTCGGCGCCTTCCAGACAGCCCTCGGCGTGGAGTCGGATGGTTTCGGCCGAGGGGCCGTGGGGTTGCTCGTCCCTCAGTCGCTCATAGGTCTCGCGCAGCTCGCTCATATCCCTGTCATCCTTGATCTGCGGCTGGGCCGCAGGTGCCCGTTGCCGCCGGGCTGTTCAGTTCTTTTTGCGGGAGAAGAGCCGCTTCACCTCTTCCCGGCTCAGTCCCCGTTCCTCCACCATGATCGTTTCCAGTATCCTGCGCGCTCGCACCAGGCTCTGTTGCAGGGTGTGGATGTTGATCTTCAATTCGTCGGCGATCTCCCGGTCCTTCATCCCCTCGAAGTAGGCCATCTCGAAGATGCGTCTCTGGGCCGGGGGCAGCGGCAGTTCCCGGTCCCGCATCCTTTCACTGACCAGCTCCTCCTCCTGGTGGGCGTCGGAAGCAACCCGGCCGGGATTCACCTCGTCGATCGGGCTGTACTTCCAGCGGCTCCCCCGGCGGATCTGGTCCACCAGCAGATTGTGGAACGCGGTGAAGAGGTATTTCTCCGCATCACCGTTATTCCCGGACAGAGCGCGCTCGGTGGCCAGCAGGTTGGTGAACACCTGCTGCACCAGGTCAACCACCCGGTTCTTGTCGCGCAGCGACCGCCAGGCCTTGTTGATCAGCAGCCGGTGGTGCTTGTGGTAGAGCGACTCCACTGTCGCCCTCCACTCAGTTGAACGTGCGGACGGCAAAATCTTGTATCCCCTTTTTCGGCGGCCGGGATGATCCCCATCCAAGACGACCTCTCATTATACAAGTTTTCCCCGCCTCGTCGTTCCTGCAAGTGACGGAGAAAACCATGGGCAGGAGAGGAACCATGATGCAAACGAAAGATCCGGGCGGCCGGAAGAAGGACCTTTTGACGTCGCTGGCTCTTGTCTGCGCCGGTCTGGTCTGCTCTGGGTCATTATTGGCCATGCCAGGGAACTGGTGAATATATAAACGACCCGGCGGTGGTCGAGGAGGGCAACAGTCATGAGCAAGAAAAAGAGAGCCATAATCCTGCTGGCGGCATTGGTGACGATTCTCCCGACACTTTCGGTACGGGGCTCTGATGACCTGACCTGTGTGCTGGATCCAGGTTCCGGCCACCGCAGCGGTGACCAGCGGTCACCCCGCATCATACGTGTGCCCACCGACCGGCCGACCATCCAGGCCGGCATCGACGCCGCGGCAGACTACGATACCGTACTGGTGGCCGACGGTGTGTACAGCGGCCCCGGGAACCGGGACATCAATTTTCACGGCAAGGCGATCACGGTGAAATCGGAGAACGGCCCGGCCAGCTGCACGGTGGCTCTCGGCGGAACCCACCGGGGATTCGGCTTCTACAGCGGAGAGGGCGGCAGCTCGAAACTGACGGGTTTCACAATTCGAGGCGGGTACAGCACGATCTCCGGCGCGGCGGTGACCATCATGAACAGCTCGCCCTGGATTGTTGGCAACCACATCGAGGACAACAGCTGCGACGGCGACGGCGCCGCGGTTTACTGCTACAACTCCGACGCGCTGATCACAGACAACGTCTTCACCGGCAATGAGGCCGGCCTCTGGGGTGGGGCGGTGGGTTGCCAGCAGGACTCCCGGCCGACCCTCGACCGTAATATCTTCCGTGACAACACCGCCAAGTACGGCGGGGCGGTGGGCGCCCGCAGTCGCAGCCAGGTACTGGTGCTTCACGCCGATTTCAGGGAGAACACCGGCTACCGCGGCGGCGCGGTGGATGCGGCAGAGGACCAGTCGGAGGTCCGCCTCTTCCACTCCCGCTTCATCGGCAACGAAGCGACGTACGGGGGCGGTGCGGTCAGCGCGTTTGACGGTGGCGCCCTGGAGCTCGTCGACTGCCTGTTGACGCACAACGCGGCGGAAAACCCGGCCGGCGGCGTCGCCGTGGGCATGGGCGAAGTCTACCTCAGCTTCTGCACTCTGGCCTGGAACGAGGCCCGGGAAGGCGGCGGCATCTACTTCGCCGGCGGTACGCTGATCGTCGAAAACTGCATCATCTGGGGCAATGCGGCCACTCTGTCGGGGCCGAACCTCAAGGTGGTATCCGGCGACCCGGTGATCAGCTGGTCTTGCGTCGAGGGAGGATGGTCCGGCCCGGGGAACATCGATGCCGACCCGCTGTTCGCCGGCGGCCTGCGTGGGGACCACTACCTGGGTTGTGAGGTTGCCGGCCAGTCCGCTGACAGCCCCTGCATCGACGCCGGCGACCCGTCCCAGCAGCCTCCGGCTTCCTCCACCGCCGTGGACCACCATCGCGATACGGGTATCCCGGACATGGGCTTTCACGAACCGCTGGCCCGGGTGGCGGCCGGTCCGGGCCCCGGCCCGTTCAATTCGCCGCGGGTGCGGGTGATGGCACCGATCGAGTCCGGCTGGTATTGCCACCAGTTCGAGGCTTACGGCACGCCGCGGTACGGGGTCAACGTGGCCTGCGGCGACGTGAGCACCGCCGACGGGTACGAAATCGACGAGATCCTCACCGGCGCCGGCCCGGGTGCGATGTTCGGTCCCCATGTCCGCGGGTTCCGTGTTGACGGAACACCGCTGCCCGGATTGAGCTTTCTGGCCTACGGCACTCCCAGGTACGGGGTCAATGTCACCGCCGGCAACCTGTTGAGCCTCGCCGGCCCGGGGGCCACCGACGAGATTATCACCGGCGCAGGGCCCGGGGCGGTCTTTGGCCCCCACGTCCGGGCCTTTTCCTACAACGAGACTTCCGCCTCGGTATCCCCGGTGCCCGGGATCAGCTTCTTTGCCTACGGCACGAACAAATACGGGGTAAACGTGGCTGCGGGGGATATCGACGGTGACGGCTATGACGAGATCGTCACCGGGGCGGGCCCGGGCGCTGTTTTCGGGCCCCACGTTCGGGGCTGGAACGCCGACGGCGGCTATGGGGAACCGATTGCGGCGGTGAGTTTCATGGCCTACGGCACGAACAAGTTCGGGGTAAACGTGACCTGCGGCGACGTGGACCGCGACGGGATCGATGAGATCATCACCGCACCGGGCCCCGGCGCCGTCTTCGGTGCTCACATTCGCGGCTGGAACCATGACGGATACGGCCTGACGCCGATGGCCGATCTCAGCTTTTTTGCCTGGCAGCCAGAAGAGGTGCGGTATGGCGCCACCGTTTCAGCCGGCGACATCGACGGTGACTGGCAGGACGATATCGTGGTGGGCTGTGGTCCGGACCCGGACGCGGGAACGCCGTTCAAGGTCTTCCTTTACCGGGGTGACGGTAGCGGTGTGGAACTGATGCTCTCTGTCCACACCTGTTATCCCACAGGCTGGTCCCACGGGACCAGGGTGGCCGCCGGGCGGCTGTGATCCGGGCGCGACAGCACACGGCGTCGCCTCTTCGCTGGGAAATCCGGCGGTGATTTCCACAGTTACCTGTATCCTTCCATGATACACTGTTTCTCCCAATAGCCAGTTACGCTAGAGTATTTTGGCGCCCCATTTGCCGGCCGCCCGAGTAGAGAGGACACCGCCATGAAACGCACCCTGCTTGTCATCGCCGCGCTCCTGTTTTTCCTGTCCGGGCCCGCGCTGGCCCTGGACACCGAAACCCGGGTGGTCAGCCCGGTCCGTCTGTGGAACGAGGCCGATCTGGACACCTTCCACGACGGCTGGCTCTATGTGAAGTTCATCGAAGGCTCCGATGTCCTCCTGCGGGATGGACGTTTCATCGACGAGGGCGGTGTCGACTTGCAGGCGGTGAACGGTCTGCTGGAAACCAACCGGGCAACAGAAGTCCGGCCCACGTTTAAAGGTGACCGCGCCCGGTTCCGCCGGCTGAAGGCCGTGGGCGAGGCAAAGTCCGGGGTCACCGGCCCCGACCTTTCTCTCTGGTTCACGGTGCGGGTCCAGGGCGGCAAGGCCGCGCTGGCTGATGCTCTGAACAAGCTCAACGCTGACCCGGCGGTGGAGATCGCCCACCCGGCGCCCAGGGTCGAGCTGGCGGCGGTCCACGCCGGGATCACGGCAGAGAACGCCGCCCCCGCTCCGGGCGGCACCCCCGATTTCGCCGACCAGCAGGACTATCTCTACGACACGCCGGTGGGGCTCGACGCCCCGGCGGCCTGGTCGCTCCCCGGCGGCACGGGCGCGGGGATGAAGTTCATCGACGTGGAACTGGCCTGGATCGAGGACCATGAGGACTTCACCGCGGCCAATTTCTTCCACCTCGGCGGGGCCCCCGAAAATCCGGATCCGAGCTACAGCGACCACGGCACGGCGGTGCTGGGTGAGGTGGTGGGCGCGCACAACGGTTACGGTATCGACGGTTTCGCCCCCGACATAAGCTTCGGCATGGTGGCCATCGACATCAACGTTTACCCCGATGTGCCGCAGTATTTCCAGGAAGCGGTGGACAATCTCGACGCCGGCGACGTCTGGCTCATCGAGTTGCAAATGTACCCCCCCGGGCTCAGCGCCACCCCCATGGAATACGTGCAGGTGAACTACGATGTGATCTGGACCGGCGTCTTCTCCCGCGGCGTGGTCTGCGTCGAGGCCGGGGCCAACGGCAGCCAGGACCTGGATGCCGCGGTCTGGAGCGGGGCCTTCGACCGCACGGTGCGCGACTCGGGGGCGATCATGGTGGGCGCCGGCACACCCACCGGCCGGATCGCCGAGTATTTTTCCAACTACGGCAGCCGGATGGACGTCCACGCCTGGGGCTCCTTGATCGTCACCACCGGCTACGGCGACCTTTACAACGGCGGGTCGCTGCAAACCGAATACACCAACGACTTCGGCGGTACCTCAGGCGCCTCGCCGATGATCGTCGGCTCCTCGCTTTGCCTGCAGGGCATTGCCAAGGCCAACCTCCTCCGCGTCCTTGAGCCGCTGGAGCTGCGGGCGGTGCTCCACGACACCGGCATCGACCACCTCGACCCCTCGAGGGAGATCGGGCCGCGCCCCGACCTGGGCGAGGCGGCGGAGATGGTGCTCAGCCTCGGTACGCCGGTGGTGATCTGCAGTCCCGGGCCGGGGGTGGACAACCCGCCGCTGGTCCGGCTCTTCCCTCCGGAGCAGGACGCCACCATGGTCAACGAGTTTCCGGCATACGGCGCCGACGGCTACGGGGTCAACGTGGCCTGCGGCACCGTGGGCGGGTTCCCCGGCACCATCCTCACCGGCGCCGGCCCGGGTGCAATCTATGGGCCCCACGTCCGGGGCTTCGAGGGAAACGGCACTCCGCTTCCCGGCCTCAGCTTTCTCGCTTACGGCACGAACAAGTGGGGGGTCAATGTGGCCATCGGCGACCTGAATGGTGACGGCGGCGGTGAGATCATCAGCGGCGCAGGGCCGGGCGCGGTGTTCGGCCCCCACGTCAGGGCCTTCAGCTACGACGGATCATCGGTCTCGCCGGTTTCCGGGGTGAGCTTCATGGCTTACGGCACCGACAAGTGGGGCGTCAATGTCTGTGCCGGTGACATCGACGGCGACGGGATGGACGAGATCGTCACCGGCGCCGGGCCGGGTGCCGTATTCGGGCCGCATGTGCGCGGCTGGAACGTGGACGGCGGGGCAGCCATGGCCATTTCGAATGTGAGTTTTCTGGCCTACGGCACCAACCGCATGGGGGTAAACCTTACCTGCGGAGACGTGGATGGCGACGGGATCGACGAGATCGTCACCGCCCCCGGCCCCTCGTCGTATTTCGGGGCGCACATCCGCGGCTGGAATTGCGACGGCTCCACCGTGGCCGCCATCCCGGGGATCAGCTTCTTTGCCTGGGACTACCCTGCGGTGAGGTTTGGGGCGCGAATATCTTCGGGGATCGATTATAACGGGGACGGGAGAGAGGACATGCTGGCCGGTCCGGGTCCCGATCCGGCGGCCCCGGCCCAGCTCAAGGTCTTTGGCTACGATGGCGCCACCACGTCACTGCTCTTTTCGCTGAATGCTTTCAATGTGTCGATTACCCACGGGATCAATGCGGCGGGCGGGGTGATCTGATCGGCGAGACCAGTAGGAGGCCCTGTCGCGGATAACGGGGGCATTCAATCCGTCAGGCCGGGGTAGAGCCTCTCCGCGCACTTGGGGCAAATCCCGTGGGTGAACTGGGCCTCCGAATGGAGGGTGATGTACTCCTCGATCCGGCTCCAGTAGCCCTTGTCGTCGCGGATCTTCTTGCACGAGGCGCAGATCGGCAGCATCCCGCTGAGGGTTTTCACCTCGGTCAGCGCTTTTTCCAGACGTTCATTCTGTTTTCGCAGCTCGGTGTTTTGCCGGGCGATCTCCTCCTGCTGGTCCTCGGTGACCCCGCGAAGGATCCGATCCTCCTCCTCCAATCGGGCCATCTTTTTCTGGTGGGCCTTGATCGTCATGTTGGCCAGCAGGATCACCACGGCGGTGATCAGGACACAGAAGGCGAGATTGATCAGTAGTGCCTGGAAGATGTTGCTGGTGGCCGCTGTTTCCCGCTGCTCCACAAGCAGGTACCAGTTCAGTTCGGGGATGAACCGGGTATTCAGGTGGACCGTGCCGTCATCCAGGCGATAGGTGAACTGGCCGTCCTCGCTGCCCAGGATCAGGTCGGCGATCCCGGACAGCCCCTCCATGTCGTGAATGTTGGCCACGTCCTCATGGTAGCGTGAACTGCTGAGAGTGAGTTTGCCCTCGGTGTCGGTGAGGAAGATGCTGCGGCCGTATTTATCCCGGTAATGGTCGATCCGCCTTTTCACCGCATCGACAGTGAGCCCCACACCGGTGGCGCCGAGGAATCCGCCCTCGCGGTCGAAGACCTTGTGGTTGATGAAGATGGTCATCGCGTCGAGGTTGGCCATGTCCCGGTCCACGTTGATCTCGTAGACCGGCTCCATCTCCCGCACCCGGAAATACCAGGCGTCCCGCTCCTCGTCCTCGCTGACCTGCTTGAGGATGCCTCCGGCGTGGTAGTAGTTTTTCGTCCGTTCGGAGATAAAGAAACTGGAGAAGGTGTCGTGCTCGACCCTCATCGATTCGAGATACCTGGCGATGACGTCCACATCCTGCTCCCCGTTCACCACCCAGTCACGGAGGAAGGTGTCGCTGGCCATCAATGACGAGATGAGGATTGGGCGGAGGAGATCGCGCTGGAGCTCGGAGTAGATGTTGTCGCTGGTCAGCGGCAGCTCGCGCTCTGATATCCGGGCGCGCAGCGACGCGCGGGAGACGAAGTAGCTGACGAGGCTGGTCAGCAGGAAACCGCCGGCCAGCAGCAGCACCAGGATCAGGATCGGCTGTCGTCGTTGTGTCGGCATTTTATTCCGGATCTGCGCGAAAACACCCCATACCCCGTCCGGCATCCGCCAGCCGGGCCGATCATCACACGATTTCAATACTGGAGCGAATCACGCAGCAATTATGCCACAAAGCGGGCACGGCAGACACTGGTCGGTGGAAATCGTTCAGCTCACTTTTTAGGATAAAAATACCGAAACATATAGATAAACCAGAATATGGACGATTGCCCGTTGCCAGGATGGGCCGAGGAGATTGGTTTGAGCCGGAACAAATCATCACCGCGGATGATCAGGGTGAAATACACCTGGTTCGGCATCATATTCGGAGCGACCTTTCCCTGTGTCGCCACGGCGATCGACATCTGGGCCCGGGGATTTCCCTTCACTCCGGCAAGCGTCATAGTGGTTCAATCCAGTCAGCCGCTGCACTGGATCATCAACACGGCCCCGCTCTTCCTCGGCATTTTTGCCTGGGCGGCCGGTAAGCGCCAGGCCACGGCCTTTTCACTCAACAACCAGCTGGAACAGAAGTTGATCGATCTCGAGAAGGCCAGCATAGACTTGAAGTTGGAGATGGAAGAGCGGGCCAGGCTGGAGAATCAGTTGAAGAGTTCGCAGAAACTGGAGTCTTTGGGCCGCCTTGCCGGGGGGGTGGCGCACGACTTCAACAACCTGTTGACTGTGATTTCCGGACACGTCTCGATCATGGGCTCCGAAAAGCTGGACGCGGCGGAAACCAGAGCCGGCCTTGAGGAGATCCAAAAGGCGACGGACCGGGCGGCCGCCCTGACCCAGCAGCTTCTTGCCTACAGCAGAAACCAGGCCGCGGAGCCGGTGAATGTGGACTTGAACCAGGAGGTTGAGAGCGGCCAAAAAATGCTGCGGCAGCTGCTGGGGCTTGTGGAAGACGAACCCCAGATCATGCAACTCGCCCTCAAGTCGCTTTCACGAATTGGGTACACCGTGCTGGCGGCCAGCAGTGCCGAGCAGGCTTTGGCGATTTGGGCCACCGCCAGGGAAAAAGTCCAGATCCTGGTCCTTGACGTGGTTCTGCCTGGAATGAACGGCAAGCAACTCGCCGACAAGCTGCTCGAAGTCCGGCCGGAACTGCCCGTGATCTATATTTCGGGATATGGCGCCAACCTGATCAGCCAGTACGGGCTTCTGGCGAATGAGATCGAGTTCATCCAGAAACCGTTCACGCCCGCGGAACTGATCAATCGCGTGCGGCTTGCCCTCGACGCCAGTGTGACCTGACCCCTGAAAATGGCGCCTCTCAGTCACCGCTACAGAAAAATTGCCCACCAGCCTCGCGGCCGTCGGTCTCGAAATGCCCGGCGCCGCGAATGATCCCCGCATTTTTGATTGCCGGCCAGTGCTGGTCAAAGGCGGGGTCCTTCAGTTCTTCCATAGCCCGGTCAACTGAAATGGCTGCTTCGATTGAACGTGTGAAAAGCACCATGGCCCGGTTCCTAGCCCCAGGACCAGATGTTGTAGACCGCTTCCTTGGGCAGCGGCTCGCCGCTGATCCGCATGCTGACCACCACCAGGGCGCGGTGGTGCGCCTCGTGGGCCACCAGGTAGGCGAGGAATGTGGCCGGCGGTCCCTTCCATCCCCGGACCAGGTTGGTGCGCTCGCAGGCTTCGAGGAAAGCGCCCATCATCTTCGCCGACCCGGTGAGGGCGGCGATGATCTGGACCCGGCTCGGTTGTGCACCTCGCTCGAAGGTCTGCAGCTTGCCCAGGTATTCCGGCCCCCGTTTCTGCAGGTGGTAGAGGCGCACGTTGTGCATGTGGGCCAGCTGGGCGGCCACGGTTCTGGTGCGCGGGGAGTAGCGGTGCTCCAGCGACTTCTCCGTCAGGTGGTCCAGCAGAAAGAGATTGGCGTCGGTGTTCCGCTGCCAGGCTGTGGCCAGGCTCGATTCCTTGACAGGCACGTTGCACGTCCTTTCATCCAGCGCTTTTCTTGTTTTTCAGATAGTACCAGAGGGCGACCGCCGAAGCCAGCCCCAGCAGGCTGATCAACTGGGGCACCGACAGGCTGGTCCAGGGGGAGCCGCCCTCGAAAACATACCCTCGGCCCGGTCCGCCGCGGAACAGCTCCACCGCGTAGCGGATCACCGAATAGTTGATGATGTAGAGGCAAAATACCTGGCCGTCGAACCGCTTGTGCCTGAAGGCCAGCAGCAGAACACCGAAATTGGCCAGGTTGAGCAGTGCCTCGTAAAGTTGTGTGGGGTGGACGGCCTGCGGGTGTCCCGCGAACTGAACCGCCCAGGGTGCTGCTGACGGCCGGCCGAAGCAGCAGCCGCCGAGAAAGCAGCCCACCCGCCCCACGGCGTGCATCAGCGCTGCGGCGGGAATGATGTCGGAAACCTTCCACAGCGGCAGGCCGACCTTTTTCAGATACCAGATGGAGAAGAAGATCCCGGCGATGTAACCGCCATAAAAAACCCCCATGCTCTTGTGCTGGAGCAGGGCGTCGAGGGTCACCGGCCGCCCGGCCAGCGCCAGTTTCGCCGCCTGGTAGATCATCAGGTAGATTTTTGCCCCGGCCAGGGAGACCATGACCAGGAAAAGGAGGAAGGTCGCCGTCTCCATCACCGGCAGGCCGCTGCTCTTCGCCAGCAGCAGGGCAGTGGCCAGGCCGATCAGCATGGCCAGGGTCACCAGGACCCCATAGCTGGGCACGGCGGTATCGCCGATCTGGAAAAGAATCGGGTGCATGTCGTCTCGCTATGGATGGAGGGCCTGCCGTTGTGAACCGCGGCGTCTGGCCGAATAGTACGCCTTGATGCGCTTTCATGCAAGAAAAAACCCGGGTTCCTCTTCTCGGGGAACCCGGGTCATCCGCTGTCGATATTCATTTGTCGTGGCCGCCCTCCGCCGTTGCTTTCTAGTTGTAGACGGCGCAGGTCTCGGTCTCGTTGGTCGAAACGGTGAAGGAGCGGCTGTAGATCGTCTGGCCGTCCCAGGGGCTGCCGTACTGGTCCACCTCGGCATAGACGGTGTAAGAACCGGTGGAGGCGTTGATGGACTTCTGGTAGCCGGAGCTGAGCTGGAAGCTGTCGGCGGAGGGGCCGCTGATCGTGACGTAGATCCGGGCGTTGGAGAAGTTCTGGACCACGATGGTGCCGTAGCTGTTATCGGTGGAGCCGCCGCAGCCGCTGTCGTCGCTGGGAGAGGTCGGGCTGGCCGCGATGAAGATCACGCAGAGGACCAGGGCGCCGATGAACCGAATCTGCCGGGCGTTCTTTTTCATGATTTCTCTGAACATTGTCTTTCCCCCTTCACTTTTGTTGTTTCTTGAACCGTTCCGTTTTTCCGTTGACGCCCGATAGATATTTCAAGAACGATGCCAGGTATGGGCACAGCCAGAGCAGTCCCTCGAAGCACTTTGTTTGTAATGTTATACGTGTGCCATCGGTGAAGGGCCGATAGTGCGGAGCCCTGGGAATCGGGCAGGGGTGTAAGAAGATTTTGCATCCTGGTGCAGGACTTTTTACAGACCAATCGGCCCCTCGGCTGAATTTGACCTGGCCCGGCCGAGGTCTTATCCTGTAGCCAACGAACCCGGCATTTCCAGCCGGTTTGAGCATCGAGAGCCGCATGCACTGGATTCCGCTGACCATCGTGTTCGTATATATCGGCGTCCTTTTTTCCGTCACCTGGTGGGCCCGGCGGCTCAACTTGCGGGGCGGCGGCGGGATCGTCGGCTACCTGCTGGCCGGGCGCGGCCTGCCGGCCGGGGTCTCCGCGGCCCTGCTGGCCGGGTTGGCCGTGGGCGGGGCCTCCACCATCGGCGTGGCCGAGCGGGCCTACGAGGTCGGTTTCTCGGCCGGGTGGTACAACGCGGCCTGGGCCGCCGGGGCGCTGGTCATGGGGCTCTTCGCCGCCCGCCGCTTCCGCCGGATGGAGATCACCACCCTGCCCGAGCTGTTCGAGCGGCACTACTCGACAACCGCCCGGGTGATCGGTGTGGCCGGCCAGCTGGTGATCCAGGTGGTGATCACCTCGCTGCAATACGTGGCCGGCGGGGCGATCCTCTCCTCACTGATG
>JAQAZP010000067.1:0-11482 GCA_032127265.1 Acidobacteriota bacterium
ACCATGCTTGGCGGATACAACGTACCCGAGCTGATCGGCCTGCTGGGCCACGACGCCCTGGGCGATGATGCCGCTTTGGCCCTGGGCCGGACGCTCTTCGTCTTTGACGCTTTTGACGAGGTGTTCGACGCCGCGAAGAAGGGCAGCGGCCGGGCTGCCGGGGTGATCCGTTCCTGGGCCGACTCCCGCTGGTTCACCGGCCGGCCCGAGGTTCCGCAGGAGATCAAGGCGGTTATCTACAAGGTGGACGGCGAGATCAACACCGACGATTTCTCCCCGGCCAAGCACGCGCCCACCCGGCCCGACATCCCGCTCCACGCCATGGCCATGGGCGAGACACGCTTCCCGGGTGGGATCGACGAGATCTCCCGCCTGGCCGATAGCGGCCTGCCGGTGGCCTTTGTGGGCGACGTACTCGGCACCGGGTCCTCCCGCAAATCGGCCTGCAACTCTGTGATCTGGCACATCGGCCGCGACATCCCTCACGTACCGAACAAGCGCACCGGCGGCGTGATCATCGGCAGCGTCATCGCCCCGATCTTCTTCAACACCGCCGAGGACTCCGGCGCGCTGCCCCTGCAGTGCGACGTCACCGGCCTCTCCACCGGCCAGATCGTGGTGATCAGGCCCGCCGAGGGCACGGTGAGCAGCGAGACGGGCGAACTGATCAGCCGTTTCGCGATCCGTCCCGAGACCCTGCTGGACGAATACCGCGCCGGCGGCCGGGTGCCGCTGATCATCGGCCGCCAGCTCACCAACCGGGCCCGCCATGAACTGGGGATGGGCCCCTCGGAGCACTTCGCCAACGCGCCCCAGGTGGTGCTGCCAAACACCGGCTTTACCCTGGCCCAGAAGATCGTCGGCAAGGCCTGCGGCGTAAAAGGCCTGCACCCCGGGTCGGCCTGCCTGCCGAAGATGACCAGCGTGGGCAGCCAGGACACCACCGGCCCGATGACCGCCGACGAGATCAAGGAGCTGGCCTGCCTCAATTTCCAATCCGACCTCTTCATGCAGTCCTTCTGCCACACCGCGGCCTACCCCCGCGAGATTGACATGCAGATGCACGCAAACCTCCCCGGCTTCATCCGCGAACGGGGCGGCGTGGCCCTCAAGCCGGGCGACGGGGTGATCCACTCCTGGATCAACCGCATGATCCTGCCCGACACCGTGGGCACCGGCGGCGACAGCCACACCCGCTTCCCCCTGGGGGTTTCCTTCCCCGCCGGCTCCGGCCTGGTGGCCTTTGCCGGGGCGCTGGGCTTCATGCCGCTGGAAATGCCCGAGTCGGTGCTGGTCCGCCTCAGCGGAGAGCTGAACCAGGGCATCACCCTCCGCGACGTGGTCAACGCCATCCCCTGGTTCGCCATCCGCGAGGGGCTGCTGACCAAGGAGAAGAAGAACAAGAAGAACGTCTTCAACGGCCGGGTGCTGGAGATAGAGGGATTGCCGGGCCTCTCCGTCGAACAGGCCTTCGAGCTGACCGACGCCACGGCCGAGCGGTCGGCAGCCGCCGGGACCATCGCCCTGGACACCGCGCCGGTGCAGGCCTTCCTGCGCAGCAACGCGGCCCTGCTCCGTTCGCTGATCGCCGACGGCTACCAGGACCGCGCGGCCCTCGAACGCCGGGTGGCCGCCATGGAGGCCTGGCTGGCCGACCCGCAGCTGTTGCAGCGTGATGTCAACGCCACCTACGCCGCCACGTTGGAGATCAATCTGGTGGAGATCACAGAACCCATCGTGGCCTGTCCCAACGACCCCGACGACGTCCGCCTGCTCCACGAGATCGCCGGCACACCAATCGAAGAAGTCTTCATCGGCTCCTGCATGACCAACATCGGCCACTTCCGCGCCGCGGCCCGGATCCTCGACGGCTCGAGCGCCGCCGTGAAACGGCTCTGGATCACGCCGCCGACCCGGATGGACCGTGACCAGCTGGAGCAGGACGGCGTGTTTGCTGATCTCAAGGCCAGCGGCGCCCGGGTGGAGATCCCGGGCTGTTCGCTCTGCATGGGCAACCAGGCCCGGGTGGATGACAATGCGGTGGTCTTTTCCACCTCCACCCGCAACTTCGACAACCGGCTCGGTGACGGGGCCCAGGTCTACCTCGGCAGTGCCGAACTGGCTGCCGTTTGCGCCCTTCTGGGACGGATTCCAGACCCCGACGAATACCGGCAGGTTTACCGGGACAAGATCGAGCCGCACCGGGATGATATCTACCGCTACCTCGATTTGTCCGCGGGCGCCGGAGACTGACCCGGCCGTCGGCGGCTTGACGGCCGCGTACCGAGTCCCCCAGGATAAATGGCCATGGGGAAGACCTTTATTGAAAAGCTGATCACGGCCCACGCGGGCAAAGACGCGGGGGCGGGGGACGAGGTCTGGATCGACATCGATCTGCGCACCGCCCGCGACGCCGGCGGGGCCGGGGTGGTGGCACACTACAACCTCGAGTATCCCGGCGAGCCGGTGGACGATGCCGGGCGCACCGCTTTTACTTTTGATTGCTCAGGCTCCGCAGGAGACGGGGAGCCCAGCGACCAGCAGCTCTGCCGCCGCTTTGCCCGCGACCAGGGCATCTCTGTCTTTGACGTCAACCGCGGCATCGGCACCCACATCGACATCGACGAGGGACTGGTGATCCCCGGCGACACCGTGGTCGGCACCGACACCCACCTCAACATCCTCGGCGCCGTGGGCGCACTTGGCCTCGGCCTGGACCCCGAAGCCGTGGCGGTGGCCTTCCGCACCGGCCGGGTCCTGGTCATGGTGCCCGAGACCATGGTGGTGCAGGTCCACGGCCGCCCGGGACTCCTGGCCACGGCCAAGGACATCGCGCTGGAGATCGTCCGGGTGGTGGGCGCCGGCGGCGCTGCGGGCCGGGCCATCGAGTATCGCGGGACCGCTGTGGAAGCGATGAACCTGGACCAGCGAATCACCCTGGCCAGTCTGACCACCGAGATGGGCGGCGTCACGGCCTGGATCAGACCCGATGACCGTCTGCTGGCTCACCTGAGAAAGATCGGCCCCGGTCGCGAGCAGCGGCTCTTCGAGCCCGACCCCGATGCCGCACGTGTGGCCACGGTGGAGGTGGACCTGGAGGGACTGGGGCCGAAGATCGCCCTGCCCGGCGGCCCGGCCCAGGTAGTGGACGTGGAGGCCGTGGCCGGCCGGCCCATCGACTCCTCGTTCATCGGCTCCTGCACCAACGGCCGGGACTCGGACTTCGATCTGGCCGCCCGGGTTGTGGGCACCCGAAAGATCCACCCCCGGGGAGTGCTGACAGTGATCCCGGCAACGGCCGGTGTCTTTGGCCGGCTCTGGACCAACGGCACCCTGCGCACCCTCTTCGACACCGGCGCGGTGATCCGCAATCCCGGTTGCGGGGGCTGCGCCCCGGGCCAGGCCGGAGTCAGCGGCGAGGGGGAGGTGCTGATCAGCACGGCCAACCGCAACCACCGGTTACAGCAGGGCAGGGGCGAGACATACCTGGCCAGTCCGGCCACCGTGGCGGCGTCGGCCCTGGCCGGGGAGATCACCATGCCGCCGGCCGCGGACGCCACACCATCTGGAGAGTAGCAAATGGACGAGAACAAGGGCGGGACGGGACTGCCGGAAAATGCGTTCAGGGAACTGGCCGAGGGCGAAGTCTACCACCCGGTTGTGCCGGCGGACGCCAAGGTCCGCGAGGTGACGCCGTACACCATCACCTACGGGATAATCATGGCCGTGCTCTTCTCCGCCGCGGCCGCATATCTCGCCCTGAAAGTCGGTCAAGGTATTGAAACTGCAATACCTATCGCGATTCTCGCCATCGGCTACTCCACCCTGGCCAAGCTCCGCTCGCCGCTGCTGCAGAACGTCAACGTCATCGTCATCGGCGCCACCTCGGGCATCGTCGTGGCCGGCGCGGTGTTCACCCTGCCCGCGCTCTACGTGCTGAAGATAGACCACCTGACCAGCCCCTTCCAGCTCTTTGTGGTGCCCTTTTTCGGTTGCGTCCTCGGCGTGCTCTTCCTCATCCCCTTTCGCCGCTATTTCGTCTCCGACATGCACGGCCAGCTGCCCTTCCCCGAGGGCACGGCCACCACCGAGATCCTGATGGCCGGCGAGAAGGGCGGCCGCCAGGCCATCGTGCTGGTCTTTGCCGCGGCCCTGGGCGGGATCTACGATTTCCTCGCCGTTTCGATGCACGCCTGGAAGGAGGACTTCACCACCGCCATGATCGGGTTCTGCGGTCCGCTGACCCACAAGGCCAAGGCGGTCTTCTCGATGAACACCTCGGCCGCGATTCTCGGCCTGGGCTACATCATCGGTGTGCGCTACGCCGCCATCATCTTTGCCGGGTCGATGCTCTCCTGGTTCGTGCTGGTGCCCTTGCTGGCCGCCATCGGCCTGCCCCCGGGTCCGGACGGGTTGCCGGTCTCCGCCGCCGGCATGGGGGCCGAGGACATCTTCTTCGACCACGTGCGTTTCATCGGCATCGGCGGCATCTTCGCTGCCGGCCTGATCGGCATCCTCAAGCTCTCCCCGGTGATCTGGAGCGCGCTGACCAGCGGCATGGCCGACATCTTCCGCAGTCAGAGCAAAGGCAGTGCGCCGTCCACCCTGCGCACCGACCGTGACATCAAGATGTCCACCGTGCTAGGCCTGCTGACGCTGACCGTGGTCCTGCTCTGGCTCTACTTCCGGTTTTCGGTGCTCGATGGTTTGCCCAACGCCACGTATGTCAGCCTCATCGCCCTGGTCATCACCCTGGTGATCTCCTTCCTCTTTGCCAGCGTCTCGGCCCGGGCGGTGGCCATGATCGGGGTGACGCCGATCTCGGGGATGACCCTGATGACGCTGGTGGTCACCTGTATCGTGCTGATCAAGGCCGGCGTGGGCGGCGAAGCCGGCATGCTGGCCGTCCTCCTGGTGGGCGGGGTGGTCTGCACCGCGCTCTCCATGACCGCCACCCTGGTCACCGAATTCAAGATCGGCTACTGGCTGGGGGCCACCCCCCGCACCATCCAGTGGGGCAACATCCTCGGCTGCGCCGTTTCTGGCGTGGCGGTGAGCTTCGCCATCATCCTGCTGGCCCACACCTACGGCTTCGCCCCCGGGCCCGGCCACCCCAACCCCATGCCCGCGCCGCAGCCCAACGCCATGGCCGCGGTGATCGAGAGCCTGATGGTCAGCGAGTCGGCGCCCTGGATGCTCTACGGCGTGGGCGCGGTGATCGCGGTGATCGTGGAGATGCTTGGCATCTCCGGCCTGGCCTTTGCCCTGGGGATGTACCTGCCCATCGAGCTCAACTCGCCGATCCTGCTCGGCGCCCTGGTGGCGCACTTTGTTCGCAAAAGCGGGGGGGATGACGAGGAGGTGGGCCGCAAACGCAACGAACGGGGCACGCTGATCGCCTCCGGTTTCATCGCCGGCGGGGCTCTGATGGGGGTGGTGGGCGCGGTCTTCGTCTACCTCGACAGCGAGTTTGGCATTCGTCTAATCCCGAACCTCGACAACACCGGCCCCTTCGGCAACTGGCTGGGTCTCGTGCTGGTGCTGCTGCTCTGCGGCTACATCTACTGGGACGCCTGCCGCGGCGCCAAACGCACCGGGGGCTGAAGCGATGGCCGCCGGTGAGCTGGCATCGAGCGAAGTCCTGGTCACCGACTGCCAGACCACCGGCTCCACCCCGGATAATGGCCACCTGCTGGAAGCAGCCTGGGTTGTGGCCCGGGCCTGCGACCTGCCTGACGAGGTTGATGTACACTCGGGCCTGGTCCAGCTGCCCGAAGGCGAGGTGATCCCCAACCGGATTTCAAAGCTCACCGGTGTCAGCATGGAGATGATGCTCGAGGCACGGCCGCCGAAAGAGATCTGGCGCGAATTCGTCAAGGCTGCCAAAAAACGCCCCGTCATCGCCCACTATGCCCGGTTTGAGGAGCGGTTCTACCGCGCACTGCACGAGGCGCATGGTCGGGCAAAGCCGTTCCCGCTGAACATCATCTGCACCCACCGCATCGCCTGCCGTCTTTTGCCCGACCTGCCGCGAAGGGGGATGAGGGCGCTGGCGGGCTATTTCGGGCATCCGCTGCCCGAGCTGAAGCGTGCTGAAGAGCATGCCAGGGCCACCCTGTTCATCTGGGGGAAGCTGGTGGGATTGCTGAGGGAGGAGGGCGTGACCACCTTTGACGACCTGAATGCCTTTCTTGCCAGGAAGCGACCGGCGCGAGGCAGGCAGTGGACGGTGCCGTTGGCCCGGGAGGAGCGGCTGGCCCTCTCCGACGGACCCGGCATCTACCGTTTCATCAACGCTGCCGGCAGCGTGATCTACGTCGGCAAAGCCACATCGCTGAAATCGAGGGTCAACAGTTACTACCGGCACAGAAAACGAGCAAACAAGGAGCTGGAGATCGTCAGCCAGGCCTCACGAATCGAAACCGAGGCCACTGAGACCAGTCTCGAGGCAGCGCTTCTCGAAGCCGCCGAGATCAAGCGGCTGAATCCCCCATACAACACGGCCTTGCGGGATGCAGGTCGGGCGTTTGGTACGGCGGCGGAGGTGGCGGCGCGTGCCGCGAAGATGGGATATCCCTTGGGACGGTCGTGTCCGGTGACCGACATCTCCGTAGCCTCCAACTGGTTCAGCCTGGTGCAGTGGATGGATACGGGAGAGATCAGTGAGAGCACGGCCGGGGAGATCTGGAAGGCGCTCTGGCTCGAACACCACGCGCCCTGCGACCCCGAGCTGCTGATCGAGGGGACGGCACAGTTTCTCGAGGACGAGGGGTTCGAGCCCGGCGACCCGCTGGCCCGTCTTCTGAAGATGCGGGGCCTCGACCTCTGGCTCGAACTGCAGGAGATGAAGCGCCTCGAGCGCGAGGCGCGGGCCGCCGGCGAACCTGAGGATCAGGCGGAGGAAGAGCCGCCTGAAGATCACGGGAGGCCTGGAGAAACAGAAGGGGATGAGAGCGAAGAGGATGAGGTGATCGAGGTCACACCGGAACTGATATCCGCTCGGCTCACTGTCTTGACCATGACGACCTGGCAACAGCTGCGCAAGGGCCGCTGGCTGGCCCTGCTGGCCGGTGCCGAGATCAGCTGGACCCAGCGGGACGGCGACGGGCGACGTAGCGTGATTCTTCCCTCAGAACCGGCAGACACCCTTTGGAAATACGACCTCCTAAGGGTGTTGACCACCGAGCTGCGCCGCCTGATTCGCGACGGCCGCAACCCCGAGGTCAGGTTGAAGCGAGGCAGGGGATTGGCCGGTGACCGGCTGGTCCGCATACTGGAGCTGGTCTGATGCGCGTTCTCTTTCTTGCCGACACGCACCTCGGGTTCGACGACCCGCTGCGGTCCAACGTTGAACGTCATGGTTTTCACCTCCCGGAGAGTAGCGGACTTCCATACAACGGATCGTTTACATTCTAATAGGCTTCGGGAGAGGCGCGGTCCGGGAAAGACCCAGGAAATATTGACACCCCTGGAGGAAATTACTACTCTTCACTTCAACCTGGTATGGGGTCGGCCCCGGTGCTGTGGCCGGTCTGGCCTTCCTTTTTGATCCTTCATTACTATCGCATCATGGAGCACAAGGGGAACTGATGATGAAACCGTATGGATCCGGTGTCGCATTCATGATGTCGTTACTGATCAGCCTGGTCGCGGCTGCGATTCTGCCGACGGCTCTCCCGGCGGCGGATTGTCAACTGACCGGGGCGCGGCTGTACGCCATGGACAATGCGGTCGAAAACATGCTGCTGGCCGATGTCGACGGGGATGGGAACGCGGATCTGATCCTACAGGAAAATGACAAGCTGACCGTGGCGCTGGGCGACGGGGCGGGCGGTTTCGTGTTGAGCAGCCACACCTCTCTCATGGGGAATATGTACGGGAACATGGTTCAGGCCGATTTCAACGGTGACGGCCACGAGGACCTGGCCGCCTGCCGCACCTGGCTGCAGATCCTGCTCCATGACGGTGTCGACGGCTTCGAGGCCGGGGAGTGGTATCAGCTGGTCAGCAGGCCAGTGGCGATGGTTGCCGGGGAGATGAACGGCGATGACGACCCGGACATCGTGGCGGTCACCAACAACGACAACCTGGTGGTATTGTTCGGCCAGGGGGACGGCACCTTCCAGGTCCAACCCGAGGTCCCTCTTCCCGATTCCATCTCCGCTGCCGCCTGCGACGATCTGAACGGGGATGGGCACATAGACCTGGTGCTCTCCGTGGAGGGATATGACACCGATCGGTCCCTGCTGGTGCTGCTAGGCATGGGCGACGGGTCATTCGGCCCGCCTGCTCCCTTTGGAGACAGCTTCTGCGAAACTTTCGAACTCCACGACCTGGACGGGGACGGCGAGTTGGATGTGGCGGCCCTGACCAGTGAAGATGAGCTGATTATTTTCCACGGAAATGGGGATGGAACCTTTGTCCAGGGGCCGTCACTCACTGTTGGAGCCGGTCCTCGGGATCTCGGTGTCGGCGACCTGGACGGTGACGGCGCGCCGGACATCGCGGTGTCCAACCTTCCGACGGCCGAGGTCACCCTGGTGCTGAACAATGGCGCGGGCACGTTCGCCGTGGACGGTTCCGTGCCGATGAGCACGACGATGCACGAGGTCATGATCACCGACCTGAACGGAAATGGGGCGGCCGACCTGGTGGCCGGCAGCTCCCTATGGGACCGTTACGGCGGCCCGGTCGTGCTGCTCAACCGGGGAAACGGCACCTTCCCTGCGGCCCATATCCACGGCAGTGGGTATGTTGACCGGCAGATGGTGGTGGAAGATCTCGACCTGGACGGGATACCGGACCTGGCGCTGACGGGGGACTTCGTCCCCGGCCGTGGTTTCGAGATCCACCGGGGCCTCGGTGACGGGAGCTTTGTCGAGCACGTCGTCTACCAGGGTGCCATGCACATCCTGCTCTCCATCGACAGCGGCGATTTCAACGGTGACGGTCTGCCCGACCTAGTGCTGGTCGGCTTTGGAGTCGGTGTTGACTTTGTCATCTACTACGGGACCGGCGATGGGTACTTCGGAACCCGTGAGGATGTTCCCATCGGCTACAGGCCGGAAATGGTCAGGGCCGTGCCGCTCAACGGTGATGAAATGGTGGACTTCGTCTTGCTCAACACTGACACTCCCGATCCGTTCATCGAGATCTTTCTCAGCACTCCTTCCGGGACACCGCAGTTCCATGCGCAATACCTGGTGGGCGAGGAGGCCCGGGAACTCTACACCGGGGATTTCAATGGAGACGGACACCAGGACGTGGCGGTACTCACCGAGCTCGTTGACTCGGACGGCGCCTGGGCGATTTTCCTCGGCACGGGAGACGGAGCACTTGCAGATCCGACCTACGCCCTCTGCCCTGAAACGCTGTGGAACGGGGTCTGCGGCGACCTGGACAATGACGGCATTCTCGATCTGGGGGCCGTGGGGACCCACTTTGTCCCCTATACCTTCTTCCTCTTCAGCGGCAACGGTGACGGCACCTTCACCATCACCGAGGAATTCCCGGTGGGGTATTTTGCCGATTATCTCGCTGCCGGGGACCTGGACGGCGACGGCCGGAACGAGCTGCTGGTCGGCGATGACAGTAATGATGTGATGGCCATCCTGAATCGTCACGAAGACACGTTCACCCGCCAGGCCCTGATTCCGCTGGGGATCAATCAGGGGCCGGCCCATTTCAGCGATCTCGACCGAGACGCGGATCTCGACCTGCTGGTGGTAGCCGGTGACCGGGTCTGGGTGCTGGAGAACCGGTTGAACGTTCCTGCGTTTGCCGCCGGCCCTGGGCCCGCGCCGGGCAACTCACCGCTGGTGCGCCTCTTCTCAACAACGGGGAGCGGGGCGTTGCTCCAGCAATGGACCGCTTATGGTGGTGGCGGGTATGGCGTGAATGTGGCCTTCGGCGACCTGGACGGCGACAGCCGGGCCGAGGTGGTCACCGGTCCCGGGCCCGGGCCCATTTACGGACCGCACGTACGGGGATTCAGCCTCGGGGGGCTGCCGATCCAGGGCGTTTCGTTCCTCGCCTACGGCACGAACAAGTTCGGGGTCAATGCGGCGTGCGGGGATGTCGACGGCGACGGTTTCGAGGAGATCATCACCGGGGCCGGTCCCGGTGAGGTGTTCGGGCCCCACGTGCGGGGCTGGAACTGGGATGGCGGCGGCTCTGTTGAGGCCATACCCGGGATTTCGTTCTTCGCCTACGGCACGCCCAAGTGGGGCGTGAATGTGAGCTGCGGCGACATCGATGGTGACGGGTTCGACGAGATCGTCACCGGTGCCGGGCCGGGGGCCGTTTACGGGTCGCATGTGCGGGGCTGGAACTGGGATGGGGGACCATCGTTGAATTCGATTGGCGGCGTGTCGTTCCTCGCCTACGGCACGAACAAGTACGGGGTCAACGTTTCCTGTGGCGACATCGACGGCGACGGGATCGACGAGATCGTCACCGGTGCCGGACCAGGAGCTGTGTTCGGACCCCATGTGCGGGGGTGGAACTGGGACGGGAGCGGCGCGGCCGCGACAATTCCCGGTGTCAGCTTCTTCGCCTACGAAGATCTGCATTGGGGGGTGAACGTCTCATGCGGAGACCTCGATTCCGACGGCATCGATGAAATCCTCACCGGCCGTGGGCCGGGCGGCGACTATTCGGCCCGCGTGCGGGGCTGGGATTTCGACGGCGGGGTGGTGACTCCGCTGACCACTATCGATTTCCAGGCCTTTGACGGGACGACCCATGGAGTGAAGGTTGGCGCTGCACGGCACTGACCACACCCTCTGCAGCACCACTGTTCTGATGCAACTGTCGTTGACAGTGGAAGAGCGTTGATGCGCATTCTGTTCCTCGCCGACACGCACCTCGGGCTGGACGACCACCTGCTGACCCGTATTGAGCGGCGCCGCCGTGGCCCCGAGTATTACCACAACTTCCGTCTCGCCCTCGAGCCGGCCCGCAAGGGCGAAGTGGACGTGGTGATCCACGGCGGTGACATCTTCTTCCGTTCCAAGGTTCGGCCCGACGTGGTGCAGAAGGCCCTGGCCATCATCGCCGAGGTCACAGACCGCGGCATCCCCTTCGTCCTGGTGCCCGGCAACCACGAGCGCTCGGCCACGCCTTTTCCCCTGCTTTGGGACCTGAAGAATCTCCATGTTTTCCGCAAACCCGGTACCTTCACTATCGAAGCGGTAGGGGAGAGGCTGGCCCTCTCCGGTTTCCCCTGTGAGCGCAAGGGCATCCGGCAGGCCTTCCCTCGGCTGATTGTGGAGACCGGTTGGGACAGGCACAAGACCGACATCCGCCTTCTTTGCATGCACCAGACCGTGGAGGGGGCCACCGTGGGGCCGGCGAATTACACGTTCCGCCGAGGGGATGACATCATTCCGGGGAGGATGATCCCGAGCGGGTTTGCTGCCGTGTTCTCGGGGCACATTCATCGGCAGCAGACCCTGATGCAGGATCTGCAAGGGAGACCGCT
>JAQAZP010000068.1:0-12202 GCA_032127265.1 Acidobacteriota bacterium
GCATCAGCCAGCTGCTGCTGTGAAATCCCCTCCCGGGCCCGCCAGACCTTGAGACTGTTTTTGATTTCCATTGTTCATCTCCATGGAATGCTTACACGACAAAATGTAGCGTATGTTTTACATTATGTCAAGCATGGAAGACATATTTTGCAGGATTACTGTCTGGATTTTGCTCAGGATGTCAGGAGGAACTGCGGCTGGTGAGCCTACTCGGCCTTTTCCCATCTGATCTCGGCCGGTCTGGTGAAGAGGGCCATGTCCGGCTCCAGGCTGGGTTCGTAGGAGACGTAGCGCAGCAGATAGACGGGCTGGCCCTGCTCGATGACTCCCACGGCCCATGGGTGGCCGGTTTTGGGATCGAGCATCAGCCGAACGCTCATCGTCTCCACCGAGAACTCATACTGCAGCAGCTCGACATCGGCGATTCTCACCGATGTCGGCTTGACCCCCCGTTCTTCCATGTAGGCCAGCTCGCAGCCGAACTCGAATTCCACAAAGGGACTGTCATGACTGCCCACCAGTGGGGCGTGGAAATCGAAGTTCGCGGCCTTGTCCACGATGTGCCGGCCGGTTTTCACCGCCTGGTTGATCATCCAGGTGTCGCGGTTGTTGACCACGATCAGGCCATGGACGCCGTTCTCCAGGTCGGGCTGCTCCTCCAGACGGGCGAAGTGGGTGCCCCAGCGGTAGAGGGTCTTGGGCAGCCTGGCAAAGTGACCTTCCTCGTAGCCGGGGGTGGCATCACGGAAGGTGATCCTGATCATCTTTTCCGGTGAGCAGCCGGCGTAGGCGGCCATGGGATTGAGCAGGATCAGGATCAGTATCGACAGCAGCAGTCGCATGGTGACCTCGAGGAATAGGGGAGCGTTCTGTTGACACCTACCGAACTTCAGCACTTGATTATACCTGATTGGAGTGACCTGGACGATGTGGATCTGCCGGTTGTCAGGTCAAATCGAGACAGTGTGATGTACGCAGATTCCATTAAATCATATAAATTCACAAGGTATACTATGAATAAAAGGATCTCTCAAGGTCCGGTGCGGTTGCTCGGGGAATGGCCCCGGGCAGCCGCACCCGCCCCCAAATCTGAACCCGGTAGTCCGTTGAGCAGTGCTAATCCCCAATTCATCTGTGGACGGTGCTGATTTCAGGCCCTATAGTATAGAAAGGCAGTTTCGCCGCCTTGGTTGTTCCTGCCGGGTTGCCTTGCCCACTAGTTGTTCTCATGAGGAGTACCATGTCTCAACACCGTTCCCTGTTCCAGGCCGTAGTGCCGGTTGTCGTCCTGTCCACCCTGATTCTCCTGGTTTCCACTGGTGCCGCAGCATCGGGCATCGCATACCTGCCCGGCCTCAACCGCGCCGGAGCGGCGGAGACGCTCGCCCTTGAACCGTCGGTGGTCCTGCTCACCTGGGACCTGCCCGGGGGACTGCTGGTGGCTGATCGCCTGGGGGAAGATGGTGGGGCAGCGGTTCATGGTGAGGCGTTCGAGGCGGCCTTTACGGCCAGTGAATGGTTCCTCGTGGATGCGAGACCTTTGCGGGTGGGGAGCGAGCCCGCCGAGATGACTTTCAAGCGGCTGGAAAAGTACGGTGTGGTGCATCTGCGGGACGGGGGCTTTGCCCTGGCGGAGGTTCCGGTGGATCGGCTCGACGGGTTCTTCTCCGACCACTTTGAACTGCAGCGGATTTCTCTCGATGCGCCGCCGGCGGGCTGGGAGCGCTACGTGGAGCAGGTGCGGGCGGGGTTGCAGGGCTTCGGCGAAAGCCGTTTGGCTGACCCGGCCGATGTGGCGGCATTTCTGGCCGAAGGTGACGAGCCGGCGTTCCAGTTGATGCTGCAGGAGATCAGCGGGGCCGCCAGCTTCTGGTACAACGACAACTGGCATTCGGTGAGTACCCGCTACTACTCCACCACCGCCAAGAACCTGGCGGGAAACTATCTCTTCGGCAAGCTGGTGGAGTACGGTTACACCGTGGAGTTTGAAAGCTTCTATTACAACGGTCAGCCCTGCCGCAACGTGGTGGCCACGAAAACCGGGGTGACCACTCCTGATGAATACGTGGTGGTGGGGGCGCACTACGACTCCACCAGTCCCCAGGCCTCGACGCTGGCCCCCGGGGCCGAGGACAACGGGTCGGGTTCCTGCCTGGTGATGGAGCTCGCACGGATGGCCGCGGGGTACGATTTCGACCGCTCGGTGCAGTTCGTGCTCTTCGACTCGGAAGAGCAGGGGCTCAACGGCAGCGAGCACTTTGTCGACGAGGCCATCGCCGCCGGCCGGGTGATCGTCTCGGCGATCACCGCCGACATGGTGACGTATTACAGCTCGCACTACGGGGTGCTGATCGAAGGCGAGACCGAGTGGGAGACGCTGATGAGTGTGATGGAGGACGCGGTGGCCGACCACACTGCGCTGCTCAGCCGCAAGGACTACTACAGCTGGGGCAGCGACCACGTTCCTTTCCAGCAGGCGGGCATCCCGGCCTTCCTGGCCATCGACTGGGACTGGGGCTCCTACCCCCATTATCACCAGACCTCCGACACCTGGGCCAACGTGGCCTCCACGGCGCACATCGGTTTCGAAATCTCCCAGGCTTGTGCCGCCACCCTGGCCGAAGTGGCCGGGCTGCAGCCGGTGGTGAGCGATACGGTATCGGCCTCGCTGGCCTGCCTGCCCTCAGCCGGCACGCTGCCCTTCACCACCCAGATGAGCGTCAGCCTGGGCAACATTTACACCGGGCAGTCAAGGAGAATTGCCGGGCGGATCGACGTGGCCCTGGCCGGCGGCAGTACGTTCGGCAACTGGCGCGCCGGGTGGACCAACGTGGCTGCCGGAGCAAGCTACGATGCGGTGTGGAACACCACCATTCCGGCCCTGGGCTCGGTGGTGGGGGGAAACGTCTTCACCCTTTCGGTGGAGGATGTGACCGTGGCGCCCTACAACCAGCCGCCCTACCCGCCGGCCGGTGACACCGCTTCCGCGGCCTGCACGGTGACCGGTGTGACGCCCTGAAACGGTGGAAGATGTCGACTCCGGACGGGTTCTGTCATAACAGAGCGGGATGGGACACCAGTTGGTGGCTCATCCCGTTTTTTTGCCTGTTTCTACTCCGCCGCAAACTTGACCAGCCTGATCCATTCGATGCTCAGCGGTCCGGTGTTCTCGTGGATTCGAATCTGGATCGAACCCAGCGGGCCGCGCCAGGCCCAGTTGGGCATCAGGCCCAGATCCACCCGGTAGTCGCGGGCCGCACCGTCACCGGTGACGGTGAAGGAGAGACGGGCCCGGTTGGTGAACTGCTCGTCGACTTCCGGACGGTAGTGCAGGACCACTTCCAGGTCCTCGTCGGCGGAGAGCCTGAGAACCAGGGCATCGGCCTGGTCTGGCTGGAGCGCGAGCGGCGGGGAAGTGAGCCGCGGTTGTTTGGCGCGGTCACCGGTGGTGAAGGCGAAGCTGTTCCCCACCACCTTCGAAGCGGCCCGGACCGGGCCGGTGCGGCGCCACAGCCCGTCGATGCCGGCGGCATCCCACTCACGCACCGTGGCATGGCTTACCGGTGTTTCGGCAAAGAGCCGCGGCAGCTGGCCGAGATCCGAGGCGAAAGACTCGTGCTCGAGAAAGACGTCCAGTTCCTCGGTGCGCAAGTGGCCCGGTTCCTCCTGCAGGACCAGGAGTATCGTGTCGCCGATCACGGTGAACGGCCGGTACTGCCGGTAGAGGTAGCGAGTGATCAACGGGTGCCGAAGCGGGTGGAGAATTCGGTCGTAGTCGTATTTCCGCATGTTCCCCGAGGGGAAGGTGACATAGCGGGGCCGTTGATCCTCCAGGGCGGCCACCACTTCTTCCTGGGCCGCCCGGGATGCGGCGTAGGTGGTCTGGACATAACGGGTGGGGCAGGGCCGGTCGGCAAGGAAATGGAAAAGCCCCATGTTGCTGTAGTCGTAGAACGGTTCCCCCGGGTCAAGGTTCTGTTGGAGGAAATCGGCCACGCCTTCGATCCAGCGGGCTGAATGTTCCACGTCGGCCACCCCGTATCCGGCACGTTCCAGCCGCAGCGTGCGCATCGGGTCGTCCGGCCCGGATATCAGCGGCGGTTCGCGCTTCAATGCCTGGATCGTTTGTCCCGGTGCGGTTTCCGCCTGGTAGAGCCCGAGAAGTACGAAGAGACCGTATAGCGGCAGCAGCACGATCAGCGCCACGATCCGGCGGGCCGGCCGGCTGCGGGCGGCGGCCAGACTCGCCGCGTGATGGACCATCAGCATCAGCAGGACAAGGAAGATCAACGGGGTTAATTTGATCACATGGTCCATGTCCGGCCGGCGGATCACCGCACGGTAGAAGACCAGCGCACCGGCCAGCGGCACGATCAGCGTTGGCATCACCCGGCGCAGGCCCGAGGCTGTGCTCCGTGCCGCCAGGTGGCCCAGTCCCCAGAGAATGAGGATGGCCGGAAGGTAGGTGACCAGGAGCTTGGCCGGCCGGCCCAGCACCGGCAACAGGGTGGCGTAGGGGTGCGAAGAGCGGTCGGAAAGACCGAAGATAATCTCACCGCTGACCTGGAAAAAGGGGATCAGTGCCTCCTGGGTCATCAGCCAGGTCAGGGGAATCAGCGCCCCGGCAAGCGCACCGCCGATAAAGGCACCGGCCTGTTTGGCGGCACGTACCGCCTGCCGGTCCAGGCTCCCCTCGGGGAAGCGGAGAACACCATAGCCGAGGATCAGCACGGCGGAGACCAGTGCGCCCATCCCGCCGTCGAGGCTGTGGAAGACGGCCAGCGCCGCCAGTGCCCCTGCCGCGGCCGGCCCGGCAAGACCCTGTCCCCTGCGCCGCAACCAGACGGCAAGCAGGGCAAAGGCGAGGTAGGGCAGCAGGTAGCGCACATTGGGCGGCGCCACCCAGTGCAGGAGAAGTAGAGCCGCGGCCAACCCTCCCAGCGGTGAACCGAGACAGGCCTGGGCCAGGAGGAGAAAGGCCACGGCGGCCAGGGGCTCCAGGATCGCCTCGAAGCGGCGCATCCCGGCAACGGACTCCTCCACCAGGCCAAAGGCCAGCCTTCCCTTGAGGTCGTTCTCGAACAGGCCGTGCCAGAGAAATACGTCACGGTAGGGCACCGCCCCGCGGGTGGTGGCCATGGGCGGTACGATCCGCTCTCCCTCATGGTAGAGGTCCACCCGGCCGGCCGTTTCGTGGATGTAGCCGATGGCGTAGATGGCCAAGGGCACGACCACCCACCAGAATGTTCTTGACCGCTTCCTGGTGCGTGGTGTTTCCGTGTCCCCGTCTCCCCGGCGGCGGAGCAATAAAACACCAAGCCAGACTATGGAACCAATACCGGCAGCCGTGACGAGATAGTGAAAGTATGTCCGGTCATGAGGCATGAAATGCCGCAGAAGAAGCAGTGTCAGCGGCAGGAACGCGCTGGAGATGGCGGTCGCCCTCCGGGCCGGTGTTTTGCCGAGCTGGGGGAGGGGGAGGGCGGATAGGATGATCCAGAGGACGCAAAGCAGCGTCATGCCGAGAAGAGTCCGGCTCACGGCGGCAAATTTGGGATCCATGGTGGCCAGGAACCGCGGGAAAAGGGTCAGGCCGCAGGCCGTTCCGGCGAGGAGCACCCGGGCCCAGGCGGTGGTAAAGGCTTGCCGGGGCCCGTTCTGTTCATCCGCGGGGCGTACTGTCGGCGGTACCGCCCCTGATACAGGCATGGCTGATTCCATTCGTTCCCGGCCAGTGAGCAACAGCAACGCCCGCAGCAGCAGGTGGACGAGGAGGGCGCCAAGCAGCCAGGCCCACAGCGGTTCCCGGCCGGTGAGGAGATATCCGGCCCAACCAGCCAGCGGCAGGTGGGCCAGCGCGTCCAGCCTGGGGGGGATGCGGGAAGCCAGACGACACCAGACCCGCACCGTGACAAACGTGAGGAGCGGTATCAGGATGCAGGCCAGCAGGTAGAGGACCGTCTCCCGCCCCTTGGGATAGGCCAGCAGCACCGCGCGGGAAATGATATCCCCGTCCCAACTGAACTCGGGGCCCGCGTACGGTGCGGCCAGGGCCAGGAGCCCCAGGCCATAGAACCCGGCGGCTGCCGCAGCCAGCGTGCCGTAACCGGCGGGCAAACTGTGATCGAACGGTGCCGTCTCGGGCATAGTGGCCTTCTGTGGGAAGAGAATGGTATTTGTGACTGAACAGTTTCTGAATGAAGGTCAATGCTATCAAAACTGCGGGCCGGTGGGAAAGTGCGGTGCGGAATGGACGAGGATTCAACCCGCGTCGGCCATTCGTGAGGGATGAATATTGTAGAGCTTCAGCTTGGCATAAAGGGTTGAACGGGAGATGCCGAGAATCTTCGCCGTGCGCTGGATGTTTCCCCCGGTGCTGTCCAACACCTGGATGATGTGCTGTTCCTCCACCTGGGAGAGGGTCTGGCTCCAGGCCTGTCTGCCGCTGGCGGGAAACTTCAGGTTATCCGGCAGGTGGGCCGGCAGAATACGGTTGGTGTCTCGGGCAAGAATCATCGCCCGTTCGATGACGTTACGCACTTCACGAACGTTGCCCGGCCAGGGGTAGCGGCGGAGCAACTCCAGCGCCCGTTCCGAAATCCCGGTGACCCGGCTGGCCAGGGGCGGGTTGAGCAGACGAAGGAAGTGGCTTACCAGCAGTTCGATGTCCTTTCCCCGTTCCCGCAGCGGGGGCAGGCCGATCTCAAATACGTTGAGCCGGTAAAAGAGATCCTCGCGGAAGCGGCCGTCATTCACCGCCTTTTCCAGGCTGGTGCTGGCGGCCACGATGAAGCGGAGGTTTGCCGAAATCTCGCGCACCCCGCCCACCCGGCGAAAGACGTGGGTTTCGATCGCCTTGAGCAGTTTGCTCTGGGCTATCGGATCGAGTTCGGTGATCTCGTCGAGGAATATGGTTCCGCCGCTGGCCACCTCGAGCAGGCCCGGCTTCTGGGTTCGGGCATCGGTGAACGCGCCCTTCTCGTGTTCGAAAAGTTCGGACTCCACCAGGGTGGTGGGCAGGCTGGCACAGTTGACATCGACAAAAGGCATCTCGGCCCGTTCCGACATGTGGTGAATCGCCTGGGCCACCAGTCCCTTGCCGGTTCCGGTCTCACCGGAGAGGACCACCGAAGCGTTGGTGCCGGCCACCCGGTTCACCAGGTCGCGAACCCTGCAGATCTCGGGGCACTGACCCACCAGTTCAGCCAGCGCCGCCTCGGTCTTGTCGTATTTCGAGGAATGGGCCCGGCGGTGGACCCAGTCGTGGCGCAGGGCGCGGTGCCGGTTCAGCACCTGCTCCACCGTGTGCAACAGCGCGTCGCGGGCAAAAGGTTTGCCGAGAAAACTGTCGGCGCCTTTCTGCATCGCGTCGACCACCGTCGCCGTGTCCTGCTGCGCGGTGAGAATCACGGTGGAGATGAACTCGTCCATCTCCTTGATCCGGGGCAGGAGGTTGAGCCCGTTTTCATCGGGCAGACCGATGTCCAGGAGTATCAGATCCGGGGTCCGCTTCTCGAGGTATTCGAGCGTCTCGGCCGCGCTGAACACGGCATCGGTGAGGTAATCCGCCTTGTTCAGGCACCGGCAGAGGAGGTTGGAGACAAGTTCTTCATCTTCAACCACCAGGATGCGTTCCTGTGTTCTCTTGTCGCCATCGGTGCTCATCGATCAGCTGGGCCCCCTGTATCACTGATTCTGCGGCCATCCATCTGTCCGGATCCCGAACAGTATTGAAAGTGTGCGATCTTAGCCCATTTTTCTGTTTTGTTATCAGGGCTTCTCTATTTGTTATCGACGGGATCGAATAAAAAGTGTAGTATTATTGCACAAATCCGCCCGGGTCACATCATTCCGGGTGAAGGCCGTAACTGGTTTTAAATGAATGCTTAAACCCTCGCATCCACAGTTGGCACAGTGATTGCTCTATTCCCGTTGTGGGAGGCTGAGGTAATGAAGTCCGATCATCCATCGCAGGCGCATCTCTTGATCAACAGCCGCCCCGCGGTATGTTCCATCCGGATTGGGTTGGCGGTCTGCCTGCTGCTCTTTGCTTTTTCCGGTGATGCCGTGGCGGCCGGCGGGAGCACCCGGTTGACCATCCGCATTGATCAGAGTGTTGTGGACGCTATCGCCAGGTGGAAAGGGGAGGAGGTCAAGCCTCCGGCCACGCCCGCTGCCGGGGAGGTTGACCAGGTTTTGCAGCGTCTGCTCATCGTTGCCCGGGCCGGGATGGCGACGACGCATAGTCCGCTGTTGGCCAGGCGGATTCTCCAGAGCCTGCAGCAGGATGCGTTGATCGTTCTTGAGGGTCGAGCCGAGCACGCGGGCAGCAGAGGCCAAGCCTGCCTTTCGAACAAGGCTGCAGGCGGCTTTCTCACCGTCCACTCGATTTAAAAGTAATCCAGCAGTCATCCCGAACCGCTGAAAAGGCACGGGACCGGCCAGGACACGCGGAGACCCGGCGCTGAAGAGCAGCGTTCCACTGGTCGCCCCGGGTGTCTTCAATCCACCAGCGCCTTCCAGATCTCGCTGTTTCCGTCGCCGTTCTGGCCAACGTAATTTTCCGTTGACTCAAAGGCCAGTACCGGTGTTGATCCGGTGACCCCGATGGCGGGGAGAAACGCCTCGCCGGTGACCACCAGGGTGGAGCTTCCGGTGCCCAGATCCACATAGTGGATTTCGAACGATCCGGAGAGGAGGCTGAACCGCTCGCAGGCCAGGTGTTCGCCGTCGTCATCCATGGCCACCGAGGTGTGCAGCACCAGCTGGTTGGTGTTGGTGACCTGAGTGAAGCTGTCGCTGGTCCGGCTCCAGGTGAAGACCTCGAGGCTGTGGTCCCCGTTCTGGCCGGTGTAGTCGGCATTGGAGACAAAGGCCAACAGGTTTCCGGTTTGGGTGGTGCAGACCACGTCGTTCCCCTGACCCTGGGCGCCGGGCGAGTCGGTGACCTGGTTCATGCCGGAATTACCCTGGTCCCAGCGCCACTGGAAGACCTCCTGGTTTCGGTCGGGATTGTCCCCGGTGAGGTCGCCGTCGCTGATGAAGGCCACTTAGCGGGCCTGGTTGTGCCGGCTGATCATCGGCGTGTGGTTCAGGCAGCCCGTGGACTCGAACCCGCGGAGAGCGCCGTTGTTCCACACCGCGATCTCCTGGTTGCCGTCGGCATTGAAACCGCTGATCAGGTCGCTGCTGGTGGTGGTAAAGGCGATCCGCCGGCCGTTGTTCGACACTGTGGGGCGTCCGTGCGCTCCGCTGGTGGTGTGGGTGACCTGGGTCATCGCATCGTTGTTGCGGTCCCAGAGGAAAATCTCCCGGTTCCAGTCCGGGTTGCCGCCGGTGAAGTCGGCGCTGGAGGCGAAGACCAGCCAGCGGCCGTTGCGCGAGAGGGCCGGGTCGGCGGCGTGATCGAAGGCCACCGGCGCGGGCACATTGGTGACCTGCTCGAAGCCGCCGCTGTCGGTGTGGACGAATATTTCGGAACCGAGGTCGGTGTTGTTCCCGGTGCAGTCGCCGTTGGAGACAAAGGCCAGCACCCGGCCGTCGTCACTCAGTCCCACCCGGTGGTTGGCGATGGTGATGTAGTGGAACCCGCCGTCTTTCAGCAGCAATGCGCCGCCGCTGGAGTCGGTGATCTGGATCGGCAGGGCCGCCGGGTCAAGGGAGTCGGTGTCGGTGGCGCTGTTGTCGGCCGTGTCGGTTTCAATCATCCCTGGCGGCATGTCCACCGTGGCTGTGTTGTCCAGCGTGCCGGAGGCGTCGGGATCCACGGTGCTGCCGACGGTGAACGTCACCGTCGACCCCGGCGGCAGATCCACCAGCTCGTTGAGCTGTCCCGTGCCGCTGCCCGGGCAACTGGCTCCACCGGTGGCGGCGCAGGTCCAGCTGACGTCGAGCAGTTCGGAGGGGAAGATGTCGGTGACCAGGGCGCCCGCCGCGTCGTTGGGGCCGTTGTTGCCCACGGTGATGACGTAGGTCAGCGGCTGGCCGGGCAGGGCCACCGCTACCTTGTCATCCTTGGTGACCCAGAGGTCGGCGTGCGGTTCCACCCGCACGTCGTCGATCAACAGGCCGCTGTCATACTGCGAATCGCTCTGGTCGGCGATGAGGAATTCGAGGGTGTGGGCCCCGGCGGTGTCGATGGTCGTCTGGAACGACTGCACTCCGGAGCGGCCGCTGCGGAAGTCGTTGTTGTCCGCGGGGCCGTTGCTGTCTATCCGGTAGCGCCTACCGTCCGCCGGCGCGGTGTCCTGGACGGGGGAGCTTCCGCCCGGGTTGTAAACACTGCAGGCGAGGACCGGCGCCCCGTCGAGGCTGACGATGAAGAAGTCGTCATAGGCGTCCGGCTGATCCCCCTCGGCGGTGAAGAAGTCCCAAAGGAAACTGAGGGTCACCGGAGTGCTGGTGACAAAGCTGATGCTCAGCGTTGAACTGTCGTAGTCGGCGATACCGTTGCCGTCGAAGTCTCCGCCCGGGGCGCCGGACACATCGCCCGGGCCGGAGGTGATCAGCATCAGCCAGTCGCCCTCGGGTGCCGTGATATCCGGTCTGAACTCGTCCCCCTCCAGCACCTCCGCCCGGTTTCCGCCGCCGCTGGTCCAGCCGCCGGAGAGGTCACCGGTCTTGAATCCGCCGTTGGTCAGTTGGGCCGACGCCGGCCTGACCGAGCCCAGCAGCAATACGAACAGCACTGGAAGCAACTGCCGGGTAGAGCATCGTCTGTTCAGCCGGTCTGTCATTATCCCCTCCGTGCCCCTGTGCCGGTGTGCTTCGGGGCCTCAGTTCCGTGCGCTACTGTCCTTCCGCCACTACCGGCCGGCTGGAGCCCAGGCCGACCTGGATCTCGGCACTCACCTGGTCATCCCAGGGGGCGCTGTCGGTCTGCTCCGCCCTGGCCCTGGCCAGGACCTTCAGTGATACCCGGCGGTCCGTCGTGACGGTCATTGCGATCTGGGCCTCGGTCCTTTCGCCCGGGAGCAGTGTCCCGTGACGCTGGGTGATCCAGGACCCTTCGGACAGGGCGCCTGGTTCGGCCCACTGGCACTGCAGTCCCTCGGGCAGTTCGTATCTCATTTCCACCCCACTGGCCGTGTCGCTGCCGGCGTTGGCCAGCCGCAGGGTAAAGATCACCGTATCGCCCGGCATGGCCCGGGCCCGGTTTGCGAACAGTTCCGTCCGGCCGCGGGTCAGGCCCGAGCCGGGCGAGCACCGGGCGATGATCTACTTTAACCAGGTGCTGTCCGAGTCGGACGGTGAACAGCAGATGCGGGTCAAGTTCCGGGTCGGCGTGGCTATCTACGGGACGGTGGGCGAGGTGAAGCGGAACGGTGTTCTGCACGAGGTGGAACTGGAGAAGGGGAGCAACCCGGTGAATGCCGGCTTGCAGATCAGCAGTGTCGGCACGGCCCACGTGCGAATCGACGGCCACTTTTCCATCTGGCCGGCTGCCGCCTATCCTGGTCTTACCTCGGAAGCGCGGGATTTCCCTCTCGACACGCCGGATGCGGTGCTGCCCGAGGTGGTGCTGAATGCGGCCATTTTGCCGGGGATACCGGTGCTGCCCGACGACTGCCGGCAGATCTGGATCACTGCGGGCCAGCCGCTGCCCGCGGGTCAATACATCCTCGATCTGGACTTTGCCTTGGGTGAAAACGAGTATGACAGGGCGTTGCCATTTACGGTCTCTGCCGCGGAGGCCCTTTCCGCCGACTCCCCGGAGTCGGAATAGCGATCGAACTTTAGTCGACCAGTCAGACTGCCGTTCACCCTCGGGGTGGTGATCAGCATGAGCATACGCATTCTCCAGGCCGCGATCTGGCTCCTCGCCGCCGCAGTCCTCGTCCCCGGGGCTGCCGCGGAGGAGATCCTCTTGGTGGGCCTGTCGATCCACCACCGGGAAGTGGACACCGTGGAAGCGGTGGAGGAGAACGGCATCTACTACCTGCCGCTCGAGCCGCTGGCCCGGGCCACCGGCTGCACCCTGGAAACCCTCGGTTCGCAAATCCACGTGGAGACCCCGCTGGGCACGGTTTTTTTCTACGAGAAGGACCTGCGCTGGTTCAATGGCGCCCTGTATGTCAGCCAGGACCTGGTGGAGAAGCGGCTGCACACACCGGTGGCCTTCGACCCGGCCGAGTTCTCCCTCGATCTCGATTTACCCTGGCGCCCTGCCTGGGGCGAGAAGGGGCCCGAGCGGGCAGCACTG
>JAQAZP010000069.1:0-10443 GCA_032127265.1 Acidobacteriota bacterium
AAGGTGATGGTGGCCAGGGTCTGGTTTTCCTTCTCGATCTTGACCTTCTCCTTGGCTTCCACCGCCTGGTGCAGCCCGTCGCTCCAGCGCCGGCCGGGCATCATCCGGCCGGTGAACTCGTCGACGATCACCACCTGGCCATCCTTGATCACGTAATCCCGGTCCTTCTTGTACAGCGTGTGGGCCCGTAGGGACTGGTTCACGTGGTGCAGGATCTCGATATTCGCCGGGGTGAAGAGATTGTCCACGCTGAGGAGCTTTTCGGTTTTTTCCACCCCATCGTCGGTGAGGGTGGCCGAGTGGTGTTTCTCGTCCACCTCGTAGTCGGTTTCGCTGTTCAGGCGCGGGATGACCTGGTCGATGGCGTAGTATTTGTCCACCGACTCTTCCGAGGGACCGGAAATGATCAGCGGGGTCCGGGCCTCGTCGATGAGGATCGAATCCACTTCGTCGACGATGGCAAAGTTGTGGCCCTTGTGCTGGGTGAAGTGCCGGCGGTCGTACTTCATGTTGTCCCGCAGGTAGTCGAAGCCGAACTCGTTGTTCGTGCCGTAGGTCACGTCGCTGCCGTAAGCCTGCTGGCGCTCCTCGTCGCCCATGTCGTGCTGGATCACGCCCACCGAGAGCCCGAGGAAGCGGTAGATCTTGCCCATCCACTCCGAATCGCGGCCGGCCAGGTAGTCGTTGACCGTCACCACGTGGACGCCGTTGCCGGAGAGGGCGTTGAGATAGCCGGGGAGGGTGGAGACCAGGGTCTTTCCCTCACCGGTCTTCATTTCGGCGATTTTTCCCTGATGCAGCACCAGCCCGCCCATCAGCTGCACGTCAAAGTGGCGCATGTTGAGCACGCGCTTGCCCGCCTCGCGGGCCACGGCAAAAGCTTCGTTGAACAGGTCGTCCAGGGATTCGCCCTTTTCCACCCGGGCGCGAAATTCGGCGGTCCTCCCCCTGAGCTGGTCGTCGGTCAGAGCGGAGATCTCCGGTTCAAGAGCGTTGATCGCCTGCACCATCGGACCCATGGCCTTGATATCGCGTTCGTGCTTGGTGCCCATGAATTTGGTGAGGACGCTGTTGATAATCGACACGGAATGAATTCCTCCGGTGGTCACGGGTGCGAAAAGGAGAATCCTCAATTATTTCAACATTTTATGAATCCGATAATTTACCACCGGACCATAGGGCTGTCAAGAGACTCCGCGGCGGACCGTTCGGGGGGCAAAAGGAGGCCGGTGACGGTGCAGAGGTCACTGGACCGGTGCCCCGCAGGAGGGCAGGGGGACTGGTTGAATGGCGGCGGGGTCACGTCCTCCACGGCCAGGCTGAGGGTGGTCATGCCGGTCAGCGCCGGGTGTGCAGGAAGGGGCACTCTCCAGCTCCAGGCGGCCGGCTTGCCCGGTTCCACATCCACCCAGCCGGTTCTCCAGTTGGGGTATGACGCGCCATCCGCGGTGATCACATCCACCCTGGCGGCCGCGCGGCGCAGGGAGGGGCCGGGGTTGGTCAGGGTGACGGTGAAGGTTCCGGGGAAGGGCAGCCAGCCAAGGGAGGGGAGGCAGTCGAGCCTGGCACGGGTGGTTTCGAGCCGGTGGTGGTACCCGAGATCGAGGCGGCCGGTGTCGGCGGACCAGTCGGAACGGGTGATGGTTCCCGAGGATTGCGAAGACTGATCGGAGTCCTGTGCCGTGGGGAGACGCGCAGGACGGCTTCCCGCGTCGACGCAGGGGCTCTGGACCTGTTCTCCGGCCTGCAGCTGGCTCAGGCAGTGGGATCCGCACGGGGCGCAGGTGAACAGCGGATCGCCGGCCAGGTTTCCCTGGCCCGGGTAGCCTCCGGCCACGCTGGAGTAGGTCACCAGTGGCTGCTCGCCGGTGAGGGGCGTTATCTCATCCGGGTGATTTCCCCAGAGGATGCTGTCGATTACCACCAGGCGGCTGGCCATGCAGGACAGTCCGCCGCCGCGGCTTTCCAGGGCCATGTTGCCGCTGAAGGTGCAGCCGGCAACCGTGCCGTCCAACTGCCGGCCGTGGAGCGCGCCACCGGTCACGGTGGCAAAATTCTCCAGCAGCAGGCAGTTGCTCACCTGCAGTGACCCGCAAAAGGCGAAAATTGCTCCGCCATAGGACGCCTTGTTTCCGGTTAACAACGTATCGAGCAGGAGGGGGCCAGCCGGGCCGCAGGTGCAGAGACCGCCGCCGTCGAAGGCCATGTTCCGGGTGATTTCACAACCCCGAATGGTCGCCGCCGAGTCGCGGCAACTGACCCCGCCTCCGAACAGGGCCTCGTTGCCGGTGATGGTGCAGTCAATGAGCCGCGGCGTGGAGCCGTTGTGGCAGCAGACACCTCCGCCGTTGCGCTGGGCGTTGTTGCCCGAAATAGTGCAGCGGACCAGCCGGGCGTCGGGGCAGTACTCGAGGCAGATGCCCCCGCCGTCCATGCCCCGGTTTCCTTCGATGCGGCAGTCGACGATTTGGGGCGAGAAGTAGTTGCCGCTGATTCCGCCGCCCTGGCCCAGGGCTGCACAGTCCGTGACCACGCAGTTCACGATCCGTGGACTGCTCCAGAACCCTCTGATACCACCGCCGAGGTCGGCATGGCCCCCGCTGATGGTCAGCCCCTGGAGAACCGTTGCCGAACTCTCACAGCTGTGGAAGTGGAAACCCCGGCCAAGGCCCTGGCAGTCGATGATGCAGGTTTCCGGCCCGTTCACGGAACGGATGACGATGGCTTTGCCCGCCGGGTCAAGGTCGCGATTGCCCGGCCCGGTCCAGCGGCCAGGATCGATGAGGATGGTGTCGCCGTGGTCGGCCGCATCGATGGCCGCCTGGATCGTGGGCTGGTGGGCGGGAACGCGAATCAGGTGGTCGGCCGTGGCTGAATGAACGGCAACCAGTGGCAGACAGACTGACAGGGTGAACCTCAGAACCAGGGACGGGAATGCCATGCTCATGATGGAACCTCCCGGGCGGTCCGGGTGCGACGCCATTAGCGCCGAAGTCTGTTCGCCGGCCGGTCATGCCTCTGCCCGGGCGCCGGACAGAAGGGTGGTCCCGAGCAAGACGCTGGTCGGCACGGAGCTCGCGACCGGCAATCAGGATTATCCAGTTTTGTAGTGGAGTGTTGACAGTGAAAGTATAAAATTTTATCGCAAAGGAATCAAGTTTTATTTAGGGGCGAATCGATCAGGGGCCAGATGGTGGGATCAGGAATGCAGTGCAGTTCGGTGAAGTGGACGTTTTGCAGGAGTTGCGAGGCATTGAGAAAAAGCTGGGTGTTGAACCCGGGATCGCGGGCAAAGTTGAGGATATTGCGCATAAGCCTGGGGAGTGCCTGGGCCGGGGTCAGCGGAGCCTCGAAGGTATTTTCATCCCGCACGAGGAAGAAGAGCTTCTCCACCGGCACACCGCGATTGGCGCCGCCGGTGGCAAAGAGCCCCCAGAAGGGGGTACCGAATGTATGGAACCGGCCTTCCAAAGGAAGGATGACGCTCAATTCATCGGTGAGGTGGATCGAGTCCTTCTTGGCCATTTCGGAGATCTCTGATTTTCCTGAATCGGTCACACCGGTGAAGATGTAGCCTTTCTCGTTGCGAACCAGCGAGGCGGCGTGGAGGAATATACCGCCCAACTTCACCGTGCAGATGGTGTAGAAGATACGGTAGATGGCATCGAAACTGTAGATGTTGGGAAGCATCCTGGCGTGGGCCCGGCCCTCCTCCCACTCCAGGTCAACGATGAACTCCATCCTGCCGTAGCTGATCCGGCCGTCCTCGAAGGTGAGCTCGGGGATGCCCGGCTGGAGGCCGGCCATCTGTGTGGCAACCACCCCGTTCAACTCGTCCACCAGGTCGACGTGAAACTCCACTGCCGACGTGGCATCCGTGACAACAAAGGCGCCATAGCGAGCGAGGACGTCTTCGATGATGTCGTCACGATTGAATTCGAACCGGCAGGCGATGCCGCCAACCTCGAGGGTGATCTGCTGCACGAAATCATTCCTCCCCATCGATTGAACGGCTGATACAAGGCGGACTGTGGAATACCGGCCGATTGGAATGGCGGAGTGTCAGTCGAGGATGAACCACTTGGGATTCATCCGCTTCCCGTCCACCTGTATTTCGTAGTGCAGGTGCGGACCGGTGCTCCGGCCGGAGTTGCCCACGTAGGCGACAACGTCTCCGCGCTTCACCTTCGCGCCTTGGCGGACGTTGTAGTCTTTCAAGTGGCCGTAGATGGTCTTGAACCCGTTGCCGTGGCTGATTTCAAGAATCCTGCCGCCGCGCCGGTCAGAGTAGACCCGGGACACCTGGCCGTCAGCCGGGGAGATGATCTCGGTGCCGGGCAATGCCGAAATGTCGAGGCCGTGGTGGAAGGATTTCTTTCTGGTGAACGGATCAACACGCCAGCCGAAAGAACTGGAGTGGAAACCCACGCTCGGGTCAACGGGCCGGATGGATGGCGTGTGGGCCAGAGTGTCTTCCTGGTCAGAGTAGTAGGTCTCGAGATTCTTGAGATTCTCCTCGATCTCTGAAGAGTGCTGGTCCAGCTCTTCAATTTCTCCGCGCAGGGCGGCCGTCTCGCCGCCGGGCAGTTGTGTCCGGCCCAGGGGAACGAACTCGGCGGAGTTCTCGAAATCGGGGATGTCGCCCACGCCTTCTTCGAGGTTCTGCCGCGAAGTGAAACTGTTCTGGATTCCGGCGATCACCGAGAGCTTGGTGGTGGTGGCTTCCAGCGAGACGAGACGTTCACGCATATTCTGCGCGGCGATCTCCACCCGGGCGTTCTCCACCCGCAGCGCCTGGTTCTCTCCCTCAACATCGGTCAATCCGGCCAGGCGGTAGCGCAGCTTGGCATTTTCAACCAGGGCGTAACCGGAGAAGAGAACGATCAACAGAGCGGATACGGCGCAGCCGATGAGCTTGCGGTGCGAGATACTGAATTTCTTGAAAACGCGTTTGGCGTCCGGGATGACGATCAGCGTAATATGCCTGTGAAGCATTAAGTGAATCTCCCCACGAGGTAGAACCAGGCCCGCCTCGTTGATTGATTGGCTATAACTTATTAAAAACAAAGGTCGGCAAGGCAAGATACCGACAGTTCATTTTTTGGCAACTGAAAAAACAAAATCGTCAAATTTTTAACCCAAAATCTCTCGGTTGTCAAGGTGTTTGAAAACGTACAGAAATTATACATTATTAGCATTTGGTGCGCTGTTATAATGGCTGATTGAAATGCAGCATGGGCGTTATGATAATAAACAATGTTGATGTTTTTGACACCCTGTGAGAATTTCAGACTTGCGGCTACAATGCCCGATCCGGCCATCGACCACTTGATATCCGGCCGCATGGAAACGGGGAGAATCATGGACGCACATATCGGGGAAGTGGCCGCCTTGCTTACGGCCCTTTGCTGGACCGTCACCGCCATGGCCTTCGAGTCTGCCGGCAAGCGGGTGGGGTCATTGCCGGTGAACCTGCTCCGCCTGCTGATGGCCATCGTCTTCCTCAGTCTATACTCGCTGGTGATGCGCGGCAGGCTGTTTCCCACGGACGCCTCGGCTCACGCCTGGTTCTGGCTCTCCGTCTCCGGAGTGGTGGGGTTTCTCCTCGGCGACCTCTTTCTCTTCCGCGCCTTCGTGGTCATCGGTGCGCGGATCTCCATGCTGATCATGGCCGCCGTACCGCCGATCACCGCACTGCTCGGCTGGATGCTGATGGGCGAACGGCTCACCGTCACCAACATGGTGGGGATGGGCCTGACCATTGCCGGCATCATCTGGGTGGTGCTGGAGCGGGGGAGGGGCAAGTCGGACGAGGCTGGTGTGACAAAAGGGGCTCGTCCGTTGACCGGCATTCTGCTGGCCTTCGGCGGAGCCCTCGGACAGGCAGTGGGGCTCGTGTTGAGCAAATACGGGATGGGCGACTACGATGCCTTTGCCGCCACCCAGATACGGATCATTGCCGGCGCCGTCGGTTTCGTGCTGCTCTTCTTCCTTCGTCCCACCTGGCACCGGGTCGGCATGGCGCTGCGCGACGGTGCGGCCATGCGGCGCATCACCCTTGGCGCCATCTTCGGCCCCTTTCTCGGGGTGTCGTTTTCACTGCTTGCCGTGCAATACACCGAGTCGGGCGTGGCGGCCACCATCATGTCCATCGTCCCGGTGCTGATCATCGTTCCGGCGATCATCGTCTTCAAGGAGCGGCCCACCCCAAGAGAGGTGGTCGGGGCCCTGGTGGCGGTGGCCGGTGTGGCGGTGATGTTCCTGTGAGGGACTCCCCACCTCCAGACGGTTGGGACGGGGACAGGGTGTCAGCGTCCCGCCCGCCGCAATGTGTCACAGCGTGTTGATGACGGCGTTGAAAGTGCGGCTCGGGCGCATGGCCTCTTCAGCCTTGTCCGGGTTTGGAAAGTAGTAGCCGCCGATGTCCACCGGTTCGCCCTGGGCAGCGAGAAGTTCCTCGGCGATAACCGCTTCCTTCTCCTCGAACTCCCTGGTCACGGCGCCAAAGCGGAGCTGAAGCTCGAAGTCTTTCTTCTGTTTGGCCAGGGCCCGGGCCCAGTACATCGCCAGGTAGAAGGTGCTGCCCCGGTTGTCCAGCTCGTTCACTTTTCGGGAGGGGAGCTTGCCGTTCTCCAGATACATGGAAATAGCCTTGTCCAGCGTCTTGGCCAGGATCGCCGCTTTTTCATTTTTTGTCTTCTCGGCGATCAACTCCAGGGACGGCACCAGCGCGCAATACTCGCCCAGCGAGTCCCACCGCAGGTGGCCTTCCTTGAGAAACTGCTGGACGTGCTTGGGCGCCGAACCGCCGGCGCCGGTCTCGAAGAGGCCGCCGCCGTTCATCCGCGGCACGATGGAGAGCATCCTCGCGCTGGTGCCCAGTTCGAGGATCGGGAAGAGGTCGGTGAGGTAGTCACGAAGAACATTGCCCGTAACGGATATGGTGTTCTCTCCCTTGCGCACCCGTTCAAGGGTGAATCTCATGGCGTCATCCGGCGGCATGATCCGGATATCGAGGCCCGCGGTGTCGTGGTCCGGCAGATACTGGTTCACCTTGCTGATGATTTCCCGGTCATGGCCCCGTTCTTCGTTGAGCCAGAAGATGGCCGGCGAGCCCGTGGCCCGTGCCCGGTTCACGGCCAGCTTGACCCAGTCCCGGATCGCGGCGTCCTTGGCCTGGCACATCCTGAAAATGTCACCAGTCTCCACGGTCTGCTCCAGCAGGGTGGCGCCTGAACCGTCCACCACCCTGATCAGGCCATCGGCCGGAGCTTCGAAGGTTTTATCATGGGACCCGTATTCCTCGGCTTTCTGGGCCATCAGGCCGACGTTGGAAACGGCGCCCATGGTTGCCGGGTCGAATTGCCCCTTTTCCTTGGCGTCTTCGAGAATCACACCATACATGGTGGCGTAGCAGCGGTCGGGCACCATGGCGATGCAGTCTTGAAGCTGGTCGTCCTTGTTCCACATCCTGCCGCCGTCGCGAACCACGTTGGGCATGGACGCGTCCACGATGACATTGTTGGGCACGTGCAGGTTGGTGATGCCTTTTCTCGAATCCACCATGGCCAGTGCCGGACGATTCTCATACACCGCGGCGATGTCGGCCTCGACCTCGGCTTTTTTTTCGGCGGGAAGGCGGTCGAGTTTTTCCAGGATGCCGGCCAGACCGTTGTTGACATTGGCGCCGATTTCATCGAGGAGCCCGGCGTGCTTTTCCAGTGCTTCCCGGTAATAGACCGAGACACAGTGCCCGAACATGATCGGGTCGGATATCTTCATCATCGTGGCTTTGAGGTGCAGGGAGAGCAGCACGTCGTCCTTATTGGCCTCCTCGATCTGCTCAGCGTAGAACTTCCGCAGGGCGGCCACGTTCATCACCGAGGTGTCGATGACTTCGCCCTCGAGGAGCGCAACGTCCTTTTTCAGTGTGCTCGGTGCTTTGTCTGCGGTTACGAACTCGATATTCACCGAACACGCTTTGTCCACGGTCACGGATTTCTCGCTGGCGAAGAAATCCTTCTCGTTCATGTGGGCCACGCGGGTTTTGGATCCCGATTCCGGCCAGTCCTTCATCATTTTGTGCGGTTTTTTCTGCGCGAATTTCTTTACTGACGCCGCCGCTCGCCGGTCAGCGTTTCCTTCACGCAGCACGGGGTTCACCGCCGATCCCAGAACTTTGGCAAACCGTGCCTGAAGCTCCCTCCCGGCGTCGTTCCCGGGTTCTTCCGGATAGTCGGGGATGTCGTATCCCTTTTCCTGCAGCTCCTTGATCGCGCTCTGCAGCTGGGGTATGGAAGCGCTGATGTTGGGCAGCTTGACGATGTTTGCTTCCGGGGTCCTGGCCAGTTCTCCCAACTGCTTCAGACCATCGGGAATTTTTTGAGCATCGGTGAGGTTCTCGGGAAAGTTGGCGATGATACGACCCACAAGCGAGATGTCGCTGGTCACGACCTTGATGCCGGTCCCCCTGGTGTAGGCCTGCACGACGGGAAGCAGGGAGTAGCTGGCCAGCGCAGGCGCTTCATCGATCTTGGTCCAGGTGATGTTCATCGTCGTCATGTTCTTCCCTCGTATGTGCCTCAGTTCATGTGATTTGTATGTATTGCCACGGATCCCGGCTCAATCGGTGAAGGATGGTCCGGAAGATCACCCGCAAAAGCAGAAGAATAGGGAAACGCCGGACTTCTGTCAAACAACCCGGTTTGCCGGGGAGTGCGGCACTCCCACTGGCAGGAGATCGATCGGTTGTCGTGTGGCGGCATGATTCACCCGGGGCAGGGAGCGCCTCAGGTTGACCGGCGCCGCGTGGCCATCAGTCGCCGGCGATTTTCTCAAGGGCCCGGCGCAGTTTGCGGTTGCCGGACAGCAGCCTGACGAATTCGCTCTCCTGGGGCCGGCCCTTGGCCCGGATCAGTGCCACCAGGTCTTGCTTGTCCGCGGCGGACCACTTCTCCAGGCCGGGGATCAGGGAAATCATCGGCGCCAGACGCTCGAACCACAGCCGCTCCATGGCCGGCCACTGTTCCCGGCCGCGGCAGTTCAGCGTGGCGGACAGGGCAGTTGCGGACTCGGCCAGCGCTTTCTTCCGGTCGCCGCCGAAACGCTCTCCGATCAACCTGGTGGTGTTCAGGCTCAGCCCGGTGAGGGGGAAAGCATCTCCGTCCCGCTCCGGATTGCCCTTCATTGTGTAATACATGTCGCTCACCGCCAGCTTTTTCAGGGTGTCGATGGAGGTGCGGTAGCCCGGTGTACGCTTGATCTTCTTCATCTCTTTATCGCACAGGGCCCGCACCTTCGGGTTTTCGGAGATGAACCCCAGCTTGCGGTAAAACCAGAAGGATCCGGACTGCAGGCCTTCGTCGTTCTCGTATCCCACCTGGTAGCGCTCCATTCTGAAGCGGGTGCAGCCGAAGTGCTGGTGAAAGACCCGAAGATACTGGGAGAAGATGTAGGCCGCTTCGCCGCCCCGCCAGGTGTCAAAGATATTGATCGCAATCTCGCACTGGTCGAAGAGGATCGCGCCCACCCCGTAGCCGATGACATAGCCGTTCTTGATGATCAGTGCGGCATAGTCGCTCTCCATGGGCAGGCGGTATTCCGGTTTCATGCCGAAGAGCACCAGCTGGTAACCGCGGTTGCATCGGGCCACGATCACTTCAGCGGGTGATGCATATTCCACGGGGTAGAGGCCGCGGTGGCGCACGGCCAGGGCACAGCGGATGGTTTTAATCAGCTGCCTGGCGGATTGCGGAGAGGCCAGACTGATCCGCTCGAGCGGCCGTTTCACTTCCTCATTGAAATTCTCAATTTTCCTCAGCAGTGGGCCCTCGTGAACGTAAGGCTTGCCTGATGTAACCCGGGCGTGAGTCCGGCAGGCCGTCGAATTACCCAGTTGCCAGGCCACCGGAAGTTCCAGGGTATCGTAGAGCTGGCGTTTCACCAGGTAGGGGACTCGAAGCTTTTCCAGGCCGGCCAGCAGCCACTGCAGACCGGTCTGTCCGCCGTTGCCCCGGGCCAGATTGACCCACTCCTCGGTGGAAATCGGGGCCAGGTCCAGACCGTCACTCTCCGCCCAGGAGGCCAGCAGCGGCAGGAGGGCGTCGAGTTTCCCGGTGTCCTCGAACTCCTCCCACTGGATCTCCAGCGCATCGCCGTACCACTTCACCAGTTCGGCCACGGTGGTGTGGTCATACTGGTAGCTGACGCTGGTCTCGGGTATTGCTTCCTCATTCAGCACGTCGGCGGCATCGGGGTCCTCCTTCTTCAGCAGGAGAACTCGCCGGCCGAAGTCGGCGCATTCCTTGCGCGCGATATTGAAAACATCCCGGTCGTCGGGGTAGACACGGATGAAGAGCAGGGCCTCGTGATATTCCAGCAGCAGACCGGGGTTGAGGATCTCCGTCACGGACAAGCGCTGGAGCAGGGCCAGCTTCCAGTCTC
>JAQAZP010000070.1:0-15670 GCA_032127265.1 Acidobacteriota bacterium
CTGGGCGGTCAGAGCGAAGAGATGCAGGTCTCCTTCAACAGCCTGCGCTTCGCCCTGCTGCTGGCCGTCTTTCTCGTCTACCTGGTGATGGCCGCCACCTTCGAGTCGCTGGTCCACCCCTTCGTGGTGCTCTTCACCATCCCCCTGGCCTTGGTGGGCGCGGTGATCGGCCTGCTGGCCACCGGCACTGAAATCAGCGTCATCGTGCTTATCGGCGCGGTGATGCTGGTGGGTATCGTGGTCAACAACGCCATCGTGCTCATCGACAAGGTCAACCGGTTGAGGCGCGACGGGATGGAGAAAATGGACGCGCTGGTCACCGGCTGCCACGTGCGCCTGCGGCCGATCCTGATGACCACCCTGACCACCGTGCTGGGCTTGATCCCCATGGCCCTCTCCATCGGCGAGGGGGCCGAGCTTCGGGCGCCGCTGGCCATCACCGTCTCCTTCGGCCTCGTTTTCTCCACCTTCCTCACCCTGGTGGTGATCCCGGCGGTGTACTACGTGGTGCCCTCCCGGGTGCGGAGAGAACAATCATGACCCTGCCCGAACTGGCCATCAAGCGACCGGTGACCACGGTGATGATGCTGGTCTGCATGGTGGTCCTCGGCGCGGTGGCCCTGGAGCGCCTCCCCCTGGCCTTTCTCCCCGATGTGGAGCAGCCCCAGCTGCATGTGCGGGTCCCCTTCCCCAACGCCACCCCCGAGCAGACCGAACGGCTGATCGTTCGCCCGCTGGAGGAGGTGCTCGGTTCGGTCAAAGGGGTCAAGAGCATGCGCTCCGACTGTGACGCCGATTCCGGCCGGGTGCGGCTGGAGTTCGAGTGGGGCCACGACATGAGTCTGGCCCGGGCCGAGGTGCAGGACAAGATCGACCGCATCCGCCGCGACCTGCCGGACACCATCGGTGACATCACCATCGGCGGCAGCTGGGGGATGCGGGAAGAAGACTCCCCGGTGCTCGAGGGCCGGCTCTCTTCGCCCCGCGACCTCAGTGAGAGCTACGACCTGCTGGAGCGGAAGATCGTGCGCCCGCTGGAACGGATCCCCGGGGTGGCCCAGGTGCGGCTGGACGGGGTCAATCCCCGCGAGGTGCGGATCAACCTCCGGGTGGACGACCTGGAGGCCCACGGGGTGGACGTGCGCGACGTGCTGCGCCTGGTCCGCGACTCCAACTTTGACCAGAGCCTGGGGGTGATCCGCGACCCGGACCGGCGGTACACCCTGCGCACCCTGGGCACCTTCCGCTCGCTGGAACAGATCGCCGACCTGCCCCTGAGACCGGACGGGCTGCGACTCTCCGCCGTGGCCGACGTGGTCTACGAGGAGCCGCCGCTGGAATACGGCCGGCACCTGGACGGGAACTTCGCCATCGGGGTCACGGTGACCGCCGAGGCGGCGGCCAACTCGGTGACCATCTGTGACGAGGTGCGGGCCCGGGTGGAGGAGATGAACAGCGACCCCGAACTGGAGGGCGTCAGCTTCCTCATCTGGTTCGACCAGGGCAACGAAATCCGCACTACCCTCGGCGACCTGACCTTTACCGGCATCTTCGGCGCCATCCTCGCCGCCATCGTCCTTTTCGGCTTCCTCCGCCGTTTCAGCATGACCGCGGTGGCCGTGGCCTGCATCCCCTTTTCCATCGTGGTGGCCTGCGGCATCATCTGGGCCCAGGGCAAGACACTGAACACCCTGAGCCTGCTCGGGCTGATCGTCGGTATCGGCATGCTGGTGGACAATGCGGTGGTGGTGATGGAGAACATCTACCGCCACCAGCAGGCCGGGCTGGGGCGGGTCGAGGCCGCCCGGGTGGGCTCCCGCGAGGTGGCCACCGCGGTGACCGCGGCCACCCTGACCTCGGTGATCGTCTTTTTGCCGCTGATCTTCAACAAGCCCAGCGAGATGAACATCTATCTTCGTGAGCTGGGGATCACCGTCTGTCTGACCCTGCTCGCCTCGTTGTTCATCAGCCAGACCATGATCCCCCTGGTCACTTCGCACGTCATCCGCACCCGCCAAAGGCCGCGCAGCAAGCTGATGGTACGCATCGAGAAGGGCCATGAACGGGTGCTGGCCTTCAACCTCCGGCACCGCTGGATCACCCCGCTGATCGGCCTGGCGGTGGTCGGATCGGGTATCTTCCCTTTCATGAAGGTGGACAAAAACTTCGACGCCAACCGCTCCGAGGTTTTTGTCTCCCTGCGCTACGAGTTCAGCGAACCGCTGAGCCTGGCCCGCAAGGAACAGGCGATCACCATGGTGGAGAAAATCCTCGAGCCGCACCGCGGGGAGATGAACGCCAAACACATCTACAGCTTCTGGAGCGACCGCTTCAGCCTCACCCGCATCTACATGGATGAGGGCCACTCCAACGACCGTTCCATGGCCCTGGCCCGGGCGAAGCTGCGCGAGTTGCTGCCCGAGCTGCCCGGGGTCAACCTGATGGTGGAGGACCAGAGCGGCGGGGGTCATCGCCACGGAGGCGGCGGCGGCAAATCCATCGCCTTCCAGCTGGTGGGGGAGGACAGCGGCGTGCTGGCCGAACTGGCCCAGGAGGTCCGTTTCCGCCTTCAGGATATTCCGGGCCTCGTCGACCCCTGGGCCAGCAGCCAGTCGGGAGGGATGGAGCTGTTCGTCGACCTCGACCGCGAGCTGGCCGCGCTCTACGGTGTGCCGCTGAACCAGCCGGCCGATGTGATCTCGCTGACCTACCGCGGCCGGCGTCTGCAGCGCTACCGCACCCCGGAGGGGGAGCGGGAGATGCGGCTGACCCTCGACGAGCAGGAGAACGAGAGCGTCTCCCAGCTGCGCAACCTGCCGCTCTGGACCGCCGAGGGGGAGAAGATCCCCCTGGCCTCGCTGGCCGGATTCCGCCTGGCCCCGGGCCCGGAGCGGATCCAGCGGGATGACCGGATCACCAGCGTCTGGGTCGGCGCCCGTTACGAGGAGGGCACCATCGACGACTACCTGCCGCGGGTCACCGCGGCCCTGGAGTCGGTGGACTTCCCCTTCGGCTACAGCTACACCTTCCGTGATCTCCAGGAGCGGCGAAAGGAGAAGACCGAGGAGTTCCTGGTGGACCTCACCCTGGCTCTGCTGCTGATCTTCGCCGTGATGGCCGGTCTCTTCGAGTCGGTGCGCCAGGCCCTGGGGCTGATGGTGGCCCTGCCCTTTGCCGCCGCCGGCGCCTTCTGGACCCTCTATCTCACCGGGGTGGATTTCGACCAGCCGGCGGCCATCGGTCTTTTGCTGCTCATCGGCGTGGTGGTAAACAACGGTATCGTGATGATCGAGCACATCAACATGTATCGCCGCCGGGGGATGCCGCGCCACGAGGCGATGATCCGCGGCGGCCGCGAACGGCTGCGCCCGATCCTGATGACCGCCATCACCACCCTGGTGGGCCTGGTGCCCATCGTGGTGCAGAAGCCGGCCCTGGCCGGGATCTACTACTACTCCATGGCCCTCGTGATCATGGGCGGCCTGGTGGTCTCCACCTTCCTCACCTCTGTTCTGCTGCCCACCACCGCCTCCCTGGCCGAGGACGGCTTCGCCTGGGTGGGAAGGGGCATCGCCCGAGCCTGGCGGGTGGCGACGTTTCGGGGGCGGAGGCAGGGGAGGCGTGAGGGCCACCTCCCGTAGTCGACGGAGAGCGTCGTCCAGGTTTCCGATCCGTCAACCGCGGTTTCCATCCGAGCCGGTATAAATCTGCTTATTGACCCTTCTGCCCTCCGGCAGTGATCTTGCTCCTCCTGGTTCGGATGGACCAGGGCGCACCGAACATCTACCGGCCCCGGAGGCCGGAGCGGACCGACCTGCACCTCGCGATCCGCGAGAACCTGGATCTGTTCTTCGATGCTTACGATGAGCAGTTCCTCGACCAGCATGGTCCGCTGAGCGCGAGGGCCTACAGAGCTCTCCCAAATGATCTGGAGACTATTTCCAGGGATCTGAGCGTTGTTGCGCCCGGGAACGGTTCTGGAAAATTGACACCGGCTAAGGAAACCGCTTTACATAAGCCTCATCACATCCCGATCAAATCGTTCCAGAAGCCACCTTCGTTCCGTGTGTGAAACCTGCGGAAAACGCGTCGAACGAGCACAGCGGGAAGAGCCCTTCTCCGCTGGAGTAATCGAGAACAATCACCGGTGTGCCGATGTCCGGGTCGGCCCCCCCGCCAACGATAATTTCGTTGAAGCCATCGTGATCCATATCAGCCTCGGCATAGACGTTGGCACCACAGAGCGCCTGGCCCGGCGGCCAGGCAAAGGCGCTGCAGTAACGCAACTCTTCCAAAGCAATCCCGTCGAAGTTCCAACCCCGGATGTGCGCGCCAAACACATTGCTCGGACCCGGAGCGGTGACGATCTCGTCAATGCCGTCACCATCGATGTCACCGCAGCTGACGTTGACACCGAACTTGTTTGTGCCGTAGGCCAGGAAGCTGACCCCGGGGATCGGCACGGCCGGACCTCCGTCAACATTCCAGCCCCGCACGTGGGGGCCGAAAACCGCACCCGGCCCCGCACCGGTGATGATCTCGTCAAGGTGATCGCCATCGATATCGCCGCAGGCCACATTGACTCCCCACTTGAGCGTGCCGTAAGCGAAAAAACTGATTTCGGGGATGGGGCTCACCGTCTGCGTGGCCTGGTCATAGCGGAAGCCCCGCACGTGGGGACCGAATACCGCACCCGGCCCGGCGCCGGTGATGATCGCATTATTGTATCCTGATTCAGTGTGACCGGCGGCCACGTTGACGCCGAACTTGTCCGTGCCGTAGGCCAGGAAACTCAGGCCGGGGATCGGGCTGCCGTCGACAAAAAAACCCCGAACATGGGGACCAAACACGGCCCCGGGACCGGCACCGGTAATGATCTGGTCGGTGTCTTCGGTTTCAGCCGTTTCCCAGACACGGCCCGTGCAGACATTCACCCCGTAATGCGGAACACCGTAAGCCGAGAATTCCTGCGCCGGTGAGGCAAAGTCGGTCATCGGCATCACTCGAACCAACGGCGGGTTTTCGTAACCCGGCCCGGGTCCGGCCACTATTCGTCCCGGCAATCGGTGGTATCCCATGTCCACCCGGACCGTGTCCCACTCGCCTTGGGTGCTGGTGGTGGAGGGGTAAGGGTTCCATGAAGGATCACCGGCATCAATACAGGGGCTGTCAAAAGCCTGCCCAGCCGACCGGTGGCTGAGATAGTAGTGACCGAATGGCCCTTCGGTAAACCACGGGACCGCATTGATATTTCCGGTGCCGGACCAGCCGCCCTGGACACATGAATAGCGCACATCGAAATTCCCGGACGTAACATTGAATTGCGACCCTGTATCCGCAACATTTCCATACACAATGCAGGAGTTGATCGTCACATTCCCCCCGCCGCAACCCATGCCTCCGGCGTAAACCGCCTGATTGTTGGCAATGGTGGTGAAGGCCATCTGCAGCGTGCTCGGATCCGGGTCCGATCCGCCCACATGGATGCCGCCGGTGTGCCAGTCCGCCACGTTTTCGGTGATCAGGCAGTTATCGAGCGAACCATGAGCTCCACGCAGGATCCCCACTCCGCCGGTGTACATTGCGCTTGTGTTTTCCGTGACAACACAGTTCCTCAGGCTGACACTCGATCCGTTGTCTTCGCAATGCACCGCCCCGCAGTGCGAGATCGCGCCGTTGCCTGTCATTACGGAATTCGAGATGGTAATGCTCGATCCATCCTTTGCACAGACGGCTCCGCCCTCGTCGGCGCTGTTCGATTGGAACCGGCACCAGCGGGCAGCAATGTAGGCGTTGCCCCGACAGTTGATGGCGCCGCCCTCACCTGTCGCCGAGTTGTTGGAAAACTGGCAGAACTCGATGATCGGGGCCCCGCCGAAGAAGTGGATGGCCCCGCCGCCGGCGTCGGATTCGTTCATCGAGAAACGGCAGCCGGTGATGGTGGGCGAGGCGCCGCCGCAGTGCAGCGCTCCGCCGGCCAGGCTTGAATGTCCGTACCAGATGGTGAACCCCTGGATTTTCGCATCACGCCCCTCCCCGTTCACCAGATAGAATGCCGGGCCCTGGCCATCGAGGTCGATGAGGCAACGATCCCGACCGTGTTCCGACCGCACGGTGATCTCCTTGCCGTTGAAGTTGATCAGCCGGTTGCCCGGGCCGGTCCAGGTGCCCTCGCCCACCAGGACGGTATCTCCATTTACCGCAGCATCGATCCCGGCCTGGATGTTTGGCTGGTCCGCCGGCACGCGGATGATCGCCGCGGAACTGAGCAGCGGCGGCAACATCAGGAAAATCATCGTGAGTGTTATTCTGATCTTCATTGTTTTGACTCCTCGAATTATCGCCAAAAACTGCATCAGAGCCGCCCGGTGGACACCCTGGTCTCGTGCGACCAGCTAAGGGGATAAGATGTGTCTACAAAGAGGATCATTTCCACCCCGGTTCCATCACTCCGGTAACGGAAGACCTTGAACGGTGTTCCCGCATTCGGGTCCAGGCCGCAACCAACCACGATATCGTCCTGCCAGTCGCCGTCGCAGTGGTTGTTCACAAAGCGATTGCCCGCAATCCAGGGGGAGCGGTTCATGCAGCTCACTGCGGCGCCTGAGATTGACGAGAAACCGTTCCGGATGGTGAAACCCATCAGCTTTGATGTGCCGCCCTCTCCATTGTAAAAATAAAATCCGAGGTAGCCATCCGGCAGATCCACCGTCCCCATCAAGAACGACCGGGGAAGAAAAACTTGTATAATGGGGAGCCGTCCCGGACGGCAATTTATCGGTTCACCACTACAGCTTCTGGAGCGACCGCTGGTTCCTGACCCGCATCTACATGGATGAGGGCCATTCAAACGACCGTTCTATGGCCCTGGCCCGGGCGAAGCTGCGCGAGCTGCTGCCCGAGCTGGCCGCGCTCTATGGTGTGCCGCTGAACCAGCCGGCGGCCATCGGCCTCTTGCTGCTCATCGGCGTGGTGGTAAACAACGGTATCGTGATGATCGAGCACATCAACATGTATCGCCGCCGGGGGATGCCGCGCCACGAGGCGATGATCCGCGGCGGCCGCGAACGGCTGCGCCCGATCCTGATGACCGCGATCACCACTCTGGTGGGCCTGGTGCCCTCCACTTTCCCCACCTCTGTTCTGCTGCCCACCACCGCCTCGCTGGCCGAGGACGGCTTTGCTCTCGTCGGCCGGGGCATCGTCCGCGCCTGGCGGGTGGTGACGTTTCGGGGGCGGAAAACCCGGGAAGTGTGAAGGCACTTAAATTTATATCATTAAGTAATATAAATATATTGGAAATATCAAAATATCATATAAAACAAACGACCTGATGGGTACACCGGTGACCCTGAAACATGAACGGTGCGTGTATGGTCGTCGGGAAAAGGGTCAGGCCGCCCGGTTGGGACGCATGGGAACCGGCCTGAAAATCATTCATCAGAACTGGGGTTGGGATTCAGGGAGTGGTTTGCCCCGGCGCAGGGTTGAGGTCAGCATGGCCAGGATCCCGGAAAAGAACTCTCCTGAAATGATCTGGAGATTATTTCCAAGGATCTGAGCGTTGTTGCGCCCGGGAAAGCTCGAGAAAAATTGACACCGGCCAGGGAACCACTATACATTTTCAGCGCAGGATTTTGTGCGGCATTCATGGGGGATACGCTCCCGCAGCGATCGGCTCGATGATCCAAGGTTGCGCGTATTTCAGGAAACACGGGAACTCACCCGACCCTGAGGGTGGAGGCGGTGGAAAGAGATGGCGGAGAGGCCTCAAAAAGTCGGATACGTGGTGGTGGAATTTCCCAAGGTCACCGAGACCTTCATTCTTCGGGAGATGACCGAGCTTTTGACTCTCGGTGTGCAGGTGACCCTCTTCTCGCTGAAGACCATCCGCAACTACCCCGTCCAGCACCAGGAAACGAAGACGATGCAGGAGAGAACATTTTATTCGGCCTTTTTCTTCTCCCTGCCTCTCGTTGCGGCGAACCTCTCGTTCCTCTTCAGGAAGCCGTTGCGCTACCTCTCCCTCTGGTTCTATTTGATCCGCCACACCTGCCGCAGCGCCCGGTTCCTGCTCAAAACCATGGCCTTGCTCCCCAAGTGCGTCTATTTCGCAGATGTCGCCCGGAAGCAGGGGCTGGAGCGCATTCACGCGCATTTCGCCAAACAGCCGGCGGTATGCGGCATCATCATCAACTGGCTGACCGGGATCCCCTTCAGCATGACGCCGCATGCCCAGGACATCTTCACCGATACCGTAATGCTGGATGAAAAACTTCGGCGAGCCGACATGGTGGTGGCCATCTCCGATCTCAACCGGAGGTATTTCCTCGAGATCTGCCCGGACATGGATCCGGGCAAGATCAGGGGAGTGCGCTACGGGCTCCGTCTGGAGGAATACCAGCCGAAGACCGACTACCGGATCGATGGGACGGTGAAGATTCTCTCGGTGGCCAGCCTCCAACGATACAAGGGGATCCCCTTCCTGATCGAAGCCTGCCGCAGCCTTGCCAAAGAGGGAATCGACTTCGAGTGTTCGGTCATCGGTGAAGGGGAGGACCGGGCCGACCTGGAAGCCCGAATTGCCGAGGCCGGCATCGGTGACCGCTTCTTCCTGCCCGGCATACTCCCCCATCACCAGGTGAAGGATCGCTTCCTCCGCTCCGACATCTTCGTGCTCCCGAGCATCATCGAGAAGAACGGCAAGATGGAAGGCCTGCCCAACGCCCTGATCGAATCCCTGGCGCTGGGGGTGCCGGCCATCTCGACCAATACCGCCGGCATCCCCGAACTGATCATTGACGGCAAGACCGGGCTGCTGGTGGAGCAGCAGGATAGCGCGGCCCTGGCCGTGGCGATGAAAAGGCTGATCGCCGACCAGGGGCTGAGAGAAGCGGTGGCCGCACGGGGCCGCGAGGAGGTGCTCCGAGAGCACGACATCCATATCAATGTCAGGAAACAGCTCGGCTTTTTCGGGGAATGCCAGGCCGGCCGTAGCGACAGGGGGGCCGCCGACCGAAGGCCCAAGTCCGCCGCAACAAACGGGGAGTAAGCTCCCCGGACATTCCTGCCGATAAAAGACCGGACAGCGGCTCGATGTCAGCGTCTCCCCCGTTCGGCGCTCCTCCCAGATCATCGAGGGGGCATTTCAGCATTGCCGGTGGCGGGGACACTTTCACGTTGCTGGTACAGAGTGTGCGCCGTTCGTTGATCGCCCCCGGCTTCTGTGGTACCTTCCGTGGTACATTTTCGCTCCCCGGACGGGATCCACCGCAGATTTCCGGAATGTCCTCCCGGTTGACGCCTGAATGCGAGCCCGGGACCGGGCGCAATACTGCTGGACGAGAGGAAACTCATGTGCGGGATTTGCGGATTTCTGTATACCAGGGACATGGAGCGTCCCGTCTCCGGTGACCTGCTCCACCGGATGTGCGATGTGATGCGCCATCGCGGCCCCGATGACGAGGGGATTTACACCGACCGGGGCTTCGGGATGGGGATGCGCCGCCTCTCGATCATCGACCTCTCCTCGGGGCGGCAACCGATCTACAACGAAACCGGGCGCCTGGCCATCGTCTGCAATGGCGAAATCTACAATTTCCCTGAACTCCGTGAAGAGCTCATCGCCAAGGGGCACCGGTTCACCACCCGAAGCGACACCGAGGTGGCGCTTCATCTCTACGAGGAAGAGGGGGTGGAGATGGTGCAGCGGCTCAACGGAATGTACGCCATCGCCATCTGGGACGCCGACCGCCGAAGCCTCTTCCTGGTCCGGGACCGGATCGGGATCAAGCCCCTCTATTACTGGGCCGGCCCCGACCGCCTGCTCTTCGCCTCCGAGATCAAGTGCCTTCTCGAAGACCCGGAACTTCCCCGGGAGATCGATCCGACGGCGCTCCACAACTACCTCTCGCTGAATTACATTCCGGCCCCGGAAACCATCTACCGCTCGGTCCGCAAGCTGCCGCAGGGCCACTATCTCAAGTGGCAGGACGGCCGGATGGAGGTTCGGCAATACTGGAACCTGCGCTACGGCGGCATCGACGGTTCGAACGGCAAACCACGTCCCGAGGCGTGGTATGCCGAACGGCTCCTGGAACTGCTCAAGGCCGCGGTCAAACGCCACCTGATCAGCGATGTGCCGCTCGGCGTAATGAGCAGCGGCGGCATCGATTCCAGCACCGTGGTGGCCATCATCAGCCGCTGGTTCAACCGCCAGGTGAAGACCTTCTCCATCGGGTTCGAGGAGTCGTCGTACAACGAACTCGAATACGCCCGGATCATCGCCAATCATTTCGAGACCGATCACCGGGAGGAGATCGTGCGGCCCGCGGCCGCCGAAATCCTTCCCCGGCTGGCCTGGCACCTCGACGAGCCGTTCGCCGATCATTCCGCGATCCCCACCTACTACGTCTCCGAACTGGCCCGGCGGGAGGTGACCGTCGCCCTCTCCGGCGACGGCGGCGACGAGATGTTCGCGGGCTACGCTACCTATGAAGCGCACCAATTTGCCCGGATGCTGAAAAGACTTCCCCGGTTTCTGGTGCGGGGCCTGCTCCAGCCGGCGGTCAACATGCTTCCCGTTTCGGACAGCAAGGGGAGTTTCGACTACCGGGCCAAGCGGCTGATGGCGGGGTATCACCTCAGTCCGGCCGAAGCCCACCTCTGCTGGAAGCTGATCTTGTCCGAGGAGGAGAAACGGAGTCTCTACGCCCCCGAGTACCTGGCCGCCATCTCCCCGCCGGCCACCGCGACCGTCTATTCCAACCTTTTCGATTCGGCCCCGGCGGCGCACGAACTGGACAAGCTGCTGTACATCGATGCCAAGGTCTACATGGTGGACGACATCCTGATGAAAGTGGACAAGATGAGCATGGCGGTTTCCCTCGAGGACCGCGTGCCGCTCCTCGATTACACCGTGGTGGAATTCGCGGCCAGCCTGCCGCCGCAGATGAAACTCAAGGGCCTGGTCAAGAAGTACATTCTCAAGAAGGCGATGAAGGGGATCCTGCCCGATACGATTCTGCACCGCCGGAAACAGGGCTTCAGCCTGCCCATCTCCCACTGGATCAAGGGTGAGCTGAGGGAAATGGTGCAGGATCTTCTGTCCCCGGCCTCGCTGTCCAGGGTCGGCCTGTTCTCTCCCGCGTACGTTCAGACAATACTTCAGGATCATCTCGACGGAAAACTGGATAACAGCCGCTCCATCTGGGGGCTGACCAACTTCATGCTCTGGTACGACGCCTTTCAGGATCGGACGGCACGCTGCCGGCAGTAGTCGGAGGGGCGATGGAAATCCTCTTCTGGTTTTGTGTTCTCGTTGTCCTCTATACCTATTTCGGGTACCCGCTGCTGCTCGTTCTGCTCTCCACCTTCATCCGCAAACGAGTACGGATCGATGACGCCCACCGGCCATCGGTGACCCTGCTCGTGTCGGCCTTCAACGAAGAGCGGATCATCGAGGAGAAAATAAGAAACAGCCTGGCTCTGGAGTACCCCGAGGGCAAGCTGGAGATCGTCGTGGCCTCCGACGGTTCGTCGGACGGCACGGTGGAGATCGCCAGACGCTTCATCGAGCAGGGAATCACTCTTTTCGCCTACCCGCAGCGGCGGGGCAAGGGGCGGATGCTCAACGAGTCGGTCCCCCGGCTGCGGGGCGAGATCGTGGTCTTTTCCGACGCGTCGGTGATCTACGATCCGCTGGCCATTCTCAAGCTCGTCCGCAATTTCGCCGACCCCGAGGTGGGCGGCGTGTGGGGCGACAAGATCTACCGCAATCCCGGCGAGGTGGTGTCCGGGGCCGGCGAAGGCCTGTATCTGCGCTACGAGAAATTCTCCAAGCGGCGTGAAAACCTGCTGGGCAGCATCGTCTCCGCCGAAGGATCGATGCTCGCCGTGAGAAGGGATATCTTCCGCCCCATCCCCGACGCCTCGGTGGCCGACGACTACTATCTCTCCACCCTGATCCGCGACCAGGACTACCGTTTGATCTATGAACCCCTGGCCCTTTCATACGAGGACGTGGCCCCCTCGTCGCACGACGAGTTCCGCCGCAAGGTGCGGATCATTCAGCGCGGCCTTCGCGGATTCTGGCTGATGAGGCATCTGGCCAATCCGTTGCGCACCGGGGTCTACGCCATCCAGATGATCAGCCGGCAGTTTCTGCGGCGGGCCGTGGCGGCCCTCTTCCCGGTGATCTTCCTGCTCAACCTGGCACTGGCGCTGGGCGGCCGCCCCCCGATCTACTGGTTCCTTTTCGCCGTCCAGGCGGCGATCCTGCTGCTCGCCCTCGCCGGACGGCTTTCCGGAGCAGGAAGGGGCGGGGCCCCCTTCGTCATCTATGCACCCTATTACTTCCTGATGGTCAACGCGGCGGCGCTCAAGGGCATGTGGTACTGGCTCAGCGGGAAGCGAGCGGTGACCTGGGAACCCACCACCCGTCAGTGAGACTCGAGGATCTCGTCGTAGAGCCCTTCGGTCAACCGGATCATCCGTTCGGCGCTGAAGGTCTTCACGGCATCGTCGCGTGCGGCGGCCCCCAGTTGCCGGATCAACCCCGGGTTCTCGATGAGCTGCCGCATTCGGGCGGCGAGCGTCTCGGCGTCATCGCTGGGCACGAGGAAGCCGTTCCGGCCGTCGGTGATCAGTTCGGGATTTCCGCCGACGTCGGTGGCGATCACCGGCCGGGCAGCGAGCAGCGATTCGATGATCGCGTTGGAGAGGCTCTCCGTGGTCGAGGTGAGCAGGGTCACGTCGAGGGCGCCAGTGACCTCCAGCGGGTCGGTCCGGTTTCCCAGAAAAGCGACACTGCCGGACACCCCGAGCTCCCGGGCGAGCGATTCGAGACCGGCCCGCTCCGGCCCGTCTCCGGCCACCACCACCTGGTGGGCATGACCGCTCTCGTTCAGCATGCGGCTGGCCCGGAGCAGCATCCGGTGGTTTTTGACTTTGGCCAGGCGGGCGATGATCCCGAAGGCGACGCGGTCATCCTGCAGGCCGAGTTCGCGGCGTTTGTCCCTCCTCGCGTCGTCATCCCGGGAAACCGCCTCGTAGCGGCCGACGCGATACCCGTTGTAAATCACATCGATCTTCTGCTGCGGAATCTTTGTCGCCCGGCCAAAGACCGTTTTCACGTAGTGCGAGTTGGCCACCACCCGGTCGGTGTAGCGCCCGATGATGTGGTCGAGGAGGTCATGGCGTTTCGACCGCTCCCACTGGAAGTAATTGAGTTCATTGGTGATGCGTCCCGGCACACCGGCCAGGACAGCGGCGGTGACGCCGTAGCGGTTCCCCGAGGAGTTGAGGGCGTGGATGATCGCCGGCTTCGTCCGGCGCAGGAAGCGGGCCAGCCTGAACACCGCCAGGGGATCGAACCCGGGTCTCTTGGGAAGCAGCACCACGGGCGTGCCCGTGGCCTCCAGGTGGGGGACGTAATCATTCTTCTGCCCGTCGAATCCCACCAGGATCGGATCGAACCTGGACCGGTCGAGCGCCAGGAGAAGTTCCCGCAGCTGACGTTGCGCGCCTCCGGTCTCCAGCACCGGCAGAATGTAGACGATCCCGTGCTTCCCGCCCGGTTCGCACTTGCCGTCTCCGCTATCCATCGAGCCCTGAAACCTCCACCACTTCCGCATCGGTCAGCGACCGGGGATGCGCATCTTACTGTCTCCGCGCGGACCAGTCAAACCGGCTGTTCCCCATGCCATCCCACGTGCTCCATCATCCGCCCTCCGAGGTCGACTGGTCGTGGTCCGACGACTCTTCCGGCCCGGCTCTACGGCGTGCCGCTGAACCAGCCGGCCGAGGTGATTTCGCTGACCTACCGCGGCCGGCGGCTGCAGCGCTACCGCACCGAGGACGGCGAGCGGGAGATGCGGCTGACGCTGGACGAGCAGGAGGAGGAGAGCCTCTCCCAGTTGCGCAACCTGCCGCTCGGGAGGGGTGTTACATTGGAGGCTATGGGAACGGCACAGACCCTGAAACATGAACGGGGCGTATACGGTAGTCGGGAAAAGGCTCAGGCCGCCCGGTGGACCTTGACCGGGCGGAGCACAACGGATGTCTTTGCCGCTGCCGGAAGATCCCTGGTCAGCCAGCCGGTTTTGTGCGGTGTGAGCAGCGCGTAGGGGGCGATCCAGGCCAGCCCGGCGAGCCAGAACAGGGCAAAGGGGTAGGCCCAGAACCAGTTGCCGTTGCTGAAGTGCAGCCGGTAGACCAGGGCCGGGATGGTGGCCACCACCGCCATACCCAGCATCAGGTGCAGGCCGAAAACAAACGGGCTGATGAAGAGAAAGACGGCGGTGGAGGCTCTGAGGACCTGCGGAATGGTCATGCCCAGCAAATGCAGCAGCAGGTTGACCCGCGCACCGGCGGCCGGCGTCGTGCGGAAGCGGCGGAAGGCGAACCGGGTCAGGACGATGGTTTCGCGGATGTTGCTCCGCGCCCAGCGCAGCAGCATCCGGCACAGCCCTCGGTACCCGGTGGGCACCTTGGTCAGGACCGTGGCATCCTGCTGGAACAGGACGTGATAGCCCGAGCGGAGGATCAGGTTGGTCATTGCCCGGTCCTCACCGATGTTGGCCGGCCGGCCGAGAAACCGCTGGTTCAGCCACTCGTCGAGTACCTCCTCGGCCACGCAGCGCCGGTACGCGGAAAGCGCCCCGGGGGTGCACATCACCGTGTTGACCCGGCTCTGGCTGGCCCGGATGAAATTGAAGCTGTAGGTAAAGCTGACCTCCAGCATTCGGGGAATCATGCCGGCGCTGCGGTTGAGCACCCGGACATTTCCCGCCACGGCGCCCACGGTCGGGTCGGCGACAAAGGGGCCGACCAGGCGGCGCAGGGTCCGGGCTTCGACCTCGGAGTCGCTGTCCACGGTGACCAGGACCTGGCCGCTGCTCCTGCGGATCCCCTGGTACAGGGCGTTGCGCTTGCCCTTGTTCACCGGACAGCGGATCAGCTGGATCCGGCCCGGGAAGAGGTCGGCCGCCTGTTTGAGCCAGTGCCAGGTGTCGTCGCGGCTCCCGTCGTCCACGGCGATGATCTGCATCTTTTCGGCCGGATAGTCGCTCCTGATCAGGCTGCGCAGGGTCTGCAGCACCTGGCGGCCTTCGTTGTACGCCGGCACGATGATCGCGATGTCCGGCAGGTCTTCATCCCTGCACTCCGGCGCGGGCCGGTATCCCCTGACCAGCACGATTCTCCAGACCAGCGCCAGGACGTTGATCACCAGCAGGGCCTGGCCGGTCAGCATCAAAACGCGGGTCAACTGGCCGGTACGCATCACTGCCAGCAGGGACTGAAATTCATCCCAGGTCAGGTAGATCCCCACGGCCAGCAAGGGAATTGCGGACAGTACCGCCGCCTTGACCAGGTTGTCCAGGGCAGACCGGGAATAGCGAATCATTGGCTCGCTGCTCGAGGGTACAGAAATCCGTAAGTCACTCGCTGTTCGATTCATGATTGGTTGCACTGTTGATATGGAATGGGGCGGGCGAAGAATCACGAGCTATCGGCGCCGAAACACTGCCAGGTGCATTCTGATGTCACTTGGAGCGTAGCGACCCCGCGCGCCTCGCACTCCTCCTTCACGTTTCGGATCCTTCGATTTCAGGATCCGGAGAAGGGAGATCAAGATCTCTCCGTTAAATAACCGGCCGGCCGGAGTTCC
>JAQAZP010000071.1:0-9182 GCA_032127265.1 Acidobacteriota bacterium
GCAACAGGTTGCTCAAGCGGCTCGAGCGGGGTCTCAGTCGATTCCAGCAGGCGTGCCTTGATCTCTCCGAAGCGAATCGCCTGCAGCAGTCGACGCCGCCAACCAGCGAATGGCTCCTGGACAACGAATATATCTTCGAGAGCAACACCCGTGACGTCCGGCTGAACCTGCCCAGGCGTTTTTACCGGCAGTTGCCCGCTCTGGCCAGCGAACCCGACCAGGGGCTGCCGCGCATCTATGGCCTGGCAAGAGAACTTGCTACGCAAACCGACCTGCATCTGGATCAGGAAAACATCCTGGCATACATCCGGACCTATCAGTCGGTGACGCCGCTGTCCATCGCCGAACTCTGGGTCGTGCCCCAGATGCTGCGCATTGCCCTGCTCGAGCAGATCCGGCAGTTGGCCCGACGAGCCCTCGATGAACTGCATGAAGACGAAAGTGCCAATTTCTGGGCCAACCGGCTGATCGCCGCCAACCGCCGGGATCCCAATCAGTTCTTTTTGGTCCTGGCGGAACTGACCGAAACGCAACCCCACCCGAGCGCCTGTTTCGCCGCGCAGTTGCTTGACTATCTCTATGACGAAGAGGCCGTCCGGATCCCGGTGCGGGCCTGGCTGGAGCACACTCTCCACAAGTCCCCGAACGAACTCAGCACGCGCGAAAAGATCCGCCAGACCAGGGATCAGGTTTCCATCGGGAATGCGTTCAACAGCCTGCGCCATCTCGCCCTGCTCGATTGGAAGGAATGTTTCGAGAAACTGAGCCGGGTGGAGCTGACGCTCCGGCAAGACCCCGCCGGGATCTATCCCCGGATGGATTTCGCCACCCGCGACCGCTACCGGCGTGCGGTTGAAGACCTCCACCGCGGGTCCGGCCGGTCCGAGGTCCATGTCGCCAGTCTCGCCCTGGAGATGGCAGCTCAGGCCGGCAGCGATTCCGGTCGGGATGAGCAGGCCGTCCACGTCGGCACCTGGCTGATTGGCGAAAAACGGAACGACCTGGTCCGACGCATCGGGGGTCGTGAGACGCTGCGGTTCCGCGTCATGCAACTGGTCTATCGTCATCACCCGGCGGTCTATTTCACCGGGCTGGCCCTGTTCTCCGCTGCTTTCATTTTGCTGTGCCTGGGGTTTGGCCTGCCCGCTCTGGCCCCGGGAGCGCGGTTGGTCATCGCTGCGCTCCTGCTCGTCCCCGGAAGCCAACTCGCTCTGGAAGGCGTGAATTACCTCGTGCTGCGGCTCCTGCCGCCGCGCATCCTGCCGAAGATGGATTTCCGGGCCTCGGGGATTCCCGACGCCTACCGGACGCTGGTCATCGTGCCGATGATGCTGATAGACCACGAGACGATCAAGGCCGAAGCGGAAAAGCTGGAGATCCGCTATCTTGCCAACAAGGAGGCGAATCTGCTCTTCAGCCTTTATTCGGATTACACCGACGCCGCCCAGGCTCGATGTGACACTGACGCGCCCCTGCTCGAGGCCATAACCCAGCGCATCGAGGAACTCAATCGGCGCTATGGCGGTGCACGGTTCTTCCTTTTCCACCGCGAACGGAAATGGAGCGAATCAGAGCAGCGGTTCATCGGGTGGGAGCGCAAACGGGGAAAGCTGGAGGAGCTCAACAGCCTGATCGCCGGATTGCGGCCCGACTCCGCCGATCCCCTGGTGTATGCGGGTGACCCGGACCAGCTGGCCAACGTCAGCTTCATCATCACCCTGGACAGCGATACGCAACTTCCGCACGATGCCGCCCGCCGGATGATCGAAACGCTGGCCCACCCCCTGAACCGGGTGCGCTTCGATGACGCCGGCCGGGTCCGGTCGGGCTACACAATTATCCAGCCCGGGGTCAGCCCTTCCCTGCCCAGCGCGAGCGGTTCACCCTTCAGCCGGCTCTTTTCGAATCCCATCGGCATCGACCCCTATACCAGCGCGGTCTCCGATGTCTACCAGGACCTGGCCGGGGCAGGTTCCTACCATGGCAAAGGCATCTATGACGTGCGCGCTTTCAGCCAGACACTTTCGGGCCGGTTTCCCGAAGCGCTGCTGCTGAGCCATGACCTGATCGAAGGCGCTCACGTCCGGGTGGGACTGGCCAGCGATATCCAGCTCTATGACGAGTTCCCCCAGGATTACCAGAACTACATCAAGCGGCAGCACCGCTGGATTCGCGGGGATTGGCAGATCGCGGACTGGGTCCTGCCGCGGGTTCCGCAACCCGGTGGAGGCCGAACCGCCAACATGCTCACCCTGTTCGACCGCTGGAAGATCCTCGATAATTTGCGACGCAGCCTGTTGCCGGCGGCCAGCCTGGCGCTGCTGATGGTCGGCTGGCTGACCTCCGTCCGGGCCGGGTGGGTTGCCACCCTGGTGGTGGTCATCCAACTGCTCTTTCATTCACTGGTGCAGCCCTTCACCTGGGTCACGAGCGGTCGGAGCTTCAGGGGCGTCTCCGTTGCCGAAAAAGCCCATGATCTGCTGCGGGTGCTGGTTGAAGCGGCCCTGCTGCCATACCAGGCCTGGACGGCGCTGGACGCCGTGGCCCGGGTCTTCTACCGAAAACACATTTCCCATCGGAGGCTGCTGGAGTGGACTTCGGCCCAGGCGAGTCGCGGCACCCGGATCAAATTGCCGATGGTTCTGCTTTCCATGGGCCTGGCCAGCCTGTTCAGTGTGATCGTCGGATGCACGGTGGCCTGGTGTCGACCGGAGAACTTCTGGTTGGCCTTTCCCTGGCTGCTGCTCTGGGTTCTTTCCCCGGTGATCGGCTGGCTCGTCGACCGCAGGCCGGTGGTGAAGCAGCTCCAGCACCTGCTGCCGGCCGAAGACCGGCAATTCCTGAGGACTGTCGCCCGGCGGACCTGGCGCTTTTTCTCGGACTTCGTGACGCAGGAAACGTCCTGGCTGCCGCCCGACAACTACCAGGTGGCCTATCAGGACCGGCTGGCCCTGCGCACCAGCCCGACCAACATCGGCCTCTACCTGGTCAGTCTGCTCAGCTCCCGTGAATTCGGGTATTCAACCTCGGATCAGGTGATTGAGAGACTGGCCCTGACCATGGGAACAATCGACAAGCTTGAACGTCACGAGGGGCACCTGCTCAATTGGTACGACATTCAGACCCTGGCGCCCCTCAACCCGCGCTACGTCTCCACCGTGGACAGCGGCAATCTCCTGGGGGCTCTCTGGACGCTGGCCCCCGGGCTGGAGGCGCTGATCAGGGCACCGCTGCTGGACGGGCAAGCCTTCTCCGGTCTGCGCGACACCGGCGAGGTGCTGCGGCAGGAGAACAGGAAGAAGGCCGGTACGGTATTGGACGATCGAGTCCTGGACGAGTTGCTGCGCGCGTGGGCGGGGCCGCCGGGGCGGCTTGCCGGCAAACTTGACCTGCTGCGGCAGGGAGAGGATCTCATACGGGAGCTGTCTACGCGGGCCGGGGCACCCGCGGCAGGTGAAACGGGCGCATCCGGCTGGCTGAGAAAGTTGGAGGCCCAGCACGGAGCCTGGCAGGAACTGGCCAATCGCTACCTCGCCTGGATCGGGATTCTGTCAGAGAAGACGGCGGATGAAATCGCCCTGCTGGCGCCGGACGCTCTGCCGGCTATTCGCCGGGCCATCGAACACGCACCTTCGCTGCTGGACCTGGCCCGCGGCCGGATCGCCTGCATCGCATCCCTCGAGGCCATCCGGCAGGAAGCGCCGGGACCGGCGGCTGACCTGCGGGACTGGATCGATCGCGTGCTGGAGGCCTTCAACACGTCGAAATGGCTGGCCGGCGAGACGCTGGCAGAGGCCGAGCGCCTCGGGCGACAGGTGCTCGAATTCTCGGCCTCGATGGATCTGGGTTTCCTTTACAACGCCGAACGGCGGCTGTTTTCCATCGGGTTCAATGTCTCCGAAGGACGACTGGATCATGCCTTTTACGATTTGCTGGCCAGCGAAGTGCGGCTGGGCAGTTTTATCGCCATCGCCCGGGGGGACATCCCTGCCGAGCACTGGTTCGCCATGGGCCGGCCCTACGGCGCCATCGGCCGGCGCCGGGCGCTGCTCAGTTGGACCGGGACGATGTTCGAATACCTGATGCCGCTGCTGTTCCAACGCTCACAGGGAAATTCGCTGCTGGATAAAGCCGTCAGGGAAGCCGTGGTGATTCACATCGCCTACGGCCGCAAGCACCGTGTGCCGTGGGGTATATCGGAGTGCGCTTTCGCGGATCTTGATCATGACAAAACGTATCAGTATCAGGCTTTCGGCGTGCCGCAACTCGGCCTGAAACGCGGCCTGGCGGACAAGATCGTGGTCGCACCCTATGCCACCCTGTTGGCCGTCGGCATCGAGCCGCGGGCAGCGGTGCAAAACCTGAATAGACTGGCCGGGTTGGGGCTGCTCGGCGACTACGGGTATTTCGAAGCCCTGGACTACAGCCAGCCATCAAGCCGCGCCGGCGAACGAGGCGTGATCGTGCAGGCCTACATGGCGCACCACCAGGGTATGGGCTTTCTGGCACTGACCAATTTCCTCCATGGCGATTCCCTGCAGCGCCACTTCCGATCCGACCCTCGCGTGCGCGCGGTCGAACCCTTGCTTCATGAGCGCGTTCCGAACGTTCCCCCGCTGCACCACGTCTCCACACGCGAGAGGGTTTCATCAGTGGGGGGCCTTGGCGAAGTCGCTCCCTCGGTCAGCCAGTTTGAAACGCCTCACACGGCCACGCCCAAGACCCAGTTGTTGTGCAATGGCCGTTACGGACTGATGCTGACCAATGCCGGCGGCGGCTACAGCCGCTGGGGAGACTTCGCGATCACGAGGTGGCGATCGGATCGTACCCTGGATTCATGGGGAACCTTCTGTTATATCCGCGAGGCCGGTACGGACCGGTTGTGGTGCAATACCTATCAGCCGACCGGCGGTACGGTCGAGGAATACCTGACCAACTTCACGCTGGATCGGGCCGTGTTCCGGCGCGTGGATCATGGAATCGAAAGTGAAACCGAGGTGGTGGTCGCACCGGAAGATGACGTCGAGATCCGGCGGGTGACGCTGATCAACCATTCCCCGCGCAAGCGCCGGCTCGAACTGACGAGTTATATCGAACTCGCGCTGGCACCGCACGATGCGGATCGCCAGCATCCGGCGTTCAACAAGCTGTTCATCCAGACCGAAGCGCTGCCGGAACAGAACGCGCTGCTGGCCTGCCGCAGGCCTCGCGGCAGCAGTGATCCGCCAATCCATGTCGCCCACCGATTTACCCCGGCCCAGGCCCCGGGGAACGATCTGCGTTTCGAATCCGACCGGCGCCGCTTCATCGGTCGGGGCCGCACGCTCGCCCGGCCGATGGGCGCCGTGCAGGAACCCGGCAACAGCCAGGGCTTCGTCCTCGACCCCATCCTCAGCCTGCGCCAGGATGTGACCATGGGGCCCGGTGAACGGGTCCAGGTTTCCCTGGTTCTGGCAGCCGGCGAAACCAGGGAACAGGTCATCGATCTGATGAACAAGTACGGCGATCCCCGTGCGATCGACCTGGCCATGGATTCAGCCTGGGTCTCGGCCCAGCTGGAGTTGCGCCTGCTGCGGATCCCGCCTGACGACGCGCGCCGTTTCCAGCAGCTGGCCGGCCACCTGCTCTATCCCAATCCCCGCCTGCGCTCCACCGCGAAACACATTGCGGAAAATCGCAAAGGCCAGGCCGGTCTGTGGACCTATGGCATCTCCGGAGATCGGCCTCTCGTCCTGGTCGCCATCAGCGAGACGAGAGATTTGAGCCTGGTGCGCCAGATGATCCAGGCACATTCCTACTGGCGCAAGCAAGGGTTGATCGCCGACCTGGTGATCCTCAACGAGGAGGCCGGCGGCTATGAACAACCGCTGAAGGAGCAGTTGCAGCACCTGATCCATGTCGATTCGGCCCGCAGCGGGGAAAACCAATCCGGGAGCATCTTTCTGCTCGGCGCGGCCCTCATCCCGGCCGAGGACCTGACTCTGCTGCGTGCCGTGGCCAGTGTGGCCATGGTGGCAGCCCGCGGCGCATTGCCGCAGCAACTGGGCCGGCCGCCGGAAGTCGGGGACATTCCCGAACTGCTGGCCGGTTTGCGCGAATCCCGAGACCCTTCGGCCGCACTCCCCTTTCTGGAGCTCGCCTACTTCAACAGCCTTGGCGGGTTCACTCCGGATGGCAAGGAATACGCGATCTATCTCGGGCCAAACGTGCATACGCCCGCACCCTGGGTCAATGTCATAGCCAACTCCGCCTTCGGTTCGCTGATCAGCGAGACCGGCGCCGGATTCACCTGGCAGGGCAACAGCCAGCGCAACCGCCTGACCTCGTGGTCCAACGATCCGGTGATGGACCCTCCGTCCGAAGCGATCTATATCCGGGATGAGGAATCCGGTGCCTGCTGGACGCCCACCGCATCACCGATCCGGGAGGAACTCGCCTATCGGGTCAGGCACGGCGCGGGCTACACGGTCTTCGAGCACAACAGCCATGGCATCGAGCAGGAGTTGACGGTTTTCGTTCCCGTGGATGATCGGGGGGGTGAACCGGTCAAGCTGCAACGGCTGTTCCTGACCAACGACTCCCCCAGGCCGCGCAAGCTGTCGGTGACCTACTATGTGGAGTGGACCCTGGGGGAATCGCGGGAGTCATCCCAGATGCACATCGTCACCGCCTGGGATGATGAAGTGCAGGCGGTGATCGCCCGCAACGCCTACCATCCTGATTATCCTGAATGCGTGGCCTTTGCGGCCCTGAGTACGCCTGCGGATTCGTATACCGCAGACCGCACCGCTTTTCTCGGGCGCAACCGCTCCATGGGCAACCCGCTGGCGATGGAGCGCACCGGGCTCTCCCGCCGTACGGGATCCGGCCTGGATCCCTGTGCCGGCCTGCAGGTCGCCATAAACCTGGCTTCGGGCGAGCGCACTGAAATCAGTTGTCTGCTCGGCCAGGCCGGATCCCTGGAAGAGGTCCGCGGCCTGGTGCTGGCGTATCGCGACAACCAGGCGACGGAAACCGCCCTCCGGCGGACCCAGGCGTGGTGGGACGACCATCTCGGCGCGATCCGGGTCCGGACTCCCGAGCTCGCCACGGACTTCATGATCAACCGCTGGCTGCCCTATCAAAACCTGGTGTGCCGCATCTGGGGCCGTTCCGCCTTTTACCAGTCCGGCGGCGCGTTCGGCTTCCGCGATCAACTGCAGGATGTTATGGCGCTGCTCTATGCCGACCCGGCACTGGCCCGGGACCACATCCTGCTCGCGGCCAGCCGGCAATTCGAGGAGGGTGATGTCCAGCACTGGTGGCATCCCCCGCAGGGCGAGGGGATCCGATCACGGATCTCCGATGACCTTCTCTGGCTGCCCTTCGTCGTCGCGCAATACGTGAGGATTACCGCGGATTGGGGCATTCTGCATGAGATGGTCCCCTTTCTCGACGCGCCGACCCTCGGTGACGATGAGCTCGAGAGTTATCAATCCCCGACGGTTTCTACGGAGCGGGCCACCCTGTTCGAGCACTGTCAGCGCACGGTATCGCGCAGCCAGGGCCGCGGCAGCCATGGACTGCCCCTGATGGGTTCCGGGGACTGGAACGACGGGATGAACCTCGTCGGTGCCGGAGGCAGGGGAGAGAGCGTCTGGCTGGCCTGGTTTCTTGCTGATGTTCTGCAGGGAATGGCAGAGATGTCCGAGTTCCTGGACCGTCCGGATTTGTGTCAGTCCTATGCGCTTGAACGGAAAACGCTGATCGAACGGGTGGAGCAGTCCGCGTGGGATGGCCAGTGGTATCTTCGCGCGAATTTTGATGACGGGTCGCCTTTGGGATCACACGCCAATGCCGAAGCGCGGATCGATTCGCTGCCCCAATCCTGGGCCTGGTTGAGCGGCGGAGCCGAGCCGGGGCGAGCCGCCCAGGCTCTGGAATCGGCCTGGCGCCTTCTCGTCCGCGAGGACGAGGGGTTGGTGCTGCTTTTCGACCCCCCGTTCGACCTGGCGGATCCGTCACCGGGTTACATCAGGGGCTACCCGCCCGGGGTGCGGGAGAACGGGGGGCAGTACACCCATGCAGCCGTGTGGCTGGCCATGGCCATGGCGCGCAGCGGGGACGGGGCCCGGGCGGCAAATATTCTACGGATGCTCAACCCCATCGAGCATGCCCGCGATTCGGAATCGGTCTGGCGTTACGGGGTAGAACCGTACGTTGTCGCCGCCGATGTCTACGGGCTTCCCGGGCGGGTCGGCCACGGCGGCTGGTCCTGGTACACGGGCTCGGCGGCATGGATGTACCGTGCCTGGGTGGAAGAGATTCTCGGTCTGAAAATACGCGGCGAAACCATGGAACTCGATCCGGTGATCCCCGAATGGTGGGACGGTTTTCAGATCGACTTCCGCCATGGTGAGGCGGTCTACGAAATCCAGGTCGAGAACACGGAACACCGTGGGCGGGGTGTCGCCGCCGTGGAACTTGACGGCCAACGTCTCAGGAATGGTGTGATTCCGCTCAGTCGCGAGTTGGTCAAGCATCGGATCCTGGTCCGCATGGGGAATCCTGATTCCCGGGCCGCCGCCACGATCGCCGTGGCCGACTCCTGAGTTAAGAGAAGTGTTTTCCGTACCGCTAGTCAAAAATTCTCGTGCCCTTCCCGTCCCGAACACTCCCCGTTTCCCCGTTAAAGGAGGCCAGCGCTCCTCTTGAGTTCAGATGGCTGATCGATCTCCTTGGGGAGGAGATCAATCAGGATACGGATATTGTGGGTATTCGGGAGGAGGATACCTGAAGAAACCAGCAGTTTCTGAAGGAAATAAAAAGATCCAATAAGGCGACGGTCTGAAGCCAACGCCTGAGCCGCAACGTTGAATGCGGGATAGATCGAAGCTAGCGTTTCTTGCGGGAATGCGGACGGAGCTGCTTCATTTGGGTTCGGCGCTCGGCCAGACCGCGCACCACGGGCACCGGCTCACCGGTTTCGTAGTCGAGGCCGGTGTAATAGGTCGCCGCCGCGGGCGTCATCGGCAACGGAATAAAGTCCTGCACCTGCTGGAGCTTCCACTCCTCCTCGCGCACAAACTGCTCGACCGCCCTCATCTCCTTCTCCGTCGAACCGGGGAAGTTGGAAATGAAGTACGGCACGATATACTGCTTTTTGCCCGCCGCGCGGCTTTCCTTGTCGAACGCCTTCTGAA
>JAQAZP010000072.1:0-32029 GCA_032127265.1 Acidobacteriota bacterium
CCGCCGGGCGCCGCAGGCCAGGGCGCTGTCCACCACGAATCGGATCATCGGCCTGCCGGCGAGGCGGTGCAGCACTTTGGGCAACCCGGACTTCATCCGGGTCCCCTTGCCCGCGGCCAGAATCAATGCCTGGAGGTCAGCCATGTTGCGCTCCGTGCCGGGTCCTCGGAGACCGGTGGATTCAGTCCACCAGTTCGCGGAAGCGGGGCAGCTCGCTGAACAGGGCGAAGTCGTTTTCGGTGCGAGCCGCAAACCTGCTGTTCCCGTCCAGTTCGATGGCCTCGGCCAGACAGTTCAGGGCCTCTTCCTCCTGGCCGAGCTGGGCATGGTAGAGGGCGAAGGCGTAGGTGGTTTCCGCCTTGATGTCCGATTTGCTCTTTGCCTTGTCGAGCTGGGCGCGAGCGTCCTCCAGTTCACCACGATTGAGGTGAAATATGGCGAGGTGGAGGATCTCCTTGCCCTCGGTGGGCGGCTTTGACTTGGCGGCGGTCATCCGCTCGCAGGTCTTGATGTATCCCAGCGTCCGGTCGAGCAGCGTGCGCTCGGCGGGATACTTTTCCAGCAGGGATTGAAATGTTGCGCAGGCCCGCGTGTAGTTCTTCTTTTGCAGAGCCTTGATCCCTTTCTCCAGCAGCAGGATGGCTTTGGGATTGATGACGGTTTCATTCATTTGATGAGTCCCTTCGTGTCGGCATCTGCCGGTCACATGCGGTGCAACCCGATCACGGCGGCACGAGTTTTGGCGCTAACGAAACGATAAAATATAGCAAACAATGAAAAAAAGGTCAAAATGCGGCGGACGATTTCCAGGTCACCGTGAAGGGAAAGTGCGCGTCCGCGGTGAGGTGGCCCACCATCACTGAGGGGAGCACCACGTCCAGCATTTTCACCCGGCGGCCCAGGGCCGGAAAGATCAGCAACTTGGCGTGCCGTTCCCCGGGATTCACATTTATGGTGGCCGGGTGACAGCGCCGGGATACTTCCGGGGTAAATGCCGGATGGGAGGCCAGGATCCCGCTCAATTCGTTGAGGTCAACCGGCCCGATGTTGATCTTCCCTTTTTTGTCCAGCAGGGAGGCGAAGGAGGGGCTGATCAGTGCCGGTTCCTGGCCCTGGTTGTCCACGGTGAATAGAAAGACGAGGAACGGCTCGTCCTGTCCTCTAGCGGCCGGCAGGAATGGATCGTCAGATTGCCCGGCCGCCTCTCGAAGATAACGGGCCCTGGTGTCGGCATCAAGGAAGCGGAGACCCAGGTGCAGTGTTCTGAAGAGGGTCAGTCTCGCCTCGGCGCCGGCGGATTCCGTCGTCAGCGGCTGCAGGCCGGGTGTCGAGGGCGGTTTCTTCTGGCAGGCCGGGACGCAGAAAATGGACACGGCACCGAACAGAATCAGGGCGGCGAGCGAACCGGTTTTAATCATCATATACTCCCCCCCGCCCTGATAAAGGGCTCCATCGTGGACTTTTCCGCCGTGACGGGTTCTGGTTGGTATACAGGATGGGGAAGGGCTGGTCAACCTGCTGGACCGGGAGTTCGTTGACAGGTTCGGCACGGCGCTCCTAAAATCTAAGTCTTTACACCACCGGTTCTGTTCAATCTCCGTCCTCCGGGTCAGCGTCCGATGAAAAAAATCATCATCACCGGTGCCGCCGAGCACAATCTGAAACATATCAATCTCGAGATCCCCCGGGACCGCCTGGTGGTCATCACCGGAGTCAGCGGGTCGGGGAAATCCTCGCTGGCCTTCGACACCATCTACGCCGAGGGCCAGCGCCGGTATGTGGAATCACTCTCCACCTACGCCCGCCAGTTTCTCGAACAGATGGAAAAGCCGAGGGTGGATTCCATCGAAGGGCTCTCCCCGGCCATCGCCATCGAGCAGCGGTCGGCCGGTCGAAACCCGCGGTCCACCGTGGGCACGGTGACCGAGATCTACGACTATCTCCGGCTGCTCTATGCCCGGGTGGGCCATCCCCACTGCCCGGACTGCGGTGAGGCGGTTTCGGCCCAAACGGTGCAGCAGATGGTGGACCGCCTGCTGCTGCTGCCCGCCGGCACCCGGTTGCAGGTGCTGGCCCCGGTGGTGCGGGGACGCAAGGGGGCGCACCGCGGCTTGCTTGAGCGGCTGCTCCGCGAGGGTTTCGTGCGCGCCCGGGCGGATGGCGAGTTCATCGAACTGGGCAGCCCGCTGGATCTCGACGCGAAGAAAACGCACACCATCGATGTGGTGGTGGACCGGCTGGTGGTCAAGGAGGGGATCGCCGGACGGCTGGCCGATTCCCTGGAGATCGCCCTGAAGCAGGCCGAAGGCGTGGCCCTGGCCTTTCATCCCGACGCTGATCCTCCGGAACAGCTCTTCTCCGAGACCTTCTCCTGTCACCGGTGTGGTGTCAGTCTGCCCGAGCTGGCTCCCCGGTCCTTCTCTTTCAACAGCCCTCACGGGGCCTGTCCCGATTGCGATGGGCTCGGCGCTTTGCTGGATCTGGATCCCGGGCTGGTGGTCCCTGATCCGGGCCGCGTGGTGCGAGATGGAGCCTTCGCCCCTCTGGGGGACAACGAGGGGTCCTATTTCTTCCAAATGATCGAGGGTGCGGCCGAGCACTTCGGCATCGATCTTGGCAAGCCATGGAAGAAGCTCTCCGCCAAAGAGCGGCAGATCCTGCTCGAGGGATCGGGCGAGGCGAAGATCGAAATGGTCTTCAAGAGCAAGGCGATGAAGCACGCCTTCAACCGGCCCTTCGAGGGCGTGCTGCCGCTGCTCAGGCGCCGCTACCGGGAGACCACCTCGCCGGCGATTCGCGAGCAGATAGAGAAATACATGGTGCAAAGCGTTTGCCAGTCTTGCGGTGGCGAGCGGCTGCGGCGGGAGAGCCTGGCCGTGACCCTTGGCGGGATGAACATCAGCGGCTTCACCCGCCTCACCGTGCTTGGGGCGCTGGATCAGGTTCGGAGCCTGGAACTGACGGCGGCGGAGCGGGAGATCGCCAGCCGGGTGCTGCGGGAGATCGAGGAGCGGCTGCGTTTCCTGACCAATGTGGGGCTGGACTACCTGACCCTCGACCGGCGGGCCGCCTCCCTTTCCGGGGGGGAGGGCCAGCGCATCCGGCTGGCCACCCAGATCGGTTCACGGCTCACCGGGGTTCTCTACGTCCTGGACGAGCCCAGCATCGGGCTGCACCAGAGGGACAACCGCCGGCTGCTGGAAACGCTGCAGGGCATGCGCGACCTGGGCAACACGGTGCTGGTGGTGGAGCACGACCTGGAGACCATGCTCCAGGCCGACATGATCATCGACCTTGGCCCGGGAGCCGGTGTGCACGGCGGGGAAGTGGTGGCCCAGGGCACGCCGGAGGAAGTGCAGGCCGAGCCGCGGTCGCTCACCGGTCAGTATCTCAGCGGAGCGAAGTCCATCAAGGTGCCGGACCGGCGGCGAAAAGGAACCGGGCGGCGACGCATCGAAATCGTCGGGGCCGCCGAGCACAATCTGAAGAATATCGACGTGGGTATCCCCATCGGCCTGTTCACCGTGGTCACCGGTGTTTCCGGGTCGGGCAAGAGCACCCTGGTGCTGGACATCCTGTATCGTGCTCTGGCCCGCAAGCTGCATGGCGCCTCCCCGCGACCCGGTGCGCACCTCGAGATCCGCGGCCTGAGCCATGTGGACCGGGTGATCGATATCGACCAGAGCCCCATTGGACGAACCCCCAGGTCCAACCCGGCCACCTACACCGGGCTGATGACCCATGTGCGCCAGCTCTTTGCCGCCGTGCCCGAGTCCCGTGTCCGGGGGTACGGCCCTGGCCGCTTCAGCTTCAATGTCAAGGGCGGCCGCTGTGAAGAGTGCGCCGGGGACGGCATCATCAGGATCGAAATGCACTTCCTGCCCGATGTCTATGTCACTTGCGGGGCCTGCAAGGGGCGGCGCTACAACCGCGAGACGCTGGAAGTGCTGTATCGGGGAAAATCCATCGCCCAGGTGCTGGAGATGACCATCAACCAGGCCGGCAAATTTTTCGAAAATATTCCGGCGGTGCGCAACAGGCTGCAGACAATGATCAGCGTGGGCCTGGGGTACATCAAGCTGGGCCAGTCGGCCACCACCCTCTCCGGGGGGGAGGCCCAGCGGGTCAAACTCTCCCGGGAACTGAGCAAGCGGGCCACCGGCCGGACGCTCTATATCCTCGACGAGCCCACCACCGGCCTGCATTTCGACGACATCCGCAAGCTGCTGCGGGTGGTGGAGAGCCTCACCGAGGGCGGGAACACGGTGGTGATCATCGAGCACAACCTCGACGTGATCAAGTCCGCCGACCACATCATCGACCTCGGCCCCGAGGGAGGTGACCGGGGCGGCACGGTGGTGGCCGTGGGCTCGCCCGAGGAGGTGGCCCGCTGCAAGGGGTCCCACACCGGGCACTACCTGGCGGAAATCCTCAACTGAGCGGGGCGGGGCTCGTTTACAACCGGCAGCGGGAATGCTAGTCTTTTGCCAATGACCGGCCAATCGGCCGGCTACCCAAGGAGGCTTCACATGGTAGGCGGGTACAACTCCAACGTCATCCGGGACGGACGCACATACCATGTCCAGACCGAAGACAAGGGCGGTGACCACGGCAGGTTTGAAACGCTGATTTACCTCGATGGTGAGATCCTGGCCTCGAACACCCACCCCTACGATGGCCTGCCCGGGGGGATGACGGGACGGGACCACCTGCGCCGGATGATGGTGGAGCACCACCAGGACATGGTCCGCCGAGTGGAGACCGGTGAGTTTGCGTCGTTTTCGAAGGGGTGATGGCGCCCCGGGTCAATAGGCGTCCCGCGAGCCGGACTTCAGTTCCGCCCGGGCTTCCCGGTCCAGATCCTTCTTCCGCTTGGACTCCCGCTTGTCATAGAGCTTCTTTCCCTTGGCCAGCCCCAACTGGACCTTGATTTTTCCCCGGGAGAGATAGAACTTCAGCGCCACCAGGGTGAATCCCCGCTCGTTGAGCTTTGTCTGGAGACGATTGATCTCTTTGCGGTTGAGCAGCAGCTTGCGCTTGCGCACCGGGTCGTGGTTCTGAAGATTGCCGTGGGAGTAAGGGCTGATGTGGCAGTTTACCAGGAAAACCTCGCCCTCCTGGACCCGGGCGTAGCTCTCCTTGAGGTTGGCCTTGCCGTCACGAAGCGATTTCACTTCGGTGCCCTCGAGTACGATCCCGGCTTCCAATGTTTCCAGGATGTGATACTCGTGGTGGGCCTTGCGGTTGGTGGCCAGCGGCTTTTCCGCCGGTTTGGGCGCTTTTTGTGCGGCCATGGTGCGCTCCCTTTCCCTTGAAGAACCGCGAATATAGAACAAGGGCCGGGGGAGTGTCAAGGTGTTCATCGCTCAAAAGTGAAGATATTCTTGATCTTATCCGCACTTGGTGGCATAATTGTGCCGGTTGCGGATCAGGCGTTTTTCAGCGAATCGGACCGCAGGCGGAGGGACGATGACCGAGACGGCAACAATACCGAGAGTGGTGGGAATAAAGTTTCGGCGCAGCGGAAAGCTCTATCATTTCAATGCTGGAGAACTTGAGCTGCAGGTGGGCGATGCCTGCATCGTGGAAACCGAGCGGGGGCTGGAATACGGCTTCGTCGCCGTTGAGCCTTCGATGATCGGCAAGGTGGACCAGCGCCGGCCCCTGCGCCGTGCCTTGCGCAAGGCCGCTCGAGAAGATGAAGAGCGCTACAGCAAGAAGAAGGAACGGGAGCGGTATGCCTACAACATCTGCCAGGCAAAGACCAAGGAATTCAAGCTGCCGATGAAGCTGGTGGCTGTTGACTACACCTTTGACGGCAAGAAAGCTGTGTTCTACTTCACTGCCGAAGGTCGGGTGGATTTTCGGGAACTGGTCCGCGACCTGGCCAACGAATTCCACACCCGGATCGAGATGCGGCAGATCGGGGTTCGGGATGAGGCCAAACTCCTTGGCGGATTCGGCAGCTGCGGCAAACCGCTCTGCTGCGCCACTTTTCTCCGCGAATTCGAGCCGGTCTCCATCAGGATGGCCAAGAAGCAGAATCTGAGCCTCAACCCATCGAAAATTTCAGGAATCTGCGGCCGTTTGATGTGTTGTCTGACCTACGAAATCCGCAAGTAATCCGGACTCCAGCCCAATTAATCAACTCCTGAATTGCCCCCGGTGTGAGGAATGGGGCTTACACTCGATTATTGACTCTTATGGAGATTTGGACGATGGTCTTTGTTCACAGCAATTTATAACTGATGTACGAAGCAAAGTCCCTTAAGTATGAAAACATTTTCTATGTCCCAGTTTATTCAAGATCATTCCGGCCCACGGCCCGCATCTCCCCGGTGCCCGATTCTGTCAATGCATCTTTGGCTCCTTAGGGGGTATGGGGCCGGAGGGACAGGGTGGCGGCAAATGCGGCACGGTCATTGCATTGCTTATTCATCAAATTTGAATAAGGGATTGAGGCATATTCCAAATGTTATCACGTCACTTCCATAACTGGTTGATTACCCATTTCCCGCTGACAGGCTCATCTATCTAATTCATTCCAAAAACCAAGACCCCCGCCAAAAAAATATGATTCAATCCCCTTTTTTTTGTACAGGGGCATTTGACCGCTGCTCCAGGCATTTGCTAAGATTTGCTCCCTGCTCGCTCTCACTGAAACACGATTGACATTCCCGGTGCGGCGATTTGCCGCTGACAGCGCAGTCACGGGGAATTCTCATGAAAAGAGGGAACGGTTGGTGGAAATGCCCAACAATGAAAATAAACCCCGGTTGGATGATCTGGAGCCGTTGGACCTGGAGCGGGTGAAGACCCATTCGCTCAGCAGGGCCGGCCGGCTGGTGCAGCTCAAGGGCCTGGCCCGCCCGTTGGAGCCGGGGGCCAGCGTCACCGCCTTTCTGGACAGTTTGCCCGATGTCCTGGCCGCACGGGATCTGAAGACCGTGGCCTCCCGGGTGGTCACCGCTGTTCGGGAACAGCGGATGGTGATCTTCGGCCTCGGCGCCCACAACATCAAGTGCGGTCTGTCGCCGATCTACATCGATCTGATGGAGCGGGGTGTGATTTCGCTGGTGGCGCTGAACGGCGGGGCGGTGATCCATGATTTCGAGATGGCCTATGTGGGAAAGACCTCGGAGGACGTGCCCCGGGCACTGGAGGAAGGCACCTTCGGCATGGCCCGTGACACGGGCAAGCTGATCAACGAGGCCATTACCGAGGGCGTGGCCCAGGGCCTGGGCCTGGGGGCGGCAGTGGGGCAGAAGATCCTCGACCTCGACGTACCGCACAGCGACCGGAGCATTCTGGCCACGGCCCGGGGCCTGGGTATTCCGGTCACGGTGCACGTGGCCATCGGGACCGACATCATCCACATGCATCCCAGCGCTTCGGGGGCCGACATCGGCCAGGCCAGCCATCTCGACTTCAGGCGGTTCAGTACCGCGGTGAACCGTATCCGTGGGGGCGCTTACCTCAACGTGGGATCGGCGGTGATCCTGCCCGAGGTCTTTCTCAAGGCTCTGGCCCTGGCCCGCAATTTCGGCGCGGTGCTGGCGCCGTTCCTCACGGCCACTTTCGATTTCAACCGCCACTACCGGCCGGAGACCAATGTGCTGTCCCGTCCGCGAAATGTGGGAGCCGACAGCTTCGGCATTGTCGGGCATCACGAGTTGATGATCCCGCTGCTGGCCGCGGCGGTGATCGAAGGGCTGGCCGCACCGCCGGAGAGCAAGACACCTGCGGATTGAGCAGGCTGGGTGAGCGCGCAAAAAGAGGGCCGCGGTAACCCGCGGCCCTCTTTTTGTCTGGACAGGAGTGGCGGTGACATCTATTGCAGGGTGGTCACCCAGTTGCCGGCCTCGGCGGCCAGGGGGCTGTCCGGCGCTTTCTCCACAACCGCCTTGAACGAATTCACCGCCTGTTCGGTCATCCCCTGGTTGAGATAGGCCAGGCCCAACTGGTAGTGGGCGCCCACCATTCCCGGGTCGGCGGCGACGGCGCTCTCCAGGGAGGTCACCGCTTTGTCGATCTCACCCTCATTGAAATATGCCGAACCCAGACGGAAGAGCATCTCCGCCTCTCCGGGTTTCAACTGGCAATACTTCTCCAGGTAGTGGGCGATCCTGGCGTAATCGTTGCGGTTGATATAGATGTTTGCCGCCAGCTGGTAGCAGTGCGCTCCATCCATGGCGCCGCTGGCCACGGCCTGATCAAAGGCCGCGGCGGCCCCGTCGTGATCTTCCAGCTCCACGAGACTGCGGGCGAGATTGAACTGCGCCTGACCCAGGCCGGGGTTAATCTCCACGGCCTGCCGAAAGCAGGCGGCGGCCTGCTCGTGGTTTCCCATTTCAGCCTTGGTCATGCCCAGATAGAAATGCGGTTCGGCCTTGTCCGGGGCGGATTGGGCCAGCGCTTCGAATATCGCCAGCGCCCCTTCCGTGTCGCCATTGTCCAGGGCCTTGACTCCCTTTTTCAACTGCCCGGCGTCTTCGCCGGCGAGGCCCTCCAGACCGACAGGCAGGGCGGTCCCGTCCGCTGCGGGGAGTGCAACGGGCTCAAGGGACTCGAGGACGATATTCACCTGCTTGATCCCGCTCTCCCGGGCATCCAGTTTGATGATCTGCGGTATATAGCCCTCTTTTTCCAGCAGAATCTCAAAGCTGCCCGTGTCCACGATGAAGGTGAACAAGCCCTTCTTGCCGGTGCTGTCGGTGAGCGGTTTCCCCTTGATCCGGTTGCCGGTGAGGGTGACGGCCACGTCCATTACCGGATTCCCGTCGCCGTCCACCACCTTGCCCTTGATCCGTACACTGACCGCCCAGGCCGAGGTGGTGATGATGCTGAAACAGAGGATCAGCAGGACCAGTGCCGCGCACCAGCCGATGGAACGGGGCCGGCACGTGGCGCGATGGAGTTCGGTGGGGGAATGATGTCTCATCACTTTTTTGACTCCACTGAAATGGCTCCGACCTTGGACACGGACTTGTCACTTCTGGAATCCCCCTGTTTCTTGGCGGCCTCCTTGCGGTGAAAGTAAATGTAGTCCAATTCGTATTGATTGGGGAAATCACCGACGTCGAAGCGAATTTTCTCGAGCAGTCCATTCCAGGACTCAAGCTCGTGAGGATTGATGGTCAAGATGTGGAACTTGCCATCGAGGGGCAGTGTTAACTCGAAGGAGTATTCAGCGTCGTAGTTCTCTTTTTCCGAACGGGTGAAGTAGAAGCGGGTGCCCTTGTAGAGCGCGGGCCTGGCCCGGATCCTTTTGTTGGCGCCAGCCATGCCAAGGTCCGAATTGGTGGCCGTTTCCCGTTCAATTTTCTCTCCGCGGATCCGGATTTCAATGAGCGAGATATCATCGGCGTTGTACGGACCCCGCAGGTCAAGGCTCGGGCGCTGCGAGTTGGCGTTCACGTGGACCACCCCTTGGCTAACCTCGAAACCACCGGCTGCCTGAAGTGGGTTCCAGCCACCGAAATCACCCGGTTTCTGGAAGTCCCACTTTCCGACGAAATCGGGGTCGTCGAGACCCTTCACTCGCTTTTTCGTGGCATCACCGGAAGAGAGCGCCGTCTGGGCCTCAAGTACGGTGGGGCAGAGGCTGATCAGAAGAACGGAAACCATTAGGGTGACGAGGGCCGCGCGTGTACTGTACCTGGTGATGATGGACATCGATAGAGCACCTTTCCACTGTGTTGCTCCCAACGGGGCGGGAGCCAAGGAATTCAAGGCTGGGAGGCAAGACAGAATCCTAGCACATGCACAATTCCTTCTCAATCCAGCCCGGACCGGGGTGCCGGGTGGTGCGGGCAGTCAGGGTTGGGTATCATGCCGCGAGGTCCAAAAAATAGCGTTGGCTCCCCGGAGACGGAATAGCTCCATGAACAGCGAAAAAGAGCATCGCATGTTTGCCGAGGAAATCGACCTGGCCCGCCAGGGGTTCCAGCGGGTGGCCGGCGTGGACGAGGCGGGCAGAGGTCCGCTGGCCGGCCCCGTGGTGGCGGCGGCTGTGGTCCTGCCTCCCTGGTCCAGCCGGTTGGCCGACACCCTGGCCGGAGTTGATGACTCCAAGCGACTGACCCCTGCCCGCCGCGAAGCCCTGCTGCCGCTGATCGAGGAGAGCGCCCTGGCCATCGGAGTCTGTCGGGTTGACCCGGAGGAGATCGAGCGGCTCAACATTCTCCAGGCCACCATGAAAGCCATGGTGGGAGCGCTGCGCTGCCTGGCGGTGCAGCCGCAGTTCGTACTGGTGGACGGGAACCGCACCCCGGACGTGTGGATCGGGCCTTCGCGGGCCTTGGTCAAGGGAGACTCCCGCTCCATTTCCATCGCCGCGGCCTCCATCGTGGCCAAGGTCTCCCGAGACCGGATCATGGAACAGTATCACCGGATGTACCCGGAATACGGCTTCGCCGGGAACAAGGGCTACGGGTCGGAGGCCCATCTGGCCGCCCTGGAGCGCATTGGCCCCTCGGCCGTGCACCGGGCGGGGTTCTGCCGCAACGCGCTGGAGCGGCGGCGGCAGAAAAGTCTCTTCGACGACTAGTGACCGGGTGGCTGATACTGGTAGAGGTAGAGATCCTGGCCGAAATTCCTGGCCTGGACCAGCATCTGGCGGTTCAGACCGGCCAGTTCGTTCTTGCGTTGCTCCGAACCCCAATCCGGATAGAGGAACCAGACCCGCCGGTGGGTGGCAGCCAGGGAACGGATGTGATCCGGGATGTGGAAGGGTTCCAGTTCCTCCTTGGAGAACGGCGAGAAGAGCTGGTCCTCGTCGAGGTAGCAGCTCAGTGCCGCCGGGCCCCGGTAGTAGTAGCGTGCGGCAAAATAGCCGTTCCGCCCGCCGTGGACGAACACCGCGTCACCAGGTCCTGCTTCCCGTGTCAGATAGGCGCCGGCTTCACGCCAGTTCTCGCGGTGCATCAGGTAGGTGTCCTCACGAAAATAGCCGGTGAGGGCCAGGACATAGAGCGCCGAGAGGATCGCCAGGGCCCCGGCGGGCAGGGCCAGGGAGCCGCGGCCGCCCCGGAGACCCACGGCCATCAGCACCACCAGGCAGGGAAAGGCCTGGGCCAGGTGGTTGGGCGGCGACCCCTCCAGTGCCCCGAAACCGACCACCAGGAGCAGGGTGCCGGCCAGCAGGGCAACCATTCCCCTGCGCCGGCTCAACCACAGCCGCAGCAGTCCCAGCAGCGCCGCCCCCAGGGGCAGAAGAACGAAAGCCGGGAGAAGCAACCGGTCGGGCCAGCGGCCCATCGCCTCCCGCAGTCCGCCGCCGGAGAGGTCGGTGTAACGGTAACCGGCTCCCATGTAGTAGAGGGACCCCGCCGCCTTGCGCAGCGCCGGTTTGAACCGCATCGCCGGACCGGGTGCCGCTCCCCGGCCGCCGGCCATTCCTTCCTCGTCCACCAGCCGGCCCACCCTGCCGTGGAACCGCACCTGTTCAATTGTCCGGGGCAACTGGGGCAGGTAGATCAGCGCGGCCAGGACCAGGGCGCCGGTCCAGGCGGCCAGGACCCGGCCCCGGGGCTTGCCCCCGGCAAAGAGGGGCAGAATGGTGACCGGGACAAGCAGTATGGCCAGGTGGTGGGTGTAGAGGGCCGCGGCCAGCACCACGGCGGATGCGGCCCAGGCCAGCACCGAGACCAGGCGCATTCGCCGGCGGGCCACCGTCTGGAGGAGCAGAAACAACAGGGCCAGCAGACAGAGCATGGCGTAGTTTCGCGCTTCTTGTGATATCTGGACGTGATATGGCGACATGGCCAGGATCAGAGCGGCGGCCATGCCGGTCCAGCGGTCACCGGCCTCGCGGCCCAGAAGAAAGACCAGCGGGATGGCGATGATGCCGCAAAGGGCCGAAAGCAGCCGCAGGGCCCACTCCTCCTCGCTGCCGGCCAGCTCCATGGTCAGGCCAAGCAGTTTGAAGTAGAGCGGGGGCAGCTCCACCGGATCATTCCCGGTGGTGGCCAGCACGCAGCTTATGGCCTCATCCACCCAGAGGCTTTTGTGACCCAGGCGGAACAGGCGAAGTCCAGTTCCCGCGGCGGTAACCAGGGCCAGCACCAGCACCAGGGCGGCAACCGAAGAGGCAAAACCCTTCCCGGGAGGCGTTGCCGCGGTCGGGGGCCAGGATCCCTGGTAGATGCCGTCCTCTTCCTCATCCAGTTGCACATTCACCGGCTGGTCCTTGTCCATGGACATCTCCGCTGCGCCGTGTGCCGTCATGTTTCAGGGAATCGAATCTGTGCCGATCTTAGCCCTCAACTCTGGTCTTGCGCAAGCCGCAGGGCCTCCTCCGGAGTGATGCGGTAGATCAGGATCGAGTGTCCCACCTGGTGGTCCGGGGAACGGTCAAGCAGCCAGCGGAACCGGTCCGGCGCCCGCTGGAATCCGTAGAGGTTCTGCAGCCGGGTGGCGCTCACCGCGTAGAAACCGGGTTCGGGGCGGCGCTGGTTCTCGGGGCTCACCGGGCGGTATCGGATGCCGTAGACTTCGGGCGGCGTGGGGCCGAAGTAGGCCAGCCGGACATGCTGATCGTCAGTGGTCTCCAGATACTCAGCCAGCAGCTTCAGATCCTGGCCCCAGTCGAGATTGCAGTCCACCATGGTTCGGTAGCCGTTGTCCGGCCCGCCGGACAACGGGTTGAAGTGGGCCAGGTAGTGGGGGTGGATCGTCAGGCAGGCTGCGGCGTGCAGGAGGAGGGCCACCAGCAGGACCATCCGGGCCGTGCGATTCTCGCCGGCAGACCGCCAGAGGCGGCCGCAGAGCAGGAAGAGCAGGGGGTAGATCACCAGCACGTGACGCAAACCGACGTTGATCCCTCCGGCCATGCTTACCCCGAGGAAGAAAAAGGCCGGGAGCCAGAGAAAGAGCTCGTCTGCCGCGACCGCGGGCCGGCGACGGAACTGCGCCGCCGTGATGATCGCACCAACCAAGGCACTGCCGGCGAGGAACAGCGCACCAAGTGTGCTCTTGATCAGGATGGCCGCGGGGAAGTAGTACCACCAGCCGGTGAGTGAGAGCTTGCCAAAGAGAAAGGCGTTCATTTGGGCGTCCCTGACGATGAATACGCCGTGGAGCCAGAGCCGCAGCGGGTCGGCGAGGAATGCCCAAACGCCCCCGGACGCCGTGGCCTCCGCGGACGCATGGAAGGCCGGAAGGAGAAAGAGGCGGCAGCCGGTCCAGACCACGGCCAGGGCGCAGGCCGCTGCCAGTGCCAGATGGTCCAGCATCAGGATCAGCTGACGGTCCTGCCCTGAGGGCGGGTTCTGGCGGCCGGGGAGGAATCGGCGGATGACGAAGGCCAGGACAAGGGGCGGCAGCAGCACCAGGGCGCTGTGCTTGGCCAGCAGTGCCAGGCCGATGGCGATGCCCATCCAGGCGGCGCGCAGCCGGCCGGGCGCCGCGGCACAGCGCCAGCAGGCGTGGGCCGCCAGCAGTGACAAGGCGGCGAATCCCAGGTCGACGGTGACCAGCCGGGCGTGGGCCAGGATGTTGGGGCTCAGGGCATAGAGAGCCAGGGCGCAAAGGGCGCCGCCCTCACCGTAGAGCTGCCGTCCCCATCTGAAGAGCAGCAGGCCGGTGAGCAGGGAGAGCACCAGGGTCGCTGCGCGTCCCCGGGCCAGCAAGCCGTCCGGGTGGCGCCCGGTATCGAAGGGAAACGTCTGTTTCCAGGCCTCGGTCTTGGTCCGCGGTACTACCGCACCGGCCGGGCCGGCGGCGGTTTCGGTACCGGTGAGTCGCAGGCCGATCAGGGGCAGGGCTGTGAGCACGTTGACCAGCGGCGGGTTGATCAGCTCGTCGGGCTGGGGGATTTTCGTGTATACCCCGGGGCGCAGGTAGATGTAGCCGTTGCGCAGGTGTTTGTATTCATCGAACGTGGCGGATTTCAGTGCCATGCTGGTCAGGCCGAGATAACCGTGGGTCCCGAGGAGCAGCGGCACGATGAAGACCCCGGGGCGCCACCATTTTCGCCGGTGGTCGGTCACTGTTCATCCTCCACCGTGCCGGTTGGGTTTTTGCCTTCGGGGGTGGCCACCGGTTCAAGACGATAAAGCTTGAGGGGGATGGCCGGGATGGAGAAGTCCGCTTCCAGCACCGGACGGATTCCGGCTCGGATCAGCAGTTTCTCGTTCTCATCATTGATGGGGGGGCTGGTGGCGGAAAAGAGGTAGAAGAGATCGGCCTGGCGGAACCGTTCCAGATCCAGCCCCCGGCGCCGGGGCAGGTGTATCACGGTCATCGGTTGGCTGACATAGCCAAAGGCCGGTTCCCGGAGGTCGAGAGCCGGCTTGCCGGTGAGCACTGTTTTTCCCGGGTGGTGCTGTTCAAGGTATGCCGCGGCAGCCGCCTTGGCTTTCAGCACCTGCAGGTAGGCCAGGTCGCTCTCGTAATATTCTCTGGGGCGGGGGAGCGTGTACTCCCGAAACCAGCCGCAGGTGAAGAGGGGGAGCGACAATGCCAGCAGCAGGACCAGTCCCGCCTGCGGCCGCCGGTGGTGCAGATTTCTGGCCCCGGCCGCGGCCAGGAGAAAGAACACGGGATAGAGCGGCAGCAGGTAGCGGGGAAAATCAAAGGCGTAGCAGGAGAAGAATCCGATGAAGAAGACGAAGGGCAGGCCAAGGGCGAGGGCCAGCTGTTCAGCCGGCACGCTCCCGTTCTTTCGGACCCGGGTATACAGAACGACGGCGCCGCCCATGGCCATGAACAGGGCCGGGACCCACATCGACTTCAGCAGGAGCAACTGGCGCAGCCAGTAGCCTACCCTGGCCAGCACCGGGCCGGCCTCCAGCCCCAGGTCGGCGGTATTCTCCGGATGAAACATCCAGCCATAGTGCAGGCGGCAGAGCAGGGCCCAGAGGATGAACACGCCGACCGGCAGGGCGGCGGCCAGTATCAGCCGCCAGCGGACACGCTGTTCCCCGGGGGCGGCACCTCCGAACCGTTGACCGACGGCTTGAAGCAGCAGGGCGGCCAGCAGGCCGGCGACGATGAAAATGCCGGGGTGCTTGGTCAGCACGAGAGCCGCACCGCAGAGGGCCAGGAGAAGCGGGCGGCAGGACAAACCGTAGTACAGCGTCATCACCGCCAGGGCGGTGAGAGGAATGGACAGGCGCACCAGTCCGGCCTGGCAGAAGAAGAGCGGGCTGAACAGCAGCATCAGCGAGGCGGCCGCGCCGCTCCCGCGCCCGAACAGGCTCTCCCCCAGCCGCCAGGTGTAGAGCAGGGCCAGGAAGGCGAAAACGAGGATCAGCCCGTGGGTCACCAGCAGGCTTGTACCGCAGAAGCGGTACGACTCCGCCAGCAGCCGAAAATAAAATGGCGGGTGAACTTCGTCGGGGATAAAGAGCCGCGTCGGTTCATTGAGTAGCAGCAGGCCGTTGGGCACCACGTAGGCCTGGCCGTCACCCCAGACCGGTAGAGAGATCGTGGGCCACTTCAGTGTCAGCAGGAGCAGCGCCAGAAGCAGGGGAAATCCGCAGCGGTACGCGGCACTGGACCGCGGCGCTGTCATCGACCGGCCCCTTTTCCCGTTCCGCCCTGGGATGGATGGCCGCCGTCCTTCCCGCCGGCCGCCAGGTGACGAAACGTGGCCAGTGACGAGGCGGCGAGGATGACGTCGAGCATCACGGTGTAGAAGCCCACGGCCAGCAGCAGGAACGTTGTGCCCCGCTGGCGCCTGATGAACCCGTAGAACCGGCGGTTGACCCAGATGGCGCCGGCCAGCGGAAGCAGGACCAGCAGCCAGAGGAACAGGGAGCCGTTGAACAGGGCGGGCAAGAGACCGGCAGTGAACAGGCCGGAGAAGATGCCGCCCAGTTTCATTTCGGTGGACGCGCTGCCCGAATCGGTAAGCAGCGCCCCCTGGGACAAAGCGTAGCGGGTCCAGGTGGAACTCTTGCTGGCCGCGTTGACCAGTGAACGCCATACGCTGAACCCGAAATAATGGCGAACCTGGATCGAGGGGTCCGCCACGATCTCCACACCGTCCTCCCTCATTTCCCGGCAAAGCTGCACGTCGGCGGCCAGACCATCCAGTTTGCCCATGATCGGAGTTTCGGGGAACCCGCCGTGGTGCAGGAACAACGCTCTCGGCGCCACCATGGCGTGGGCCGCCACGTAATCGGGGTGCTTGTGTTTGGTCTCGAAGTAGTGGACGTGCAGTGACTGGAATGAACTGGCAAAGCGCTGCCGGTCCGCCGGGATGGTGGTGTAGGTCCCGCCAACCATCCGCTGGGGGTCACCGGCCGCGGCCTCCACTACACGGCTCAGGGTGTCAGCCTCCACGAGGCAGTCCTGGTCGGTGATGAAGAGGATCTCGCCCCGGGCATTTCGGGCGCCCTCGTTCCGGGCGAATCCGGCGCCGCGATTTCGGTCCAGCTTGAACAGCCGCACCGGAAACCGCGCGGCCAATTCTGCCGAGCGGTCGGTGCTGGCATCGTCCACCACCACGGTCTCAAAATCGGTGAATCGTGATTCGGCCAGAGCACCGAGGGTTCGCTCGATTATACGTTCCCCGTTGTGTACGGCAATGACCACCGACAGCCGCGGGGTGCGGCCGTTGTCGGCGCCATCCGCCGTGGAGGTAGCGGTTTCACGGGCAGGGGAGTCGGTCACGGTGGTTTCTTTCTGGCCCACCGGGGGTATCCGGGGAATGGCGGAAGGCCTCGGCCACGGTTTGATTGTTCAAAACAAAGGACTTTTGATGCGCGCCAAAATCTACCACATCATCAACGGTGAATCAACATCAGGCTCCGGGAGTTGGCCCATTGGAACGGCGAGCCGCGTCCCGGCAGACAGTATGATGAGAAAAGAGGTAATTCGGGACAGGCTGGTGGACTCGGGATATCGCATAATTTATAATTCAATACCCTGATTGCATTTGCCGATATTTCAGCTTACAGTTTTTTCGACAGCCATCATCAAGGTGCGGGCCCAGCCGTCCCGTTGCTCCGGGTTGCCAGGAATCACCTCTATCCAAATCGGAGAGATGCTGATGAACAGTGGCATGTGGCGCACGAGGGCAGCGATAACCCTCTTCACCGCCCTGGCAGCCTTCTTTCTGCTGAATGCTGTTCGGCCCGAGCCGATATTTTTCCGGGTTGACGATTTCGGCCACCTGGCCTTCAGCCGTCATGTGGTGCAAACGGCCTCCGAGGCGTCCGGAACGTCCGGGGCCGGTTTTGCCGGCCGTCTGGTCACCACCGCGATTTCTCCGGGAAAACACTTCCCTCACGTTCATGCGGGGCGGCCGGTCACCAATCTGTTCCGCGTCCTGCTCTACCTCAGGCTGGGAGAGAATCCGGCTGCTTACCAGACCGTTCTTCTCTTGCTGCTGGTCCTGCTGGCTGCTCAGCTGGCCGAACTGGCCGGATTTCTCACCGGCCGAGCGGCCGGTGGGGCGATCGCCGCCCTGCTTTTCATCTCCTGCCCGCCGGTGGCCGGCCTGCTGGCCTGGACCAGTCACCTCAACCTGGTTCTGGGACTGGTACTGGCCACCGCCGGCCTGCGGCTGACCATTGCCGGCATATTGGATCCCAAATGGCGGGCCGGACTTTTGCTGGGGTTCCCCTTTCTCTGCGCCGCCCTGCTCACCCGGGAGACCGAGCTCTTTGTCATCCCGGTGGTGCTGGTGGCGGTCGCCTTCACCGCCGGTCCGCTGCGGGAGGTCAGGTCCTGGCGGCGGTGGGGACCACCGCTGTTCTACCTGGTATTTTCGCTGCTCCTCTGGGCCATCCCCTCCTTCCGCGCCCGAAGCGGCGGGGTCACCCTTGCCAACTTCCCGCTGACACTTCAACTGGTCCGGGTCACCTTTCTGGTTCAGGCCGGCACCGTGTTGAAGAGTCTGGCCTGGTTCCTGCTGCTGCCTCTGGGCCTGGTCCGTTTCTCCACCCGGGAGACCGGCCTCACCGTGGCGGGAGGCCGGGCCGGTCAAGTGGCGCTGGCCGTCTCGGCGCTGATCCTGCTGCTGATTTCCAGGGGAACCGTTCACGTGGTGCTGCTTTCCGTCATCCTGGTCCTGGCTCTGCTCACCGGCGGACGGACAATAACCTGCGGCCTGGCCTGGGCTGCCGCCGCCGGGCTTCCCATCCTGGTCTATGGCGCGTTTGCCGGCCGTTACACGGTGGAACCCCTGTTCGGCTTCTGCCTGGCCTTGTCTCCATTGCTGGGCGGGGCCTGGGAGGGCCTGTTCCGCCACCGCGGGGTGACACCCGTGGTCCATTCCGGTCTCCGGAGGGCCGCCTGTATCCTCTTCCTCGGGCTGGCGGCTCTGCAGCTTGTCTTCAACTTCTGGCCTGACGCGGTGTTCAGTGCGATGCACAAACCGGGACTGCTGCGTCGAAGTGCCCATTGGGGTGAAGGGCTGGTGTGGGCAATGGAGCAACGGGCCAATGCGTTTACCACTTTTGCCGGCCGGGTCCCCGGCGGCTGGCAGCAGGTGGAGGGATGGTGTCACCCGCCGGCCTCTGAAGGGGAGACGCACCCCGCCCAGGAGACCCTCTTTCTCTGGCACGACCCCGAAGGCCGTTATCTCCGTCTCGGGACTTACTATTCTCCAATGGAACCGGACCTGCCCATCTGGGCCCTGACGGCCAAAGGCGGAAACTCCTGGGAATGGAACCGCTGGTTCTGGCGCGAGGCGCAGATCAAGGGGCCGGGGCGGTTGCTGCCCCGGCTGAGCGGGCTGAAGGCCCTGTCGGATCCGGGAGCCGGCGGGGGAGTGATGGATGTCCCGCCGGTGGCCCGGCTCTGGGCCGGTGACGTCTGGGACCACCGCCGGCTGGTGGCCGCGGTTCCCGAGCTGTCGGACGCCGCGGCCGGGCTGACCCTGTTCAACCACTACCGCCAGATAGCCGAGGCCCTGGGTGCCGACGAGCGCCAGGCCATGCTTCTCTTCGAGACCCTGCGGCTCTTCTGTCACGAGGACGGCCGCTGCGACGACTACGAGAAACACCTCCTGGACCGCATCGCCATCAGCTGGCAGACAGAGCGCTGAGGGTCGTCATCGCTGCTCATTCTGTGGCATACTGCTCCGCGTTGTCCCCCATATTCCCAAGGAGTCTGCTCATGAATCTGGAACAGGAAAAACTGACCCAGGCCGCCGAGATTCTGCGGCAGCTGGACATCGATCTCTGGCTCACCTTTGTCCGTGAAACCGAGGTGACCCGTGACCCCTCGCTGGACATGATTCTTGGCACCGGTTGCACCTGGCAGTCGGCCTTCATGGTCACCGCCGGCGGCGAGACCATCGCCCTGGTGGGCAGTCTGGACAAGGCGAACATCGAGACCACCGGGCTGTGGAAGGAACTCACCGGGTACGTCAAGGGGATCGACGAGGAACTGCTGGCGGTGCTGAATCGTCTCGACCCGCAAAGAATCGCCATCAATTACTCCACCGACACGCCGGTGGCCGACGGCCTGACCCACGGCATGTATATCAAGCTCCTCGAGTATCTCGAAGGGACTCCGTACGCCGAGCGCCTTGTTTCGGCCGAACAGGTAATTGCCGCCCTGCGGGGCCGCAAGTCGTCAAGCGAATTGAGCCTGATCGAGGAGGCCATCGCCGAGACCGTCACCATTTTCAACAAGCTGAGCGGCTTCCTGCGCCCCGGGGTGACCGAAAAAGAGGCCGCGGCATTCGTCATCGCCGAACGGGAAAAAACAGGGCTGCCGCCGGCCTGGGACGAGGAGCACTGCCCGGCCATCTTCACCGGGCCCGACTCGGCCGGGGCCCACGCCGGACCCACCGATCGCACGGCCAAACCGGGTCACGTGCTGAACATCGATTTCGGGGTGCGGAAGAACGGCTATTGCTCCGACCTCCAGCGCACCTGGTATTTTCTCCGGGAAGGGGAGAGTGGGGCCCCGGAGGAGGTGCTCCGCGGTTTCCAGACCATCCTCGACTCGGTGACCCTTGCCGCGGAATTCCTCAAGCCCGGGGTCATGGGCTGGGAGGTGGACGACAAGGCCCGCAGCCACATCACCGGCGCCGGATACGAAGAATACCCCCACGCGCTGGGTCACCAGGTGGGCCGGGTGGCCCATGACGGCGGCGGCCTGCTCTGCCCCAGGTGGGAGCGCTACGGCCGGTTGCCGTATCTCAAGGTGGAGGAGGGACAGGTCTACACCCTCGAACCGCGGCTGCCCATCCCCGGCCACGGTGTGGCCACCATCGAGGAGATCGTGGTGGTCACCGCCGCTGGCTGCCGCTGGCTCTCACCGCGCCAGACGGAGATCTGGCTGGTGCCGTTCAAACAGTAGGTGGCGGTCAGCTGTTTCCGATCGACAATATCCCGGATATCCCGCAGCCTGTCGGCAAGGAAGGATGGGTTGGTCAAGTCAAGCCTTGCCGTGTAAGACAGTTTCGATGGGTAACCTAGTGTGGTGTCGACAATGCACACATTCATAGCATTGCTGCGCGGCATAAACGTTGGCAAGGCCAGGCGCGTTCCGATGGCGGAACTGCGCGATTTGCTGAAGCAAGGCGGGTAAGGCTCTTCTCGGCAAGGCCGGCACGTTGGCCACAACAAGAAACTGGGCAGCCGTCATCAAACGGCAGGCGCTGGCTGGTGAGCCGACGCCTGACTCATCATGCAGTAGACGTCACCGCTATCGCGGCGCCCGCAGGAAAGAAGGCGCAGAGGAGGAAATCCGGTGAAAAAAATGGCCCGAAAGAGATGATGGCGGCCCTGATCGAGTCCATGCAAGAGCGTACTGGACGCGATCTGCCGGAGTGGTTGACCATCGTTGCTTCCAGCGGCATTGATCCGCGGAACCAGATTTTCGTTTTCGTACCATGGTCAGCCCCGCCGTCAGGTGCCTTTCGCTCCGCAGTTTCGACCTCGCCTGCGAGGCTCCATTGTTGATGCTGGACGTGAACGCCAAACTCGAAGGGGCTATTGACAGGTCCTGCGGTCCCTATGATCACGACGTCAACCTGGAGACCTTCAGGGCCTTCTGCGATATGTGGGGGATTGAGGTCTTGGAGGAGAATGCCGTCAAACTGATACGGTTTTTTGAGGACTTCCACTGTGCGCCTGGGACGCCTTGAAGTGCCTGAACAGAGTTGCACTGGATACATTCTGCATCGCTTCCGGAAAACCCGTGTTGTCGAAGGTTTCGAGTGAAACGGGGGAGGGGCTCACATGGCGTCAGATCTGGAATATGTCGAATTCGTGGTAGATCAAATAGAGAACGCCGGTGCAATTACTTTCAGGAAGATGTTTGGGGAGTATGCGATCTATTGCGGGGGCAAAATCGTCGCGCTTGTATGTGATAACCAGTTGTTCATCAAACCGACGGAAGCAGGAAGATCATTCATTGGTGATGTTGTCGAGGCGCCACCCTATCCGGGAGCCAAACCGTCATTTCTCATCGAAGAGCGCATGGAAGACAAGGAGTGGTTCAGTGAGCTGGTGCGGCTGACGGAGCATGAACTGCCGCCGCCGAAGCCGAAAAAAAGAAAAAGCGGAAGTGTCAAAAAGAAATGAACGGTGGGGAGCACGAAGAGCATAAGTCAGGTCGCGGGGTTCTTTCTTTCCGGCTTTCGCCAGCGTTCGTGGAGGATGCGAAAGAGGAAGGAGAAACCGTGGCGCATGGCGAAGCTCTTGGCCCGGCCGCCCTGGCGGGCCCGTTCGTGGGAGCGGATCTGGCCGATGCTCAGCCCGAGGCGCTTGGTGTTGGCCAGCAGTTCGATCTCGATGGAGAAATCCTCGGCGGTGTAAGTGAAGCTGTCGAAGACCCGGCGGTGGAAAATCTTGAAACCGTTCAGCGAATCGTTCAGCTGCACACCGAAGAGGCTGGAGAAGACGGTGGTGAGGAAGAGGTTGCCGTAGCAGCGGGAAAAGGTGTACTCGTCACTGCCGCCGATCAGCCGGTCCGCCACCACCAGGCCGTAGCCCTTGCGAAATTCCCCCCAGAGTGCCGGGATGTCTTCTGCGCGGTGCGAGTAGTCGGCGTCGAGCATCAGGAAGGTATCGAAACGGGCGGCGGCAAAGCCGAGACGCAGGGCTGCCCCCTTGCCGCGGGCCGGCCCCTGGTTTAGCAGCAGCGTGCAGTGGAGGCCTTCCACCGCAGCGGCGGTGCCGTCGGTTGAGCCGTCGTCCACCACGATGATCTCGTGGTCCAGCCCCATCTGCCCCAGCGTATCCAGACAGTCCCGCACCACCAGACCGATGGTCTGTTCCTCGTCCCGCGCGGGGATGATCACCGAGATCCCACTGTGGTCCATCGTCATCTGTTCACTTTCCAATCACGGGTGTCACTCTCCAGAGCCAATCCTTGTCACGGTCCAGCAGTTCGGCTGCCTGGTCAGGAGGCGACCAGTGGGTCTCCGTGGTCCGTCCGCTGAGGGCGGGCAGGCCGGTGGAAGCCTCGATGATCTCTACTTCGTAAAACTGTGCACCAGCCACGGGTTCCCAGCGGAGGACCAGTGGTGCTCCGGGTTGGGAAAGTTGCAGGGGCTCGGCGTCCACGGTGGGCAGGATTGGCATCCGGCCGCTTCCGGCGGTGAACCAGAGCACCAGGGCCACGGCCAGCAGTGCCGCCGCGGCCAGAGCCGCTGCCTGGAGATGAATCGGTTTCATCGCTGCTCTTGTGCCGGGGGCTAGAACCGCCGCGGGCTTGGGACCCGCGGCGGATTATCGACCAGCTATTCGACTTTGACCCGCTTGGAATACCAGATCATGTAGGCGCAGAGGCAGAGGAACATGATGAAGCCGAGCAACTCACCGCCCATGGACTCTTCGGCCCAGTGCTCGAGGTGCAGCATGTTCATCAACGACCAGCCTTCACCATTGAGTTTCATCCCGAAGAAGTTGATCGCCGCGGCGAACACACCCATGATCGCGCCGCCGGCAATGAAGCCGGAAGCGATCAGCGTGCCTTTCTCCTTCCGCGCCAGGTTCAGCTTTTCGTCCTTTGAACCGCTGGAAACGATGTGGGCGATGATCCCGCCGGCCAGGATTGGCGCGTTGAGGTGGATCGGCAGATACATGCCCAGGGCGAAGGCCAGCGGCGGCACGCCGATCATCTCCAGCACGATGGCCATGAAGATGCCGGCCAGGTAGGCCAGCCAGGGGGCCGGCATACCGGTCATCAGCGGTTCGATCACCGCGGCCATGGCCGAGGCCTGGGGTGCTTCCAGACCGCCGGGCCCGAAGCCATAGGTCTGGTGCAGCATCAGGATTACCACGCCCACCGAAGCGGCGGAGACGATGGTGCCGAGGAACTTCCAGCGTTCCTGGGTCCGCGGCGTGGTGCCGAGCCAGTAGCCGATCTTCAGGTCGGTGATGAAGCCGCCGGCCATGGAGAGGGCGGTGCAGACCACGCCGCCGATGAGCAGCGCGGCGAGGATGCCTCGCTCACCGGTGAGCCCCACCTTGACCAGGATCACCGAACTGAGGATCAGGGTCATCAGGGTCATGCCGGAAACCGGATTGGTGCCGACGATGGCGATGGCCCGGGCGGCCACGGTGGTGAAGAGGAAGGCGATGACGGTGACGATCAGCAGACCGACCACGGCGTGCCAGAGATTGAAATCCACCACCCCGACATAGAAGAAGAGAAAGACACCAAACAGGGTGGCCACCATCATGGTTACCACCCACTTCATCCGGATGTCGGTCTGGACACGTTCCGTGGAGACCGTGGCGCCGCCGCGGCCGGCGCCGAAGATTTCTGTGCCCGCCAGTTTGAAGGCGCCGTAAATGATCTTGCGGGACTTGATGATGCCGATGATCCCGGCGGCGGCGATGCCGCCGATGCCCACGTGACGCACATACTCGTAGAAGATGTCGATGGGGTTCATCTGGCTGATGGTCAGGCCGGTCTGGGTCATGAACGGTTCGGGGACCTGGGCGCCGATCATGTAGACCAGCGGAATCAGCACCCACCAGGCGAGGAATGAACCGGCGGCGATGATCGCGGCGTATTTCAGGCCGACGATGTAGCCCAGGCCCATCACCGCGGCTCCCACATTGAGCCGGAACTCCAGCTTCAGCTTGTCATAGACGAAGCCGCCCCAGGCCGTACTCTTGAACACGGCGGTGGAGACCACTTCCTTCCAGGCGCCGATGCCCGAGACGAGGAAGTCGTAGAGCCCGCCCACCGCGGCGCCGATGACCAGGATCTTGGCCTGGTCCCCACCGGCTTCGCCGGCCACCAGCACTTCGGTGGTGGCGGTGGCTTCGGGGAAGGGGAACTCGCCGTGCATGTCCTTGACGAAATAGCGGCGAAAGGGGATGAGGAAGAGGATGCCGAGAAAGCCGCCCAGCAGCGAGGCGAGGAAGACCTGCATGAAGCTGGCCTCGATGCCGAGGATGTAGAGCCCGGGGATGGTGAAGATGGCGCCGGCCACCACTACTCCGGACGAGGCGCCGATGGACTGGATGATCACGTTCTGCGAGAGGCCGTGCTTCTTGTTGATCAGCACCGACATCCCCACCGCCAGGATAGCGATGGGGATCGCCGCCTCGAAGACCTGACCGATCTTGAGCCCGAGATAGGCCGCGGCCGCCGAGAAGAGCACGGCGTAGAACAGCCCGAAGAGCAGCGAATACGGTGTCAGTTCGGGCAGCGGACTTTCGTTGGGCACCACGGGGAGGAATTCCTCCCCTTCTCTGAGCTTGCGGTAGGCATTTTCCGGCAAGGTCAACTTCTGATTTCCGGAGTGATCCATGGTTCCTCCTCGGGTTGCTCCGCCGGACACGGTCCTTTGCGTCCGGCACACGTATCAGGCTTCACGCGGTGGTGCTCTTTTCCAACCAGACACCGGCAATCTGGACGATGGTTTCCGCCGCCGCTTCCATCCACTGCACCGGTATCCACTCCAGCTTGCTGTGGAAGTTCACCCCGCCGGCAAAGACATTGGGGGTGAGCAGTCCCATGTAGCAGAGCCGGGCGCCGTCGGTGCCGCCGCGGATCAGTTCCTTGTGCGGTTTGAAGCCGGCGCGGCGGATCGCCTCCATGGCGTAGTCCACCGCCCGCGGGTCCTCGTCCAGTTTCAGACGCATGTTGAGGTACGATTCCTTGATCTCCAGGTCGATCTTCGCCCCGGGCCAGGCCGCGGCCACCTCGTCGCGGATGACGGCCAGTTGCTTGCCCTTATCCTCCATGCCCTCGACGTCGAAGTCGCGGATCAGCACCTTGAGCACCGCTTGATCGGTGCCCCCCTCGATCCCGTGGGGGTGAAGGTAGCCTTCCCGTTTTTCCGTGGTCTCGGGTGAGGCGTCGAATGGCAGCCGCGAGACGATGTCGGCGGCCACGCGCAGGGCGTTGACCATCTTGCCCTTGGCGTAACCGGGGTGGACGTTAATGCCCTGGATCTTGAATGTCGCGCCGCTGGCGTTGAAGGTCTCGTCCTCGATCTCGCCCAGCACGCTGCCGTCCAGGGTGTAGGCGATATCGGCGGCGAACTTCTCCACGTCGAAGAAGTCCACGCCCCGGCCCACCTCCTCGTCGGGGGTAAACCCGACCTTGATCGGCCCATGGTAGAGGGTCTTGTCCGAGAGCAAGCGGTCCATGGCGGTCATGATTTCGGCGATGCCGGCCTTGTCGTCAGCGCCCAGCAGGGTGGTGCCGTCGGTGGTGACGATGTCACAGCCCACGGCGGTCTTCAACTGGGGGTTGTCCGCGGCACGGATCACCTGTTCCGGGTCACCGGGCAACTGGATATCGCCGCCCTGGTAATTCTTGTGGATCTGCGGCTTGACGTCCTTGCCCGTGACGTCCGGCGAGGTATCCACATGGGCCAGGAAGGCCACCGTGGGGACCGCGGACAGGTCGGGGTGGTCGGGCGGCAGGTTGGCCGGCAGTGTGGCCGTGACATACCCATACTTGTCCAACTCGATCTCCTCGAGGCCGAGTTCGCCAAGCTCGTCGCGGAGCAGCTTCAAAAGGTCAAACTGCTTGGCGGTGCTGGGGAAGTCCTCCACACCTTCCGCCGACTGGGTGTCGATTTTCACGTAACGCAGGAAGCGGTCGAGAACCGTCTCTTTCATGAGCGAACATCCTTTCAGAGATGTATCAGGCAGGGCTGATCGGCGTCCGGAGGGCATGGGTGCGATTTTCGCCCACCGCGTTCCACCGGGTGCCCCGAACCGGGAAAGTGCGCACGAATGTACTATGAAAATAAACGGGTTGTCAATTCTGCCCAAATGTTGCGGCAGGCGGCAGAACCCGGCTATTCCTCGTCGTTGCCGCCGTTTTCGTCCTCGTTTTCGTCCTGGTCGAGGTAGACGTCAGCCAGAATCTCCCGAGCCTCCGCTTCCTTGTACCGTCGGACCTGGAATTCCGCCGGCCCGGTGATCGGATTGAAACCCGTGCCCACACGGCCAAAGGCAAAAAGGTCCTGGATCCCTTCGCCCTTGACGAAGAAATCGATGCCGGCCCCGTCAAGGAGCGACTTGGCCAGGGCCACCACCAGCGGGTCGCCTGTGCGCAGAACGGGGACCAGGGCGTCATCCTCGTCCATAATCGGTTCACCCGGCGGTTCGTGGGTCAGATTGACGTCGCACTCGGGACACCTGGTGATACTTTCAACATATTCACCAGTACATTTCGGGCAGAACATGATCCCCCCTCCTCCTGATGTTTCCCTTGTTCATGATCCCGAATACCATACCACAAGCGCAGCCACATCTAATGTCATCGCGAGGAGCAGGCGAAGCCTGCGACGACGCGATCTCTCCGGATACCGATCCGGTCAAGAGGAGACTGAAGCAAAGCCCGCTCCGCGGGCTCCTCGCAATGACAGCTAAGGGCCAGCGCTGTTCCTGGTTCATACTTCCCGTGGCCCCCGCGGGTCGGGGCTCGCAATGACACTGTGGGTTGCCCCTGCAACCGTTTGCTCCTCGCGATGACAGGAGAGGGCGGGTCCCAGCTTGAAGGGAACCCGGCTTTGTAATACGCTCAGGTCCATTGTTGGCCCGGCCTGGTGGACGGCCCGGGTTGCCAGGGAGAAATCATGAAACAGAACGGCGGGAGCGGGGAAATGATCGAAGAGCGGCTGCTGGGGGATTTTCCGGCGCCGAGCCTGGACCAGTGGCAGGAAGAGGTGGTCCGCCTGCTCAAGGGGGCGTCTTTTGAGAAAGCGATGTTCAGCACCACAATCGACGGGATCACCCAGCGGCCGATCTATACCCGGGCCGACACCGAGAAACTGGACCAGCGGCAGACGCCGCCCGGGACCGCGCCGTTCCTCCGCGGCGCCGAAGCCCCGGGGTGCCCGGCGATCCGCTGGGATGTTGCCCAGGAACTGCCGTTTCCCGATCCCGGCGAGTTCAACCGCCGGCTTCGCCACGACCTGGAACGGGGTCAGACCGCGGTGAACCTGGTACTTGACGACGCCTCCGCTTCCGGTCTGGATGCCGATGAGGCCGGAGATGGCCTGGTGGGCCGGGGTGGTACATCCGTCAGCACCATGGACGACCTGCGGCGGGCCCTGGATGGCCTGGACCTGGAGAACACACCGCTCCTTATCCAGACCGGTCCGGCAGCCCCGTCTTTCGCCGCCCTGCTCTGGGCGCTCTGCGGTGCTCGCGGCATCGATCCGGCCAGGCTCAGCGGAGCCATCGGTTGTGATCCCCTGGCCGAACTGGCCGCGAAGGGGCGGCTGCCCATGAGCCTGGAGCGGGCCTGGGACGGTCAGGCGTTGCTCACTCGCTGGGCCGAACGGGTAGCGCCCGGCCTGAAGACCGTGCTGGTCCAGGGCTGCACCTGGCACGAAGCCGGGGCCGGCGCGGCGGAGGAACTGGCCTTCACCATGGGCTCGGCAGTGCAGGCGCTTCGCGAAGCGGAGAAAAGGGGGTTGGAAATCGAACAGGCCGCCGGGCGGTTCTATTTCTGTTTTGCGGTGGGAACAGATTTCTTTACCGAGATCGCCAAGTTTCGTGCGGCCCGCCTGCTCTGGTCCAGAATTGTCGGGGCGTGCGGCGCCGGCGGTTCGGCGGCGAAGCTTACGTTTCATGCACGCTCTTCGGGCTGGAGCTCAACGCTCTTCGACCCCCACACCAACATCCTGCGGGCCACCACCCAGGCCTTTGCCGCCATCGCCGGCGGTTGCGCCAGCCTGCACCTCGGGCCCTTTGACCAGCGCTACGGCCTGCCCGGAGAACTCTCCCGCCGGTTGGCCCGAAACACCCAGCTGATACTCCGGCACGAGAGTCACTTCGACAAGGTGGCCGACCCGGCCGGCGGATCATGGTATGTGGAAACACTCACCGAACAACTGGCCGGCAAGGCCTGGGAACTGTTCCGGGAACTGGAATCGGCCGGCGGGATGGCGCACGCTCTGCACCTCGGCCGGCCCCAGGAGATAATCGCCGCCACGGCCGGGAAGCGCCGGGAAAATCTGGCCCTCAGACGTGATGTGCTGGTGGGCACCAACCGCTACCCCGACCCGGGAGAACTGCCGCTGGATTATTGCCACCCCGACTATGAGGCTCTGGAGGCCCAAAGCCGGCAGCGGTTTAGGGCGCTGCGCCGGGCGGACGACCCGGCCCGGGAAAGGGCGCTGGAACGATTGGCCGCGGGTGCCCCGGAGGGCGGATTGCCGGACCTGGAACTGATGGCCGGCGCAGCGGCAGAGGGGGTGACATTGGGCGAATTGAACCGCTGGTTCGGCAGTATCGGCACGGCGGAACAGGGCGTGACGCCGGTTTCCGCCGGACACGGCGGCGATATCTTTGAATCGTTGCGTTCCCGCGTGTCCCGGGGAACGGCAGGCGATGGGCCGCCCCGGGTGCTGCTGGCGGCCATGGGTCCGCCGGCCGGCTACATGGCCCGCCTGGAATTCACCCGCAGTTTCTACCAGATCGGCGGGTTTGAAGTGCTGGGTGACTTCAGCTTCGACACCACTGCCCAGGTGGTAGCCGCCGCTGGCGAACACCGTCCGGCGGCGGTCTGCATCGTCTCCCGGGACGACCGCTATGGCGAACTGGTGCCTGCGCTGGCCGCCGGTCTGCTGTCCGCCGACCCCGGCCTGGTGCTGCACATGGCCGGTGGTCCACCTGCCGGCGAGGCGGCCTTTCGCGAGGCGGGTGTCCGGCGGGTGATCACCCTGCGAGCGGACGTGCTTCTGGTCCTTTCCGAACTGGCCGAACAGGCGGGGGTGACGCAATGAGCCGGATACCCGATTTCTCCGCCATCTCTTTGGACGCCCACACTCCCTCGGGCAATGCTGGCGGCGCCGGCGGGGTGCCGGACCGCGCCGGACCCACGGACCGCTGGATGACCAACGAACAGATTGGCATCAAGCCGCTGTACACCGCGGATGACATGGGCGGCCTGGAGCACCTGGATTACCTGGCCGGTCTTCCGCCCTATCTGCGCGGCCCTTACGCCTCCATGTATGTCACCCGGCCCTGGACGGTTCGGCAATATGCCGGCTTCTCCACCGCCGAGGAGTCGAACGCCTTCTACCGCCGCAACCTGGCCGCGGGTCAGAAGGGCCTCTCCGTGGCCTTTGACCTGGCCACCCACCGGGGATACGACTCGGACCACCCCCGGGTGGAGGGGGACGTGGGCATGGCCGGCGTGGCCATCGACTCGGTGCTGGACATGAAGATCCTCTTCGACAGCATTCCGCTCAACCGGATGTCGGTCTCCATGACCATGAACGGAGCGGTGCTCCCGGTGCTGGCCTTCTACATCGTCGCCGCCCAGGAGCAGGGGGCAAAACTGGACGAGCTGGCCGGCACGATCCAGAACGACATCCTCAAGGAATACATGGTGCGCAATACCTACATCTATCCGCCGGCGGAGTCCATGCGCATTATTGCCGACATCTTTTCCTGGACCGCGTCCGAGATGCCGAAGTTCAACAGCATCTCCATCTCCGGCTACCACATGCAGGAGGCCGGGGCCACCGCCGACCTGGAACTGGCCTATACCCTGGCCGATGGCCTTGAATACCTGCGCACCGGGATTGCCGCCGGTCTGGACATCGACCATTTTGCCCCGCGGCTCTCTTTTTTCTGGGCCCAGGGGATGAACCACTTCATGGAAGTGGCCAAGATGCGCGCGGCGCGCATGCTCTGGGCAAAGATCGTCAAGCAGTTCAACCCCCGGGATCCCAGGTCCCTGGCCCTGCGCACCCACTCCCAGACTTCCGGCTGGAGCCTGGCCGAACAGGATCCTTTCAACAATGTAGTCCGCACGTGTATCGAGGGGATGGCCGCCGCCCTGGGGCACACCCAGTCGATGCACACCAACGCCCTGGACGAGGCCATCGCCCTGCCCACCGACTTTTCGGCCCGTATCGCCCGCAACACCCAGTTGTACCTCCAGGAGGAGACCGGGATCTGCCGGGTGGTGGACCCCTGGGGCGGTTCGTACTACCTCGAGTCATTGACCCACCAGCTGATGCACCGGGCCTGGGGCCACATCCGCGAGGTGGAGGAACTTGGCGGCATGGTCAAGGCGGTGGAGAGCGGTCTGCCCAAGATGCGCATCGAGGAGTCGGCCGCCCGCCGCCAGGCGCGCATCGACTCGGGTCAGGAGACCATCGTCGGGGTCAACCGCTACCGTCTGGACCATGAGGATCCCCTGGACATCCTGGAGGTGGATAACAGCGAGGTGCGCCGGCAGCAGGTTCTCCGCCTGGAAAAACTGCGCCGGGAAAGGGATAATGGGGCGGTGACCGCGGCGCTGCAGGCACTGGGCCGCTCGGCTCGCACCGGCGAGGGCAACCTGCTGGAACTCTCGGTGACGGCGGCCCGGGCCCGGGCCAGCCTCGGTGAGATATCGCTGGCCCTGGAGGAGGTCTGGGGCAGGCACAAGGCCGAGATCCGGACCATTTCCGGCGTCTATACCAGCGAATACGGCGGGGGTGAAGAAATCGAAAACATGGCAAGGATGATCGAAGACTTCGAGCGTCATGAGGGACGCCGCCCGCGAATCCTGGTGGCCAAGATGGGTCAGGACGGGCATGACCGCGGGGCCAAGGTGGTGGCCACTGCGCTGGCCGACCTCGGTTTTGACGTGGATGTGGGCCCGCTGTTCCAGACACCGGTGGAGGCCGCCCGGCAAGCGGTGGAGAACGATGTCCACATGGTGGGTCTGAGCTCCCTGGCCGCCGGCCACAAGACGCTGCTGCCCCAGCTGGTCCAGGCCCTGGAGGCGCTGGGGCGCGGGGACATCATGGTCGTGGTGGGCGGGGTGATCCCGGCCCAGGACTACGACGAACTGCGACGGGCCGGTGCCGCGGCCATCTTCGGGCCGGGTACGGTGATCCATCACGCGGCGCTGTTGCTGCTCGAGGAATTGAACCGTCGCCTGGGATATGTGCTTGAGTAAAACACCGCCAGAAAAGAATGTCTCGGCCCTGCACCTGGTGCGGGGGATACGGGGCGGTCACGAAGGCCTGCCCGGAAATCGACCCCCGGAAAGGGATGGCGACACGCCCACTCGTCCGGAGGTCAGTGCCGCCGACCTGGTGCAGGGTGTCCTCGCCGGTGACCGTGGACAACTGGCCCGGGCCATCACCCTGGTGGAATCCAACGCCCCCGAACACTTCGAACAGAGCCAGGAGATGCTCAAACATCTGCTGCCCCATACCGGCGGATCGGTGCGAGTGGGAATCACCGGTGTGCCGGGAGCGGGGAAGAGCACACTGATCGAGACCCTGGGCGAGGAACTCATCAGGCGGGGGCACCAGGTGGCGGTGACCGCAGTAGACCCTTCCAGCAGCCGCAGCGGCGGTTCGATCCTCGGTGACAAGACGCGTATGGAGCGGCTGGCGGTCAACCACCATGCCTTTATCCGTCCCTCACCCTCCGGCGGCGCCTTGGGCGGTGTATCGCGCAAGACCCGGGAAACGATTCTGCTCTTCGAGGCCGCGGGCTACTATGTGGTGCTGGTGGAGACCAGCGGGGTGGGGCAGTCTGAAATCGCCGTCCGCGCCATGGTGGATTTTTTCCTGCTGGTGCTGGTGGCCGGAGCCGGGGATGAGCTTCAGGGCCTCAAGCGGGGGGTGATGGAACTGGCCGATGCGGTGCTGGTGAACAAGGCCGACGGCAACAACCTG
>JAQAZP010000073.1:0-28139 GCA_032127265.1 Acidobacteriota bacterium
GACACCAGGTGACCAACGTCATCGGCGGCTTCGGCGGTTACCAGGGTATCTGGTGGGATCGGGAGAAGAACGTTCTCCACGGCGCATCAGAGTCCCGAAAAGACGGCTGCGCCATAGGGTATTGAAAAGCTAGTGCAAATAACCCCAATCATTAATCTATGATATTGGTAGACAATACAGTAGGATAGAATTATCAACCGATTATCGGTCGAATATACAGGGGCTGGAGGAATTTCCAATGCACAGAAAAAGTACCGCTCTCATCATCCTGGTCTGCCTGCCGCTTCTCATCCTCACCGGCCTTGCAACAGCCGGCGAAAATGAGCGAATAATGGTCAAGATTCCGCACGAGTTCACCGTCGGCGATCAGTCGCTGCCCGCCGGGCGGTATTCCATTTCCACCGAGGCGGGAGACCCGGCCAAACTGCACATCCACAACCTGGCCGGTGAAACGTGCGCCTGGATGCAGGTGATCACCCGTCTGGCACAGTATGCCCATGAAGAGACAAAGGCACGGATGGTCTTTGACCGTGTGGGAGGCCAGCACATGCTCTCCGAAGTCTGGCTCACCGGTGAGGACGGCTTCCTGATCCTTGGAACGCCCAAGGACCACTCACACGAAATCGTATACTTCGGTGGTTGATAATGCGCCGGGGTCAGTCGAGCAGATCTTGCCAGGCGGGGTGACCGCGCTTGATCTTCTCGATCTGGCGGTGGTGGTTGCGCATGCGGAGCAGCGCCATCAGGATCAGGTAGCCCCCCACACCAACAAGCACGAGGCAAAGCATGAGCAGCGGGATGAGGAAGTGCAGGTTGTCGAGGAAGTTGTAGTAGCGCGAGGTGGTGACCAGCACCGTGGTGACGGAAAGCGGCAGGGTGAAAACCGCGATACCGGTGCGCAGGGACGAAAGCGAGGTCCGCTTCTCGGCCAGGATCATCTGCACCTTGCCCATCTCCACTGTATCTTCAGCCGCGGTGTAAACCACGAGCTCGTCCGAATCACACAGATCAACGCGAGTTGATTTTTTCAGCTTCCCGCTCACCGGCCACGCCCTTTCTGGCAGCAGCTTCAGCCGCTTTACCCGCAGGGCATCATTGTGGCGCGGAAGTTGGAGATCTGTCAATCAGCGGCCCCGCAGGTCTCCATCCGATCCTCATACTCGACCCCATACGGTTCCCATTCCGAATCAGGCTCAAGATACAGCGGATCCACATCCCCGGGGTCAAACCGTCGATGTGGAATTGTCAGGACACGCTGCTTGCCCACAAAGGTCTTGACCTGCGACTCCAGGGCCGTAAAAGCATCGGCGACGGCGGCATAAAGGTCCTCGTGGGCCGCACTGCCCTTGTGACCATGCCCCACCACCAGTTCCTTCCCCGGAACGAAGAGGGCCAGCTTGACCCGGTAGTGGTTTCCTTTCTGGTGGTGATGGTGCGGAGCATCGATGACAACCCGGCAATTCAGGATGTCGCGGTAATACCGAGTCAGTTTTCCCACCCGATCGCGCACTAAGTGCTCGACAGACTCGGACCGCGATGCATTGTGGAAGACGATATCCGTGATGATTGGCATCTGCAAGCTCCTTCTACGAAGACGCCATCGCATGCTTGAAGAACCCCTTCCGCCAGCGATGACGTGCCCCGTGCCGGCACCGGCGCTTGCCGAGCCGGGCACGGTACCCGTATCAGAATTGCATATTTCGTGCCGTTCGAAGATGCCGGGAAATCCACCACCACCGATACCAGACAGCATGGTTCTCAACGCCAGAATGACGCAACCGGGTCATTCTTGCAGGTCAGGGCGCAATCCCGGTAACCACACATGCCGCCTGATCCGAGTCGCCGGCCGGCGGGTAAGGCGGCTGGTTGAATGGCGACGGCGTCACATCCACCGCCACCAGGGTGAAGCTGTTTTCGCCAATGACACTTCCCAGGGCCGGGATGGCGCTGTTCCAGGAGGTGCTGTAACTCTCGCCCGGGGAGAGATTGGTGAATCCGGCCCGCCAGTTGGCATAGAAGCCGCCACCGGCCAGAAGAACGTTGATGCGGCCGGCCACTCGCCGGCTCTGACCGGTGTAGTCGTTGGTCAGCGAAGCCTGCATGTTGACGGCAAAGGGAACCGTTCCTGAGATGGGCTGACAGGCCAGGGCGGCGGAAACGGTGCCGGCGGCTTCACAGGTGAAGTCCAGATTGTCGGTGGCCAGTTGGCTGACATGGGCGGTGATATCGGTAAAACCGAAGTCGTGGTAATCGAAGACGGGCAGATCGTAGGACAATCCCAACGCGGTATGGACCCAGTTGTACCCCATACCCGGGACGAGACCGGCCGGCGCTTCCGGCGGCAGGTCCGGAACGGTCATTGAGAGCATTCCTCCGGGAACCAGAAATTCCCAGAACACTTCGTCATTCACCGAACTGCCGATCAATGCCAGTTGCAGATCCACCCCGGGGCTGCCCACTGCCGGATTTTCCGCGTCGCTCCAGGCGAACCCGCCCGCCCCGTATGCCAGGTCCAGACGGCTGAAGAACGAGTCGAGCGTGGATGTGTAGGACTGGCCGTGAGAGGTGCGATCCATGATGAACAGCGCGTCGTCGGTGAGATCGCCCTGCACCGCCGCGGCCGGGAAATAGCCCATGCCGGCGAACTCGCCTGTGGCAGCGGTGGTGCTCAGGGTCAAGGAGCCGGAGCAGGGTCCGGAGCCCTCCGGGCAGCCGATGGAGCTCATTCCCAGGGGAATCAGGCGCCCCAGGCCGTTGAGACCGTCCAGGTCGCCGATGGATAGCCCGTACCCGGTGCAGCCGTCGGGGATGTTGTCCAGGTTGAGGGTGACGGTGCCGCTGAGATCCGGATCCACGGTGAGATCGGCGTCATAGTTGTTACCGGCCACCGTGATGTCCAGCAGGTCGATCTCCCGCCACTGGATGTGGGGCAGCAGGTCCACGATCTCGCCGCCGGCCACCAGCTCGGCCAGCGGCATCCGCCCGGAGAGCGCCGCCAGGGTGACATCCCCTGGAGGCAGATAGAGGTAGTAGTGGTCCTTGACGATCTGAATGAATGTTTCGTATTGGGAGGGGATAAAGACATTGGACGGCACCGGGAAGGGTTGGCCGAGGATTTCCACGATCTCTTCCGGCCCGAACATGTTCTCCATGTCAAAAGACATCATGTCCTCGAGCGACATCGCCCGCAGCACAAAGGCCACGTCCACATTGCCGTCGCCAAAATTGAAGGTCCCGTTGTTCACGTCAATGCCCGAAACGTAGTCCCCCACTTCGGAGGTGAAAGAGAGGGAAGATATCGGCTCGAGGGCCAGCACGAGCTGGGAAGCGTTAACCTGGACCATGGTGAGGTAGCGGTGGCCCGCGGCCCCCGCGGTCACCGTGACGGGACCCAGGAGAGCCGCGTCGGTGAAGCTGATTTCGCCGGCGGCCGACGTCACACCCCAGTTGCCCGAGTATGGTGACCCGGGCGCGTCACCGGCCATGACAAAAGCTCCAACGAATGGTGCGCCGGTGCCGGCGTGCAGCACCTGCACCTCAAGCGTGCCGTTGATCGGTCCGCCTCCGGCGCTGCCCATCGTGTCAAGGGCCATAGCAGAAGTGGAGATGCCGGACAGCATGATGAGCGTCAGGACAACTGCCAAGGAAAGAACACTATTCCCCGAATCCCGTTTCATGATCGATACCCCCGACTCGTAACCAGGAAAATTAAAAACCACAGGCGGGAACCGCTTTGGTTTAATATAGGTCTTATCCCGGCGGACCGCAAGGCGATGGATTCTACTCCGGAGTCACCGATGACTGCTCGTGTTCAATGTCTGGTTACGATTGCCTGCCGTTTCCCAGCCAGCGATACAGAATTCCGCCCACTGCGCCGCCGATGATCGGGGCGACCCAAAAGAGCCACAACTGGGACGTGGCCCAGCCGCCGACGAAGAGAGCTACGCCGGTGCTCCGGGCGGGGTTCACCGAGGTGTTGGTCACCGGGATGCTGATCAGGTGGATCAGGGTCAGCCCCAGGCCGATGGCGACGGGGGCCAGGCCGGCCGGCGCCCGTTCGTCGGTGGACCCGAGGATGATCAGCAGGAACATGCAGGTCAGCACCACTTCGGTGACCAGCGCGGCCAGCAGGCTGTATCCGCCTGGCGAGTGCGCGCCATAGCCGTTGGAGGCGAACCCGCCGGCCAGGTCGAAAGCCGGGCTTCCCGTGGCGATGATATAGAGCACCGCGGCACCGGCAATGCCGCCGGCCACCTGGGCGATGATGTAGGGCAGCAGTTCCTTTGCCGCGAAACGTCCGCCGGACCAGAGGCCGATGGAAACGGCGGGGTTGAGGTGGCAGCCGGAGATGTGCCCGATGGCAAAAGCCATGGTCAGCACGGTCAGCCCAAAGGCCAGCGCCACCCCCAGAAAGCCGATTCCCAGTTCCGGGTAGGCTGCCGCCAGAACGGCACTGCCGCATCCCCCCAGCACGAGCCAGAATGTGCCGATGAACTCGGCGGTCAGTTTCCTTGACATGGTCATCTCCGGTCCTCCCTCGGTGGTAACTTTCTGCTGTCCACGGGACACCGGGCGGAATCAGATCCTCGCCTGTGCCCCGGCCCCCTGATGATCAACGCCTGGTCAGGTCATAATCCGTGTGTCGTGAAGCTCTTGCGACGAAAGATCAGGAATAGCACTAGTGTAACGAAACGCCAGCCACCTGTTCAACCGGTCACCCGCCCTGTCCGCACGCTGAGGGTAACGGCCATTCGCTCCCTCGACAAACAGGACCGGTCCCTGCCAGAATAGATGGCGTCAGTTGCATCGCCATGGGGCGGGCTATAACTCTGATCCACCAACGTGAACCACAAATGCTTCCTCGACTGCTAATTATCCCCCGTTTCGCTCAGGCCCTGCCCTTCGTTGCCATGCTCCTGTGCATGCTGGCCCTGCTCGCCCCGGCCTGCAATCAGGTTGAACCGGCGCCGGCGCGGCCCAGCCTGCTGTTCATCATGATCGACACCCTGCGGGCCGACCACCTCTCATGCTACGGGTATGATCGTGAAACGTCGCCGAATATCGACCGCTTTGCCGAGGATAACATCACTTTCCACAACCACTACTGCTCGATCCCCTTCACACCTGGCTCCCACTGGTCCAATTTCACCGGCCGCTACCCCCACAACTTCGGTGACTCCATTTCGCTGGCTGCCGAGGGGGTGATGACCGACACGCCGGTGATGACCCTGGTGCTCCGGGAGCATGGCTACCGCACCGCGGCCTTCATCAGCAACGATATGGTCAAGTTCCTCGGCGGAGTCTTCGGGCATTTCGAACGGTTCAATGAACGACAGTACCGCAACAAGAACGATACCGGGTTCTACCAGACGACCAACGCGGCGATGGAATGGCTCGACGAAAACTCCGGAAACCCGTTCTTCCTCTTCGTGCACTACTGGGATCCTCACGCGGAATACAACCCGATCAGCGAAGTCGACCTGTGGAGCGCCGGCCTCGAAGGCAACCAACGGAAAGCAGCGCTCTACGATGGCGAGATCAGGTTTGTGGACACCAAGGTGCAGATGCTGCTGGACAAGATTGAAGAACTGGGTCTGGAGGACGAGACCATCGTGGTGATCACCGCGGACCACGGGGAGGCCTTTGGCGAGAACGACGGCCGGGACTTCCTGCTCCAGGAGGAGAGTGCCTTTTACACCGGCCACTTTCAGGGGCTCTTCGACACTGAAACCCATGTTCCGCTGGTGCTGCGTGTGCCCGGAGTGGCGGGCAACCGGAAAGTGGACGCTGTTACCCAATCGGTGGACCTGCTGCCCACCCTCCTCGAGCTGCTGAACATCCCCAACGAGCGCACCGTGGACGGCCGCTCGCTGCTTCCATTGATCAACGGGCAGCCGCGGCCGGAGAGCTTCGCCTTTTCCGAGATGCGCAAGCGGGTCAAGGGCCGGGCTGTGCTCTCGAGGAGCATCGTGGCCGACGGCTGGAAGCTGACGGCCATCGAAAGCGACCAGGGGGAAACTCTCCGCCTGCACCGCCTGGGGCAGGGAGAGAACCAGAACCTCACCGACCGGGAAGCTCCTGTTGCCGAAGCACTGCGGCAACGGATCAGGGATCTCACCGGCGGCAGGGTGATGGAAGAGGAGAAGCCGGACGAGGAAACCACCGAGCTGCTCCGCTCACTGGGCTACATCGAAGAGGACAGCGAGTAGACAGTTACGAAAAAACGGCGGTGACCGGCTCATCACCGGGCACCGCCGCTGGTTGGACAGTAACAATTACCTCAGCAAAACACGTTTACTGAAGGAATGTTCCGCAGGTCACGTTGACACCGTGGGTGATGACCGGAGCACCATAAGCAGTGAAATCGAACACCCGCTCCAGCGTACCGCCATCGTAGTTGTAGCCCCTGACCCAGGCGTCATACGCCGCGCCCGGTCCGGCACCGGCAAAGATCTCGTCGATGCCGTCACCGTCAACGTCGCCGGCGCCAACATTGACGCCCCACTCGGTGTACTCCCAGGCCATGAAGCTGATGCCGGCAATGGAAGTGGCTGTGCCGCCGTCAACATTCCAGCCGCGGACGTGGGGCCCGAAGACAGCACCAGGTCCGGCGCCGGTGAGGATCTCGTCGATGCCGTCTCCGTCGAAGTCACCGCTGGCCACATTGACGCCCCACTGGTTGGTGCCGTAAGCCAGGAAACTGACCCCGCCGATGGGAGTGGTCGCGCCGCCATCCACGTTCCAGCCGCGCACGTGCGGGCCGTAGACCGTGCCCGGTCCGGCGCCGGTGATGATCTCGTCGTAACCGTCACCGTCGATGTCACCGCAGCAGACATTGACCCCGTACTTGGGCGCACCATAAGCAAAGTAGCTGAGACCAGGGATGGCGGTCACGGCGCCGCTGTCGTCGTAGTTCCAGCCGCGCACGTGGGGGCCGAAGACCGCGCCGGGGCCGGCACCGGTGATGATCTCGTCGTAGACGTCGTCATCGAGGTTTCCGGCGCAGACATTCACACCGTACTTGTTGGTGCCGTAGGCCATGAAGTTGAGACCGGGCAGTTGCTCTGCGTCGGCACCCCACCCGCGGACCTGGGGCCCGAAAACGGCGCCCGGTCCGGGACCGGTGAGGATCTCGTCGTAGCCGTCGCCGGTAAGGTCGCCCACGGCCACGTTCACGCCGTACTTGTCAACGCCGTAGGCGCTGAACGCAAAGTCGGAGGAACTCGGGTTGTCGGGATCCCAGCCGGCCACGCGGCAGACATTGTCCGGTCCGGGGCCGGGGCCGGTGACAATCAAGGTGCTGATCGGAATGGCCTGCACGAACATGATCGCGTGGAGGTTGGCTTCGATCCAGCCGTCGCCCACGGCCAGGGTGCCGCTGATGTTCTGGGTCTGGCCGGTTTCCTTGGCGGTGAGGAGTTCCTCCCACACCGGGAACCCGCGGGCCAGGTTCGGGTCGCGTCCCGCTTCTTCTTCGTAGACCACAACGTAAACGAGGGAATCAGGCGCGTCGGCCAGCGCCTCGATGGAACCGGTGACCGTGATGGTCCCGGCATCGATGCTCATGTCGAGGGACATCTGGAGCAGGCTGGAGGTGGCCAGGATCTCTTCAACCAGGGGCACGTAATAGTCGTACATCGTACCGCTGGGCAGCCCGCCGAGAGATTCCAAATATCCGTTGAACCAGACGTCGGGGGTGCCGCTCACCCCGTAGAGGCTGGATCTTGCGCCGTGTTCCGGGCAGGACCAGCCGGTGGTGGAATAATACATGACACAGACAAATTGATTGGTCTCGTAATTGGCCATCAGGTCGACAAACCCCTGCTCCGCAGAGGGACAATACGCTCACCCGTCGCGGGAGAACAATTCCCCAATGACCACGCGATCGTCCCCCGAGTTGGGGACCCCGTCCCTCACTGCCTGGATGATCTCCAACTGCTCCGCCGCCATGGCTGCCCCGGTCACCACCGGAAAAACCATCAGCAGCAGGGCCAGGAGAACAGCCGACGACAGCCTCTCATTCAGCCACCTTGCCATTCGATTCCCTCCTTGTCGCGCACCGTTCGCCACGGTGTCGCATTTAATGAATATCGCGGCGGATCCCTGTACTCACCGGCTCCCCGCCGCAGGACACCTGGTGTCAGTATTTTCCGCTTGGACGCTCTTTGGCCGGCGCCCTTTTCAACCACTCCTCGTAAGGAATGGATGTTTGCCAGAAATACTCGAACAAGGCGCTGAACGCGTTGGCGATGGCCCCGTTGCGGATGCTGGCCATGGTCAACTCACCCGGCTTCATCAGCGACCCTTCCTGGGCAAAGAGCACGGTGCTGCTGTCGAAGACCATCATCTTCAGCGGCAGGGAACCCGAGACGCAAATCTCGATCCCCAGGTCCTGCATCTGCTGCACCGCGGCCACTGCGGCCTTGTTTTCGGGAATATCGATCTCGAAAACCCAGCGCGAGGTGCCCTTGCCGGTGATGAACCGTTTGTAGGCCCGAAGCTGCTCCTTGACCTTGGTGTTGGTGTTGCAGGCGTAGGGCGGCCGCCCGAAGCCCAGCAGCTCGCCGCTGGACCCGCGCACCAGGTCGCAGTAGTGACGATGGATGCTTTCCGAGCCGTTGAGGATTTCGATGTACTCGATGGGGGTGGCCGCCCTGTCGGCGGCCGCATGGAGACGGGTGAGGTCACTGGCCAGGGAGCTGATCTCCTTGATCTGCAGCTTCAGCTGGCTTTCCTCGGTCTTCAGCGCCGCCCCGGGGGCGGCCGCTTCGTAGACCCGGCGGTTGGCAATCTTCTGTTCGCGGCAGAAGCCGCGGGAGACCAGGAAGCGTACGGTTTCGTAGATTTTGTTCTGAGAAATGCCGGAATCGCGCTGGAGTTCAGCGGATGTGGCGCGGCCGCGCTGAAGCAGCGCCAGATACACCTTGGCCTGGCGCTCGCTCATCACGCTGCTCACAAGTCTACCGAGGAGATTGTTTTCAGGCATATTTCCTGGCGGAGCCGTCACTCCGAGCAAGCTGTGATCACTACCCCCTCTCCGGGGGAAGTGTAAATATACCCCACGGCCCGGACACTGTCAAGGGCCTGTCCGCCGGCACGGATTCTTGCACAAGTTGTTCACTCCACTTGAATTGCCCGATCAAACCGTCCATTACAAATGCTGGGAATCGATTGCCGAGTGTTCGAGGGGAGAGTCAGGGCCCTGGCCGTACAAGGGAACGGCGGCGCCTCTTTCGGTGTGCCGCCGTCCGTTGTTTCTCTTTATCGAAAGTGCTCCGGTAAATCCCGACTTCGAACTCCTAGTGGCTGACGATACTGGACTCGATCTTCACCGGGTTGCGGAGTGTGTCCCAGATCGGCGAGTGCGCGTTGACGTAGTCGTGCAGCTGATGGAGCTGCTCATCCGACGCATTGGACTTGATGTGGGCCTTGATCTTGAAATCGCTCATGCCCGGCTTGGCGTCCCGGATGTTCATGAAGCCTTCCAGGCTTCCCTTGCCCGTGATCTCGAAGGAAAGCTCTTCGATGTCGATCCCCATCGCCGCCGCGTTGGCCGAATAACCCACGGTGAGGCAGGCGGCCAGCGAGCTGATCAGAGTCTCGGCCGGACTGATCCCCGAATCGCCGCCGAGGATCTCGTTCGGTTCATCGGTGATCAGGTGGTGGCTCTTCGGCCGCTTTCCGGTTTCTTTCCCCACCTTGTAACCGGAAGTGGTGTGGTCGGCCTTGAACCCGTCCATCCATTTGGAATTGACCGTGAAGGTCAGTTTGCCGTTCTCCCGGTCCGTCTTGACCGCCTCGACGGCGGCCATCAGGTTGTCCACATTGACGCCGTTGCGAATTCCATGCGACATGACAGTATCTCCTTCTCCCCCGGCGGCCGGAACGGCCAGGATCCCGTGGCGGCATGACTGTCGCCCGGTCTCCCCCCCCGCCGCACGTCTGTTGTTGTCCATTTTCCCGTATGTCATTTTATTCATCGATTATCTTAGTGGATTAATTGTCGGGAGAGGGGTCTTTTTCGAGCCGCACAGCCCGCTTTCGGCCCGGATCGGGGTTTCGCCAGTGTACCGATGAGCATTCTCCAGCAACGGTCACTGCCGCCCAAATTCAGTCCTGGATCATGATCTTCCGAAAGGGGCATGGCGGGGGGCAAAACCCGCCGCCGGGGGGGATGGATAAGCCCCCCCGGCGGCTGACTGCTGACAAGCGGGTCACTACGGCGCACTGGCCGTGAGAATCTGCTGCGAAACGCAGGTGTCCCCGGCCGGCGGATAGGGCGGCTGATTGTAGGGCGACGGAGTCACGTCCTGTACATGGAGAACGAAGAGGTTGTCGCCAATCAGTGTCCCCAGCACCGGAATATTCTGGTTCCAGACGGTGATGGAACTGCCGCCCGCCGCAATGTTGGTGAAACCGGCGCGCCAGTTGGGGTAGAAACCACCATGGGCCAGGGTGACATCGAGGTGCGCTGCCATGCGTCGGGTCAGCCCGAAATACAGATTGTCCAGATTGACGGTGAACTGCGTCGTAAAGGGTACCATCCCGGATGGCGGCACCGTGGCGAGGGAGCAGCCGACGGTTCCCGGTGAGGCGACGCTGAACGAGCCGAAGGCCACATCATTGTCCGGGTTGGCGTCGCCGGCGAGCATCACCGTGGCGATCGTTCTGAAATCACCGCCTTCCACCAGTTCCAGGGGACTGAAGGCCACCTCCGCCGATTCCCCGGGGGCCAGGGTGGGCCCGGCGACCGTTTCGCTCCAGAAAGGCGTGCCGTCCATCCGCTCCACCCGGAACATCACATCGAAGAAGGAGTCGATGTGGCCGAGGTTCGTCACCCTGGACTTGGTGGCAACCACCTCTCCCAACTCGTACCCGCCGAGGGGTGAATCAGTGCCCAGCGCGCAGGCGTCGTGTTCCATCACCTGGATCGGCAGCCATCCCCGGTCGGTCTGCAGCGGGTCGCCGACCGAGGTGGCGGTGCAGAAAACGGCGTCCACCGCCCAGTCGGGCGCGGCGGCCGGTATCTGCACGTCGGCCAGCAACACCACCGACTCGCCGGGGTTGACCGGCACGGTCTGGATGCCGGGCGTGACCGCCCAGCCGAGGGTGCTGGTCATTTCGCAGGTGAAATCGTCGGCCGCGGCGCCGTTGTTCACCACGTGGAACAGCACGGGCACGGTGGAGTCGGGCCAGCCCATCGCCGGTTCTCCGGCCTGCACGTCCACCGTGGGCATGACCACGAAGTAGCACTTGTCCTCCACCGGGGTGCTGGGGTCGATGGCCGAAGTGGCGATGACCGTAACCGCGTTCACCGTGCCGGGCGGGGTACCGGGCGGCACGGTGACGTTGACCAGGACGATCTGCAGGCCTTCCGGGTCCAGCGGTATGCTGGTCAGGGCCGGCGACACCGTCCAGCCCTGCTCGTTGATGATCTCGACGGTCACCGTGTCCGGGATCTCGTTGGGATTGTAAAGCGCCAGCGGCACGTCGAACATCGAGTCGGGGAAGATGCGGACCAGATTCTCCACCCACATGCCGTGGACGACGGTAGCCATCGCCTTGAGGTGTTCCCGCATCCGCTTGCGGATCAGGTCCTTCTCCGATTCGGGCATGTCGCTGGTGTAGCAGGAGTCGTAGGCCCGCTCCTCGTCGTCGTAAGCGTCCCATTCGGTGAAATGGAACCACCAGGTGCAGTCCTTCCAGAAATCGTCGATGTCGGACCAGCACAAGTAGATCTGCCAGGCATGGCGCAGTTCGTGGATCTTGGTCGAGGCCACCAGGCCCGGACCGTCGTCGAAAGCATCGGGGCAGAGCACCACCCGGATGTCGTCCTTGGTGCCGTAGGTGTAACCGTAATCGGTGCTGTTCGGGTCGTAGGTCACTGTGGTGTTCGGCGGCTCATCGATATCATAATACTGGTCGACCATGTCGATCACACCCTGGCGGATCGCCGTCTCGATCGCCTCCCAGAGCCCGGCCTGGTATGCCCAGTACTCGGCCAGGCCATTGAGCCAGGTTCCCCGATAGCGCGCCTCCTGCTCTCGACAGTAATCGCCGGCGGCCGCCGGGCCGTTGCTGCGGTTCATCTCCTCCTGGATCTGCCGTTTCTGCTCGTCGGTGGGCTTTGCCAGCCGCTCGCCGGCGCTGGAAACCACGGCGCACCAGGCCGCGGCCAGGAGGAAGCAGCTGAAGATGGTCAGTGTCCGTTTCATCGCTCTCCCTCCCCTATTCCACCGTGATCATCACGGGTGTGGATACCAACCGCCCGCGCCAGGCCGTCTGTCCAGCATCGAGATACGGGTTGCGGTAGACCGCCTCGATGAAGTATTCACCAGGTTCCGTGAAGTCGAACCCCAGGCTCAGGTCGTAGTATTTGTGCACCGTGTCGCCGGTGTTCAGGGTGATGAAGTCGCCCGGGGCCGGCTCCACCGGCTTGCACTTCACCAGGAAGGGCACATCGCCGGAGGGCCCGGTGACCAGGAAGGAAAGCACGGCGTTGGGGTCCGGCTCGTGGCCCACGGTGAGCTTGGAATTGACGGTGACCGGGGACGGCCCCATGTTGGTCACCAGCACCATGCCCTTCACCTGTTCACCCGGAGCATAGGTTGTCGAACCCTCGTAAATCTCACGGTCCAGTTGCAGGACGGCCATCAGGTAGGGTTCCGGGACGGACAGGCCCACCCGGTCCAGGAAGAGGGCGAGCATGCCCGGGTCGCTGTAACAGTGGAAGCCGATGTACCAGGCGCCCGCACTGCTCACGGTGAACGGAACCGCCATGTCCTGCATGATGTCAAAAGCGATTGACTCGTCACTGAACAGCATGGTGGACATCCCTGCCGGGTTCTGGGTCTGGCCGATCCAGACCGCCAGCTTGTGCGGCTGACCGGCGGACGTCACCCGGGTCTTGAAGTAGAGGGTGTACACCTCAGCCGGGGTGAGACCGAGTGCCTCAGTGAAGACCCAGTCATCCGCGGCCTGCACCGGACTGGTGAGATGACGAAGACCGCAACTCCCCCGGGCCCCGCCAAAATCCCAGGGGGTCCAGGAATAACCGTCTGAATTGGCGTCACTCACCACCCAGCCGGGGGGAAGTCCGGCAAACTCCCCGCCGAAGTCGGCCCAGAGGGTGAACCGCTCATTGGCCATAGAACCCGGGGCGGCCAGGGCGATGGTCAGCAGACCAAGCCCCGTCCAGAAAAGAATTCTTTTCATCGTCGTACCTCCTCCTCGCTTGTGAACTCCCGATGGCAAACGGCAAAAGAGAACCGCAACAGGCACCGCATGGCATACGCGCGGACAAGTGCTGCCGGCTGTTGAAAATGAATTCCGTTGGATTGGAGTCGCCGGGTGTTGCACTCCAGGCCGGATTCCCGATACAGGCAATCGGGAAATCTGTTTTCGGCAAAAGGTAAGGCTAAAACTAATGACCGAAAGCCGGTTCGTCAAGCTGTTTTTCAGACCGGGAACAGGCGACAGTCACCGACCCGTGCAAGCACTTTATTATCAGCAGGTAATAATTGGGTCGGCAACTGAAACCTCTTTCGAACGCACCGTTCAGGGTATTGCTGCAGTCACCGTGCAGGCCGCGGTTGCCATGTCCCCCGCCGACGGGTAGGGCGGCTGGTTGTACGGTGCCGGTGTCACGTCCTCGGCGGCCAGGGTGAAGACATTGTCCCCCGCCAGGGTGCCGAGGGCGGGGAAGCTCTGGTTCCAGGATGTGAAATAGCTGCCCCCGGCGTCAATGTTAGTGAACCCCGCACGCCACCCCGGGTAGCTCGACCCGCCGGCCAGTTGGACATCGAGGCGGGCGGCCACCCGCCGGGTCTGACCGGTATAAAGATTGTCCAGGGTGACCCACATCTGGGTCACAAAGGGCAGAGTGCCGGCGGAGGGCTGGCAGACCAGGGCCGCGTCCACAGTGGCGGCGGAGTCCAGATGGGTGATGAAGGCGCCGCGGCCGTGGGTGAAGGCCACCAGGGTGTCGGGGCCCTTCCAGTCCAGCGACTCGACGATGGTGTGGGCCAGGCCGGTGTTGGCCGGGAACCAGGTATCGCCGCCATCGTCGCTGGCAAACACCCCGAACTCGGTACCCACGTAAAGCTGTTGCGGGTTGCCGGGCCGCACGGCGATCCAGTGCGCCGGGATGTCGGGCACACCGGTGGCCGAGATGCCGTCGATGGAGACCCAGCTGCCGCCGCCGTCGGTGGTCCGCAGCACGTGCGGCATGCCGTAAGACGATATCGTGCAATACGCCGTCTCCGTATCCACCGGGTCGGCGGCCACGCTGCTGACCCACCCGCCGGGCAGGCCGTTGGCAAAGACCTCGAAGTCGGGTTTCTCGGCCAGGCCGTTGGTGGTCCGGGCCACGTAGCCGTTGATGAACCCGAACCAGACCACGCTGCTGTCCACCGGCGAGATGCCGATGGCCGAGAGCTTGGTCCCGCCGCTGAAGTCGGGGCCGGCCAGTTCCCACAGACCGGCGCCGTCGGTCGTGCGCCAGGGCCGGCGCCCACCGGTCCACATGACATCGGGGTTCGCCTGGTCCATGGCCAGGGGCGTGATGAAGAGGCCGTCGGTGTCGGTGATCCCGTTCACCGCGGGGCTGAAGCTGATCCCCCCATTGTTGGTCTTGGCGATGGTGGGAAAACCCTGGATCTCGACAAAGTAGTGTCGGTCGTCCCGGGGGTCGATGGCCACGTACCCGCCGTCACCGGAGTAAACGGGGTCCCAATCCTCCGGCGTCTGGGTGGAGAGCACCTGGCTCGACCCGTTGTCCTGGGCGCCGCCGACAAAACGGTCTGCGGCCACGGCCGCGTCACCATGGTAGAACTGGGTCACGCCGTAGCCGTTGTTCATGTTCTCCCAGACGATCTCCGGCGGCGGTCCCGGGTCCGAACCGATGGGGCACTCCTCCTGGGTGGTGGCCGCCCGGGCACTGGCTGTTCGCCAGACCCCGCCGTCGTTACCCACATACATGATCTGGTTGGAGAGGCCGTTGAACCCGGGATGGAAGACGATCTCGTGCTGGTCCACATGGACATAGGTGCTGGGCTGGGGGTCCCAGAGGAAGTAGAACCAGTAGCTGGCCAGGCCAAAGGTCTGGCCGCCGTTATCGGAGCGGAAGAGGTCGATGCCGCCGACCCAGACGATGTTCGGGTTGATCGGGTCCACGGCGATGACATTGTCGTGCCAGCCCTGGGAATAGATGGTCGGATTCGGGTAACAACCGGTGGCGATGGCCAGGTAGCTGAAGAGCCAGGGGCTGAACGGGTGGTCCTGGTCGAGCACCGCGTTGAAGGTCAGGCCGTCGTCGGCGCGAAAGACGCTGATCATCCGGCCCAGCTGGACGCCTGTGCCGTTGTCGGCCATGGTGAGGTAGATCACTTCGTTGTCGCTCGGCGCGATGGCGATCTCCATCCGGCCCTGGTCCGGCCCGGTGGTGTAGCCGAGCCAGCTGTCGCCGCCGTCCTCGGAGAGGAAGAGGCCGTCCGACTCGTAGATGCCGAAGGCGGCAAAGAGCGTGTCCGGGTTACGGTCGCCGCGCACCGCCAGGTCGCTGCAGCCCGTGGCGCAGCCGTTGGAGTTGTACGGGCCGGAGAGATGCCGCGGGTTGCCCAGCAGGTGGGACCAGTTCTCCCCGGCATCGGAACTGCGCCAGACCCCGGTGCGGGTGGCGGCGTAAAGGCGGCTGGAGTCATTGGGGCTGATCACGATCTCGTTGACAAAGTTGAACGCGCCCTCGGGCACGCCGCTCACGGTTGCAGGCAGCTGGTTCCAGCTGGCCCCGGCATCGGTGGACTTGAAGATGCCCAGGCCCCCGTATCCGTTGCCGCTGAACACACCCTCCCCGGTACCGGCATAGAGCACGCTGGTGTCGGTCGGGTCGATGGCCAGGGCGCAGACCTTGAGGTTGAGCATCAGGTCGTCGGCCGCATTCCAGCTGGCCCCGGCGTCGGTGGACTTCCAGACCCCGCCGGCAACACCGCCCGAATACATCGTGTCGGGCGTCAGCGGGTCGATGACGATCGACCTGGTCCGCCCGCCGATATTGCCCGGCCCGATGGACTGCCAGCTGGTAATCCCGCCCGGCCCCCGCCCACGGTCCTCGCCGGCCAGAGCCGCTTCCCGTGCCTCGATACGGTCCAGCTCGGCCCGCATCTTTTCCAGCGGCAATTCAGTCTGCCCCGGCCCGAGACGCTGCGCCAGGAAGAACTCCGCCGCTTCCTGCGGCTGGTCCATCGGTTTCAGCTCCCGGGTCTCCAGCCTGGTGCGTTTTTCAGCCAGCGCCGTCAGGGTGGCTTGCCGTTGTGCATCGGTCAGCTGGTAATCGCTGGAAAGCCCAGCCGGCCTGGCGGAATCGAAGATGTGCTCGCAGCCGAAAAGGGTGAGGATCAGCAGGACAAGAGCGATCGGGCCGTATTTGAGCAGTTTCACGGCTCAATCCTTTCGTGAAATCGGGGAGAACCAGATGGAATCAGGGTACGATTGCATACCTCATGGATATGCTTTCTGCCCGGGGCTGTCAAGGAAACTATTCCGTCACCAGGCGCAGCAGCCCGGCAAAATCGGGCAGGATATCCTGGTCAGGGATGAAGGCGATCTCCTCACGGCGGCCGCGGAAATAAACGGCCAGGGGGCGGAGACCATACTGGTGCGCTCCCTCCAGTTCATCCAGGTCGTGGCCGAGAAAAGCCACCCGGGCGGGGGCGGGTTGGGGGGCGGGAAGTGCGGAGACCACTTTACGGTAAGCAGCCTCATACATCCCGGGGTCCGGTTTCCGCAGTTCCAGATCCTTGGACGTGATGAAACCGGTGACCTGGCCCACAAGACCGAGAACCGTTTCGTAGCGCTTTTCCATTTGCACAGCGGTGCGGTGGGTGTCGGAGAGGATGACAAAGGGGATGCCCCGCCGTTTCAGTTCAACCAGCGTCTTCCTCACGCCGTCACGCAGCACCCGGGTGGTGCGCAATTCCCTGCGGTTTTTGAGCACGCGGTGAGCATCGATACCAAGCTCGCGGGCCAGGTCGGCCAGGGCGTCCTCACCGGAGTATGCCGGGTCGCGCTGGGCCCGGTGGTGATAGGGGCAGATACGATCGGTAAACTCGTCGTAGTCGATCTCGTACAGCTGTCGCACCGCCTCGTGGTTGGCCCGCTTCCCCGGGGTGTCGTCATAGAGGACGTACCCGCTGTCGCTGATGATGCCGACGATCTGTCCGGACATTGAATGCTCCCGCTTTGCTATGTTACCAAGCTATGGTAAAAGCAAATACGGTTTGTCGCAAGGAACCGGCAACATTCGAGGTCAGAACGATGAACATCAACGCCGCAGAAGATATCCCTCTCATCAAACCACGGCTCCGCCTGCTTGACGACATGGCCCGGGACCAGGACGATATGTGTATCTGGATTCACCCCGACGATCCGGCGATGAGCCGGATCATCGTCGCGGACAAACTGGCCTGCCTGCTCCTGGTGTACGACCTCCAGGGGGCGACGATACAGTCAACGGCTACGCCAAAACCGGGCAACATCGACCTGCGCTATGGCGTCCCGCTGGGCGGGCAGACCGTGGACCTGGTGGTCTTCAACCAGCGCCAGGAGGGAAGCCTGGTCAAGGTCTACGTCGTGGACGCGGTCGACGGCATTCTCCGCCGGGTGGATGACGGCTCAATCGTCACCGAACCGGGGTACGGCGGCGGCCTCTACCGCAGCCCGAGGGACGGCCGGCTCTACTTCATCAAGACCTTCAAGGACGACGGTATCGTGGAGCAGGTGGAGCTCTACGACGGCGGCGACTGCACCATCCAGGCAGCCCCGGCCCGTTCCTGGGAGACTGGCCAGTGCGAGGGGGTGGCGGCCCACGACGCCTCGGGCACCATCTTCATCGCCGAGGAGAAACTGGGGATCTGGGCCCTGGGCGGCGAACCGATTGACCCCGCCCCCGGGAAGCTGGTGGCCCGGGTTGGCGAGAATGGTCTGGCCGCCGACGTGGAGGGGCTGGCGGTGCTGCCGCTCTCCGACAGCGATGGCTACCTGCTGGTGTCCAATCAGGGTGTGGACAACTTTCACGTCTACCACTTTGGAGACGCCTTCGAGTTTCTCGGCGCCTTCGCCATCGAGGGGGCCGAGCACACCGACGGCATCGACGTCAGCGGCGTCGCCCTGGACCACCGCTTCCCGGGCGGCATCTTCACCTGCCACACCGTGGCCGCCGAAGGGGGCGTCAAGCGCTGCCCGGTACTGGTCACCTCGTGGCTGGATATCGCTGAAGCAATGGACATCGACCCCGGTCCGTCCCTCGATCCGCGCATTTGATCACATTTTTCGCTTTTCCCCCGGCAGGAGCCTGTTCCTCATGGCAGAACGTACCTCCTGATGGGGGAACCGGTCATGCGACACCTCGCTCTGAACATCTTGAAACAGGTCGTTCCTGCGGTAGCCTTGATGCTGTTGGTGCAGAACTGTCCGCCGCTCACCGCAGCACAACCGTCACCATCCGGCACAGGGTCCACCACCTGGACTCTCTTCTTCTACGACAACGCCGATTCTGAATATGCCGGAGATCCCGATGCCTCGGACTCGTCAAGTGTTCTCGCCTGGCGCGTGGCCAACGGCACAATCACCCTGATCAATCGGGTGAATTTCGACGCCTACGAAGACCTGGGTCTCACACATGGAGGCAAGGTCGCCGGGGGCATTTTCAGTACTCCCTGATATCCTCGGATAATCCTGTAAATACCGGTTGACGTTTTCCCTCCAGTAACGCATATTTAACCCTGCATCAACGCTCTACCTCTCAAAAACACAATAAAAGCACGAGCGGCCAAACAAGAAATGGTCTCATGTAATTCTTGTAGAACAGGATAGCGTGTATTTGACTACATATTCTGATTGAGATATATTCTCAACTAGTAACGAGAGAGGATTAGACATCCCATTAGGACACCAGCACATCCCAGCACGGCTCAGGGAACTGGAAGCACTCTGCAGGGAGCGTGGAATCCCCTGCACCTTGCAGCGGCGAATCGTTCTCCAGGCGGTTCTCAAGCGCCTCGACCACCCTTCTGCCGACCAGGTGTTCGAGGCCGTGCGTGACAATGGCCCCGGCATCTCCCGGGCCACGGTCCACCGAACGCTGGATTTTCTGGTCAATCTCGGTGTGATCACCAAGGCCTGCCACCCGGGCCGGGTGGCACGCTACGACGCCACCACCGAAAACCACCACCACCTGGTTTGCCTGCACTGTGACCGGATGATTGATTTTCACGACGAGCAACTGGCCGAGCTGAAGATCCCGGACACGTCGGCCGCCGGATTCGAGGTTCAGGACTACAGGGTACAGCTCCGGGGCATCTGCAGGGAATGCCTCGATCGCACCCGGAAGGATGCACGATAACAACGATGCCCTGTCATTTTCCCTTCATTTCAAACCCGTCGGCGGGAAGACGTCTCCGGGAACTCCCCCGCCGCCGCCATCAGCGAGGTGACACCATGAGGAAGCTTTTGCTGTTCGCATTCCTGTTCACGGGAATGCTCGCCGCCGGCCTGGTCGTGCTTGCCGGCACCACGGAGGGGCCGCCGCTGGGCCTGCCGCCGGTCCCCATCCCCGATGACAACCCGATGACGCCGGAAAAGATCGCCCTCGGCGACAAGCTGTTCCACGACAAGCGCTTCAGCACCACCGGCGAGGTGAGTTGCGCCACCTGTCACGACAAGGCCAAGGCCTTCACCGACGGGCCGCTCAAGGTCTCCGAGGGGATCAACAAGCTCACCGGCACCCGCAACGCACCCACCGTGCTCAACGCCGCCTACATGAAGACCCAGTTCTGGGACGGGCGCTCCCCCAGCCTCGAGGACCAGGCCCTGCACCCCCCCACCAACCCGGTGGAGATGGGGCTCAAAAACCACCAACCGATCATCGACATCGTGCGCAGCGACCCCGAGTATGTCGCCGCTTTCGAAGCCGTCTTCGGCATCAAGGGCAGCGAGACCACGATGGATCAGGTGACCAAGGCCATCGCCGCCTTCGAGCGGACCCTGATCTTCGGCAACTCGCCCTTCGACCGCTATTACTATCTCAGTGATACCCGTGCGCTCACCGAACAGCAGGTGCGCGGCCTGGACATCTTCATCAATCAGGGCCGCTGCGTCTCCTGCCACCTCATCGAGCAGACCCAGGCGCTGTTCACCGACAACCGCTTCCACAACATCGGCGTGGGGGTCAACGCCATCCAGCAGGACCTACCTGAGCTGACCCACGCCTTTCTCGAGGCCGATTACACCCTGGCCCAGGTGGACGTCAAAGTGCTGGGCGACCCGCGGACCTCAGAGCTGGGCCGCTTTGCCGTGGACCGCAGGTTCAACGACCTGGGCGCGTTCAAGACCTCCACCCTGCGCAACATCGCTCTCACCGCCCCCTACATGCACGACGGCAGCATCGAGACGCTGCGCGAGGTGGTGACCCACTACAACAACGGCGGGGTGACCAACGAGGGCGACCCGGTGAACGACTTCCTCAGCGGCGGGATCCGGCCGCTGGACCTCAGCGACGAGCAGATCGACGACCTGGTGGCCTTCATGGAGGCGCTGACCAGTGCCGAGCTGCAGCCGGCCGCCGGGACGCAGGAGGAAAAACCATGAACAAGCAATCTTCGATCTCCCGGCGAAGTTTCCTCAAGGCCGCCGGCCTGGCCGCAGGGGCCGGCCTCCTTCCCGTGAGCAGCATCCGCCTGGCCTTTGCCGATGAGAAGAAGGACTTCACCTTCGCCTACATCTCCGACTCGCACATCCAGCAGATCAGCGGCACCAAGTTCGTGCGCAACTGGGACCGCGGGCTGATCCGCGCCGTGGCCGAAACCAACCTGATGGTTCCCGAGCCCGACTTCGTGATGTTCGGCGGCGACCTCGGCCAGCTGGGCAAAAAGGCGGAACTGGACCACGGCGCCGAGATGCTGGCCAAACTGAAATACAAGACGCACCACGTGATGGGCGAGCACGACTACTACCTCGACCTCGGGGAATACTGGTCCAAGCTGTTTGGGCCGCAGTATTACAGCTTTGACCACAAGGGCGTGCACTTCGTGGTGCTGAACAGCGTCCTGACCACCGACGAGTGGACCCACGAGCGCTGGCCCAGCGCCGAACAACGGATGCTGGAGATGGCCGGGCTGGACAACCCCAACGGCTCGCCGTTCATGGTCGGCGAAACCCAGCGGCAGTGGCTGAAGCAGGACCTGGCCGCGGTGCCGGTCACCACACCGCTGGTGGTCTTTTCCCACTCGCCGATCCAGAAGATCTACAAGGGCTGGAACTTCTGGACCGACGACGCCGAGGAGATCCAGGCGTTGCTCAAGCCGTACGCCAGCCCCACCGTGATTTACGGCCACGTGCACCAGATCCAGTACAACCAGATCGGCAACATCGCCTTCCAGTCGGTGATGGCCACCGCCTGGCCCTGGCCCTATCCCGAGAGCTATGTCAAGGCGGAGATGGACTGGCCAGTGATGACCGTGCCGATGAACCGGGCCAATCCCTTCTTCGAGCGGGACGCCACCGGGTGGCAGAGCATCGACCTGGCCGGCGGCCGCACCGGTCTGAATTACACGCTCTACAACAACACCAGCCGCACGGTGAAGTTCAATCCAGCCACCGGACGCCTCGAGGACATGTCGTACCAGGACGAATCGACGCGCATCGCACCCCAGGTGCACTACTGATAAGGAGTGAGCCATGTGGAAAAAATATGCCGGAGTCGCAGTGGTGGTGCTCGTCCTGTCGGTGGCGGCGGCCAGCGTGGTGGTGCGCACCGACGAGTTCACCGCAGAGGACCTCACGCGCTGGGAAAAAGAATACATGAGCGTGGTCAGCTACGGCCGTGAGCTCTGGACCAGCGGCGAGCTGGGGACCAACGGCGTGTCCTGCGCCCAGTGCCACCCCAACGGGGCCAACACCCACCCCGAGACCTACCCCAAGTTCCAGCAGCAACTGGGCAAGGTCATCGCCCTGCGCGACATGATCAACTGGTGCCTGCGCAACCCGCTGGAGGGGGAGCCGCTGGAGCTGGACAGCGCCGAGATGATCGCCATCGAGGCCTACCTGATGCACGAGCGGAGCGGAGTGGCCATCGCCCCGGGCAAGCACTGATCAGGTGCGCTGGCTGATTGCGCGTTTTGAACAAGCAAAGGGAGCCGGGGTGAGGACCTCGGCTCCCTTTGCGTTCTAACCACTGTGTTGGACGCCCTCGTTCCCCAGGGCGGCCAGCGGCGGGAACTGCGCCGCCCGTTGCCAGACGCGGTCCTCGATCTTCTCCAGGAAGAGTTGCAGATGGGGGTAGGGGATCTCGATCCCGGCCTTGTCGAGGCCCAGCTTGCAGGCCTCCATCACCTGGTAGAAAACCTGTTGTTCGAGGGATGCGTCCTCGATCCAGACCCTGACCCTCAGGTCGACGCTCGACGAACCGCAGGCCTCCACCACCAGGTCAGGCGCGGGTTTCCCGACAACCCCCTCGACCCCTTCCACTGCCGCCAGCAGCACCTCCCGGGCCCTGGGGATAGACTCCTTGTACGCGATGCCGATGGGGATCTCCACCCGGGTTTCCCCATGCTTGGTGTGATTTTCCAACACCACGTCGATGATGTTCTTGTTCGGGATGACCACGTAGGTGTTGCGGTTGGTCCGGATTCGGGATGTGCGCAGGGTGATTTCGACGACTTTGCCATACTGTTCCGACACGGTGACCCAATCCCCCACCTGGAACGGTTTGTCCCAGAATATGAGGAAACCCGCAATGATGTTGGCCAGGGAGTCCTGGGCGGCGAAGCCGATGGCGATGCCGGCCACGCCCAGTCCGGCCAGGGCGGCCCCCACGTTGATCCCCACCTGGTCCACGGCCATTACCAGCCCAAAAGAGAAAAGCAGCAGACGGTAAACGTTGTCCACCAGGAAATAGATCAGGGTCTCGTGGAACCCGGCCCGGCGGAATACCGCTTTCAGGGTGACCCGCGTGATCCGGTACACAATCCAGAACAGCAAGAGTATCAACAGGCCGGCCACCAGGCCGGGCAGGAACTCAACACCTTTTGTGGCCAGCGATCTGAAGTCCAGAAGCGCAAGGATCTTCTCGAGCATCGGGATCCTCCTCGGATGGTCATCCGGGATGGCAGCCCATCGACGGCCCGATGAACAGACCACGCCGGAATCGGGTTCTTCATTTGGAACGGATCTCAGGAAGCAATTGTAATTGTACGAGTACTCGTGGCGCGGGACAATCGGTTAATCCGGGGGATCCACCCGTACCGAGTCAATCCCGAAAGAGGATTTTACCGCTTCGTACCCGGTCCGCATGTTGTAACTGGACGAGTAGTAATTCGGTGCGGTGAAGTTGGCCATTACGTTGAAAAGGATGAAGTAGATCATCACCATGCAGAACATTGCCCTGGCCGCGCCGGCCGGCAGCCAGTGGAACTGCTCGAAGAGGAACCGGCAAAAGGCGATGTTCGCCACCGGCAGCAGGATATAGAGGTGCCAGTGGCTCAGCTCGGCCGGACTGAGCACCGCCAGCACAACCATGGCGACCAGGCCCGCCAGGATGTAATTCTCCAGGGCTGTCGGGCACTTGAATCGCTGTTGCCAGACCCTTCGCAGCTGCCAGCCGAAGCCCCACAGGGCAACCAGAACACTTGCCCCGCCCAGCAGCCAGCGCAGGGAGTCGTACCCGTGCCGCACCGTGGCCTGCATGGTCGTGCCGCCGAACCGGGAATAATCGAGGTTGGAGAAGATGAAATGCGGAAAAACGAAGGAGGTGTAGCGGGGCCAGTACATGACCCCCTTGAGCAGTGAAAAGGGGTGGGTCATTCCGTAGCCGTAATGGAAATTCCCCAGCCCCTCATCGACCACCGGGGCCAGGCTCTCATTGCCCTGCATGGCCATGAACCAGGGGATCAGCGAGACCAGGATGAGCGCTGTTGCCAGACCCACCGCCGGCCAGTTTACGCGATAGGCTTTCCGTAGATAGAGAAAGCCGCTCATGATCACCAGCAGCAGTGCTGAAGGGTGCAGCTCGAACGCATATCCGATGGCCAGAACATGCAGGAAGCTCATCCAGAAGGCCCTGGGTTTCTTCACCAGTTGATCGAAGCTGTACAGATGAAGGGCCGTGGCCAGGAAGAGCCAGGATGGATTCCAGAGGACCGCCTTGGAGACTCGCCAGGGAGAGAGCCAGAACAAGCCGGCAAACACGATGATCTGCAGGGGTGTGAATTTCTCTTTCAAGGCCTTGATCAGCAGGGCAAGGCTGGCCAGCTGCAACAGCCCGATCAGAACCTGCGGGGACATGGGGCTGTCGACGAGCATCAAGGGCAGACCCACCAGAGCAGTGGTCAGACTGCCCGGGACATTGCCTCCGCTGGTGACCAGGTTGCCATAGTGTTCCCACTCTCCGAGAAAAGCGAGCTTGATCCCCTTCCCCAGGAGCTGTTCCTGGTCCGAGGTCAGCACCACGTTCCAGGCATAGAACAGGCCCTGGGCAAAGCCGATGAGGACGATGCCCCACAGAACGACTTTCTCGAATAGTTTGTTATTCACTACTGGTTTGTGTGCCTGCCATCCGGGTACTGACTGCATGTGCCGGTCGTCCCGCCGTCATCGCCGGTGCCATCAGTGCATTCTAGAATATACCGGCTGCCACGTTCGTCCCCTGGGTGAACCCCTCAAAGGCCTCGAGGGAGAACCACTCCGAGACGCTGCCCCCGGTGTAGCGGAAGACCCGGACTGGATTACCCGACTGAGGATCAGGGCCGCCGCCCACCACCAGCTCGGCACGACCGTCACCGTCCAGGTCGGCCCCGGCGAACACGTTCGCCCCGAAGCGCCGTTCGGCCGGAGGCCAGGCGAAGAAACTGACTCCGGGGATCGGGGTCACGGCAGCGCCGTCACAGTTCCAGCCACGCACATGGGCGCCGAAATACCCGCTGGGCCCGGGGGCCGTGACGATCTCGTCGATGCCGTCGCCGTCAACATCACCGCAGGTCACCTCTACCCCGAACCTGTTCGTGCCGTATGCCAGGAAGCTCACGCCGCCAATGGGAGTGGTTGACGAACCGTCATAGTCCCAGCCCCGGACGTGCGGGCCGTAGACGGCACCGGGCCCGGCACCGGTGACGATCTCCGCCGAGCCGTCACCGTCGATGTCGCCCGCCGCCACGTTGACGCCCCACTTGGGAGTCCCGTAGGCGAAATAGTTCACCCCGGCCATGGCGGCCAGGGACTGGCCGTCGTATCGCCACCCGCGCACGTGGGGGCCGAAAACGTCCCCCGGTCCGGCACCGGTGATGATTTCGTCAAGACCGTCACCCGTCAGGTCACCGGCCGCCACGTTGACGCCCCAGCGGTTGGTTCCGTATGCGAGGAGACTCACCCCGGGAAGCGGGGTGCCGTTGCTGCGGAACCCGCGGACATGCGGGCCGAACACCGGGCCTGGACCGGGACCGGTGACAATCTCCCGGCCGGGAAGGCCGTCCAGCTCGGCGCAGGTCACGTTGACACCGTAACGGGGAACGCCGTACGCGCTGAATTCGAACTCGGGTGACGCGTCCTGGCGGCAGGCAAACCGGCGCACCAGGGGCTGGTTGTCGTACGCCGGCCCCGGCCCCACCAGCAGGTGCGGGCCGGGGGTCAAGTTGATGAATACGGTGACGTCGGATCCGGCCCTGTTGACCACCACCAGGTCCGGGTTGCCGTCACGATTCAGGTCGGTGATGCCCACGGTCCGGGGCTCGAGCCCGGTCGGGTACTGGTCTGCGGGCTGGAACGTTCCGTCGCCGTTCCCCGACAGCACCGACAGGTTGTTGCCATTAATATTGGTGACCGCCAAGTCAACGGCGCCGTCGTCGTCCAGGTCGGCGGCCCCCACCGACAAGGGTCTCTCCCCTGTCGGGAAACTCATTCTCTCCCCGAATGTCCCATCGCCGCTCCCCAACCCCACGGTCACCGTATTGTTGTAATAGTTGGCCACCGCCAGGTCCGGAAGACCGTCTCCATTGAAATCGGACGAGGTCACCCCCAAGGACTGCCCCCCCCAGGCATGGTCCACCGAAGCCTGGAAGATACCGTTACCGAGATTGAGCAGGATGGAGACATTCTCCTGATCAGCCCAGGTGGCCACGGCGAGGTCCAGATCGGTATCCCCATCGAGATCAACCATGATCAGGCCGCGAGGGGACCCGCCGGGTAGATAGTGAACGGCATTCTGGAAGGTTCCGTCACCATTGTTCAGCAATACGGAACAGTTGTCCCCGGACCTGTTGGCGGTGGCCAGATCCGGATCCCCATCGCCGTCCAGGTCTCCGGCGGCGATGGCGGTGGGGTTTTCGTCCACGGCGTACGGGAGTCCCCCCGGGAAGGAACCGCTGCCATCGTTCAGGTATACCGAAACGACATTAACGCCAACTTCGGTGATGGCCAGGTCCGGGGCACCGTCGCCGTTCAGGTCGTCGAGGACGACGGATTCCGGCACCGCGCCACTGGCCGGGAAGATCACCGGAACACCGAACGAACCGTCTCCGTTGCCGTAGATCACGGCCAGGCCGTCCGGGTAGCTCAGGGGAGCGGCGACATCGGTCAGGCCGTCTCCATTGACATCGCCCCAGGCGATGCAGCGCGCATTACCGCCGGTGGACCAGTCGAAGGCGCCGCGGAAAGTGCCGTCGCCGCGGCCGGTGAGAATGGACACGCTGTCACCGTTGGTGCAGGCCAGCGCCAGATCCACTGTGTCGTCCCGGTCGAAATCGCCACAGGCGGCACCGCACGGACCGGCCCCGGTGTTGTATACCAGCGAATCGTCAAAGGTGCCGTCCCCGTTATTGAGATAGATCACGGCATCACTCTCATTGATGCGCATTATCACCAGATCCTGGTCACCATCGCCGTTCAGGTCCCCGATGACCACCGTTCCGATTCCCTCATCCTGGTAGACGACACCATCCTGAAACGTCCCGTCCCCGTTGCCCCTCAGGGTGATGAATATGCCGGGATGGGTTACGGCCAGGTCCGGAATGCTGTCACCGTCGAGGTCGCCGATGGCCACCGAGACCGTCCGCTCCACGCATGGCTGATCTATCAGCGGTTGGAACGAGCCGTCCCCATTGCCGAGATGGATCGATGCGGATGAGATGGAACCATGGGTGGTCACCAGGTCGAGATGCTGGTCATCGTTGAGGTCATCCACTGCCAGCGAAGTGGGCGTATTCGCAGTAGCGATATTCACTGCGGTTTGCAGAGAGCCGTCACCATTTCCGATCAACACCGAAATGTTATCGCTTTCGACATTCATCGTGGCAACATCCGGATTGCCGTCCTCGTTGTAATCGCCGATAACCACGACGGAGGGCTCGGATCCGGTGTTGAATTGTGCCGGTCCCGAAAAAGTCCCATCACCGTTTCCGATCAGAACGGACAGATCATCTCCATAGAAGTTTGCCGTTACAAGATCCTCGACACCATCACGGTTCAGATCTCCAATGGCGATGGACGATGGGTAGAGGCCGACGGCAAAATCTACCGTCTCCCCGAAGGTCCCGTCCGCAACACCGAGAAGGATGGATACACCATTACTCTCCCGGTTGGCCACGGCCAGATCGAGAATCCCGTCACCGTTCAGGTCTTGTGCGGCCACCGAAGAAGGATCGATACCGACGGGAAACTCCATCCGGGTCTCGAACAGCGGTCCGGCAGCGAAGGCCACCGCTCCGAGGCAGAATGCCAGCATGGCCGTGACTATCCCGGTCCTCTGAAAGCAGATGCGGATGACCATTCCGGTGCACTCCCTAAGGTTTGAAGACTGCCGGTGGAGGATGCGGTTTTTGCGGCATCGAACTGTTTTTCAAACATATAGCTTGTTTTACAGGAAGGATCAAGCCGTGCGGTTCGGCAATCTCACCTTGTGGCAGTGATCGCACAGTATCTTCTGCCGGGCCCGTGGCTGTTTCGAAAACAGGCTACGGGCATACTGGAATTTTTCATTGTTCCAGACCGACATGAAGTCCCCATCCTCGAATGCGCCGAAATCATCCCGGGACATGAACTGCAGACAGCAGGGTCCTATCTTTCCATCCCAGTGAAAGGTGGCCGTGGTCCATAGC
>JAQAZP010000074.1:0-11421 GCA_032127265.1 Acidobacteriota bacterium
TCCTTCAAAAAACCATGTACAATAGACGGACTTGAACCACTTCTCCCGGCAACGACGAATCTGAAGAGGACTCGATGATGAAATGTCCAACAGGCGGTCTGCTGGCCTTGTTTTCACTCATCCTCCTGACCGTCGGATGCGGTCCGGTGAATCAGGATCAGGGGAACATCGCCGAGCGGCCGGTCAATGCGGTGGCCACCACCGGGATGATCGGGGACCTGGTGGCCAACATTGGCGGGGAGCGGGTGACGGTCACCAACCTGATGGGGCCGGGTGTGGACCCGCATCTCTACAAGGCCAGCGAAGGGGATGTGGGTCGTCTCACTGAAGCGGACATCATATTTTACAACGGCCTGCACCTCGAGGGAAAGATGGCCGAGGTGCTGGAGCGGATGGGTTCCCGTGTCACCACCGTGGCAGTGGCCGAGGTGCTGGATGAGGGGCGCCTGCTCACCCCTTCGGAGTTCAAAGGCGCCCATGATCCGCACATCTGGTTCGACGTGTCGCAGTGGATCGACATCGCCGCCGGCATCCGCGACCGGCTGGCCGAACTGGACCCTGAGCATGCGCTGACCTACCAGGAGAACGCGGCTGCCTATATCGAACGGCTGGAAGCGCTGCACCGCGAGGTGATCCGGAAGGCTGAACTGATCCCCCTGGAACAGCGCATCCTGGTCACGGCCCACGACGCCTTCAACTACTTCGGCCGGGCCTACGGCTTCGAGGTGCGCGGCCTGCAGGGCATCAGCACCGCCGCCGAGGCCGGCACCGCCGACGTGCAGGACCTGGTGGCCTACATCGTTAATAAGCGTATCCCGGCCCTGTTCATCGAGTCCTCGGTGCCGGTGCGCACCATCGAAGCGGTACGCAATGCCGTGCGGTCCAAGGGGTTCGATGTCTCCATCGGCGGGCAGCTCTTCTCCGACGCCATGGGCGACCCCGGCACCTTCGAGGGCACGTATCTCGGGATGGTGACCCACAACATCGACACCATTGTCAGGGCCTATGGCTTTGATCCCGCCTCGATCAGTGTCGCGGACAATGCAAAAACAAAGGACGGGTTCAGTGCGCAGCTCTGGCTGACCTCCGATTCGGAGGTGTTCTTCAAGGCGATGCAGCATCCGGAAACCCCCGTGCTTCCTTCAACGAATCGAGCCGTCCGCGGTGAGTCGATCGAGACCACAGTGCTCTTTCAAAATCCGAAGAGTGACAAAGGCGGGAGCATCTATGTGACCTGTGACTTCGTGGTGCTAAAGCCCGACGGCTCGATTTACGGAGAGGCTCCAGGGATGATTGGCGAAATTGGACCAACTGAATTTCCGCCAGAGGCAATTCAGCTCGGCGACGGGCGCCTGGAGATCATCATTGAACCGGAAGATCCGGATGGGAAATACTGGGTTCATGCTACCGTGACAGATCAGATTCGCAACGTGAGCCTGGAACTGAAAGAGTGGTTTGTGGTTGGCGAATAGGGGCGTGATCCGATGGACAGCAACGTTGAAAAAACACCGGCCATTGAAGTCACTGATATCACTGTCGCCTACCGCGAGAAGCCGGTGCTCTGGGACATCGACCTGCTGGTCCCCCAGGGCGTGCTGATGGCCATTGTCGGGCCCAACGGCGCGGGCAAAACCACCCTGATCAAGGCCATCCTCGGGCTGGTCCCCACGGCGGCGGGAAACGTGCAGATTTTTGGCCAGCCGTACGGCGAGGTGCGCAAGCGGGTGGGTTATGTCCCGCAGCGCGGCAGCGTTGACTGGGATTTCCCCACCACGGCGCTCGACGTGGTGATGATGGGCAGTTACGGCTCGCTTGGTTGGGTGCGCCGCCCGGGACGCATCCAGAGGGAGGCCGCACTCAAGGCATTGGATCGGGTGGGCATCAGTGAGCTGGCCGGCCGTCAGATCAGCCAGCTCTCCGGCGGGCAGCAGCAGCGCGTCTTTCTTGCCCGTGCCCTGATCCAGAACGCCGATCTCTACTTTATGGATGAGCCGTTCCAGGGGGTGGACGCCACTACCGAACGCGCGATCATCGACATCCTCAAGGAATTCCGCGAGCAGGGTAAGACGGTGCTGGTGGTCCATCATGACCTCCAGACCGTGCCGGAGTATTTCGACTGGGTGATCCTGCTCAACGTGCGCCGGATCGCCAGCGGCTCGGTGAGCGAGGTGTTCACCGAAGAAAACCTCCGCCTCGCCTTTGGCGGCAAGGTGGGATTCCTCTCGCCCCATGAAGCCGGCGGCACCGATCAGCACATTCTCGAACGGAAGGGCGCCGAAACAGCCGAGTAGCGGAGGCGCACCAGACCCATGGATCTACTTGCCTTCTTTTCCGACTATACTTTGCGCACCGTGGCCATGGGTGCGGGGCTGCTGGGTGCGGTGAGCGGGTCGCTGGGCACCTTCGCCCTGCTGCGCCGCCGGGCCCTTCTCGGCGACGCCATGAGCCATGCCGCCCTCCCCGGCATCGCCCTCGCCTTTTTGATTACCGGCAGCAAGGCGCCGCTGGTGATTCTCGCCGGGGCGGCGGTGGCCGGGTGGCTGGGGGCCTGGTTCGTGTTGCAGGTAACCAACCTGACCCGGATCAAGGAGGACAGCGCCCTCGGGCTAGTACTGTCGGTGTTCTTCGGCTTTGGTCTGGTCCTGCTGACCTGGATCCAGAAACGCCCCGACGCCTCCCAGGCCGGGCTGGACAAGTTCCTCTTCGGCCAGGCCGCGACACTGATGGAGAAGGACCTGCTGGCCATGGCGGCGCTGGGCGTCCCGGCCCTGCTGCTGATGCTGCTCTTCTGGAAGGAGCTGAAGCTGCTCAGTTTCGATCCCGAATTCGGCAATTCTCTCGGTTTTCCCATGCGGCGGCTGGATTTGCTGCTCACCACCCTGATGGTGGTGGCCATCGTCATCGGGCTGCAGACGGTGGGCGTGGTGCTGATGAGCGCCATGCTGGTCGCCCCGGCGGCGGCGGCACGTCAGTGGACCGACCGCCTGGGGGTGATGGTGCTGCTGGCCGCCATCTTCGGCGCGGCCGGGGGTATGGGCGGGGCGGTGCTCTCCAGTTCGGTCCGCCGGCTGCCCACCGGTCCCACCATCGTACTCTTCATGAGCGCGGTGGTGCTGCTGTCGCTGCTGGTGGCGCCGAACCGCGGGCTGCTCTGGTCCTGGATCCGCCAGCTGCGCAGCCGCCGCCGGCTGCAGCTGCAGGCGGTGCTGGAAGACCTCCACGCCCTCTCGCTGCAGCATGAAAACCCGTTCCACCCCCACCGCACCGCCGTGCTGCGGGCGATGAGCGAGGGACACGGCGGCGCCGATCGCAGCCTGGAGGAGCTGGAGTCGCAGGGGCTGACCCGGCGGTTGGGGTCTGACCACTGGGCGTTGACCGAGGCGGGAGCGGCCGAGGCGGTCCGATCCTTCGGTGAGAAGGGTGGTGCCCCATGAGCCCGGCCCAGGTGGAAATCCAGCTCATCGCGGCAGTGACCGCCGCGGCCTGCGCCCTGCCCGGGGTGTTCCTGGTGCTCCGGCGAATGGCGATGATGAGCGACGCCATCAGCCACTCGATCCTCCTCGGAATCGTGCTGGCCTTCTTTGCCACCGGCGACTTGACCTCGCCGCTGCTGTTGGTGGCGGCGGCGGCCACCGGGCTGGTCACCGTGGCGCTGGTGGAGTTGCTGGGCCGGACCCGCCTGCTGAAGAAGGATGCCGCCATCGGCCTGGTTTTCCCGGTGTTGTTCAGCGCCGGTGTAATCCTCATCGCCCGCTACGCCGGGGACGTGCACCTCGACACCGACTCGGTGCTGCTGGGCGAACTGGCCTTCGCTCCGTTCAACCGCTTCGAAATGTTCGGTATCGACTGGGGTCCTGTCTCTCTGGTGGTGATGATCGGGGCGCTGCTGGCCAACGCCGTGTTCCTGCTCTTCTTCTACAAGGAGATGAAGCTTTCAACCTTTGATCCCGAGCTGGCCGCGGCGCTGGGTTTTTCCCCCGTCTTCTTCCACTACACTCACATGGGGCTGGTCTCGGTCACCGCGGTGAGCGCCTTTGACGCGGTGGGCTCGGTGCTGGTGGTGGCGCTGATGATCGGACCTCCGGCCACGGCCTACCTGCTCACCGACCGCCTGCCGGCGATGATCTCGCTCTCGGTGGGCATCGGCGTGGCCAGTTCGCTGGCCGGATACTGGCTGGCCCACTCCATCGATGCTTCCATCGCCGGGTCGATGGCCTTCATGACCGGTGTCGCCTTTTTGCTGGCCTTCTTCTTCGCGCCGGGCCGGGGGCTGGCCGCGATCTCCCGCCGCCGCCGGCGCCAGCGCCTGGACTTTGCCGGACAGATGCTGGCCGTGCACCTGCTGCAGCACGAGGGGTGTCCCGACGAGCGGTACGAGAGCAGCATGGCCCAGCTGGAAGAGCACTTCCGCTGGGACCGGGGGTTCGCCCAGCAGATCGTCCGGATAGGGATGAAGCGGGAGTTGATGGTGCAGCAGGAGGACTGTCTGCAGCTCACCGACAGCGGGCGGGTTCTGGCGAGGGCAGTGGTGGAGCGCTAAGTCAGCAGCTCCCGCCGCACCGTGGCCAGCCAGGCCTGTCTGGCCCGTACCTCGCTCAGCGCATTTTGCGTGGCCAGCACGGTGAAGCGGTTATCACCCTGTTCCAGTTCGGCGATTCGTTCCCTCGTGGCCTTCTCCAGGCGCTTCAACTCGGCGGCGGCGTTCTCCAGCCAGTCTTCGAGTTCCCCCTGCTTCAGCAGTCCGAGAAAGAGGGTCCGTGTTCGCAGTGGATCGAAGGTCCCGTCAGCAGCACGATCCAGCGGAGGGCCGATCCAGGCACGCAGGGCTTTCCGGCCGGCCGATGTGGCGGTGTATTCCTTTCCGGCGCGTTGGCCGCGGTGTCGCGTCCTGCAGCTGATCAGACCGTGTTCGGTCAGTCGCCGCACCAGGGGGTAGATCGAGCCGGTGCTGGCGCTCCAGTGGGAGGAGAGCGACTGCTGGAACTGCTTCCGCACGGCGTAGGCCGTGCAGGGGCCGTCGCTCCAGACCACGCCGAGAACGGCGGCTTCCAGGTCGGTAAGTCCTGACATCGGTCTGTTCTCCTTTCAACCCACGGCGAAATCCGGCGAATCAGAATATAATACGAAACGTATCATGTCTCCGTTCGGGGCACCAGCCTGATGTTCGGGCTGATGCCTCCGTCCGTAGCCGCTATCCACATCTGATGGTATCCCAGGGCATGGCCGTGGAGGTTGACCGTTATCCGGTGGGGGACTAAAGTCGTGTGATGAACATTCTGCTTATCAAACCCGGCAATCTCAGCGACCATATCCAGCCTTCATTGGCCCTGGGCTACCTGGCAACACAGATCCGTGGGGAACACAACGTGCGGATTGTCGATCTGATGAAGGAGGACGGTTCCGCACCGGGATTGACGAGGCTGTTCGAGGAATTCCGGCCGGGGCTGGTGGGGATCCAGTGTTACAGCATGGACCTGCCCCGGGTGAAGACCCTGTTGGAGGCGGTCAAGTCCTACGACCCATCGGTGGCCACAATCATCGGCGGCGCTCACCCCACGGCGGCTCCGGCCCAGTGCCTGGAGCACTTCGGCGAGGCACTGCTCGATTTCGTTTTTTCCGGCGAGGCCGAGCGGGGTTTCCCCATGCTGCTCGGGGCGCTGGACGCGGGGCAGGAGAGCTTTTACGACATTCCCGGTCTGGGCTGGCGGCAAGGCGGGGAACTCCGGCTCAATGAGCCTGAATTTCTGGAGAACCTGGACATTCTCGGTATGCCGGCCTGGGACCTGATCTCACCGGAAAACTATCCTTTTTCACCCCACGGCGTGGTCTGCATGAACCAGCCGGCGGCGCCGGTGATGGCCACCCGAGGGTGTCCCTACCTCTGCACCTTCTGTTCCACGGCCGGCCAGCCTTTCAGAAAGCGTTCGGCTGACCTCTTCCTCGAAGAAGTGAAGCTGCTGTACGACAAGCACGGGATCCGCGAGTTTCACATGGTGGACGACAACTTCACCATGGACATGGACTATGCCCGCCAACTGCTGGAAGGCCTGATCCGCTTCGACCTGAATGCCAGCTGGTCCACCCCCAACGGGGTCCGCCTGGAACGGCTGGACCATGGGATCATCGAACTGATGAAAAAGGCCGGCTTTTACTCAATCGCCGTGGGGATCGAGTCGGGCTCGGACCGGGTGCGAAAGTTGATTCGCAAGGGTTCAACCACCGACGAAGTCCGGCAAAAGATCAAGATGGTGCGTGAGGCGGGCGGGATCGACATCACCGGTTTTTTCATGCTCGGTATTCCCGGGGAAACCCGCGAGGATATCGAAGCCACACTTCGCTTCTCCAGGGAACTGCCGCTGCACCGGGCTGCTTTCCACTCCTTCCTGCCCCTGCCCGGGGCGAAAATCTGGCAGGATATGGAAGAGAGCGGGGAGATCGACCAGGTGGATTTTGCCGACCGCTATTTCTTCTGGGCCGGGGCGTACGTGCCGCGGGGGATGAGCAGGGGCGAACTGCGAAGCCTGCACCGCAAGGCCTTTCTCCGCTTTTATCTCCGTCCCCGGATCCTGCTGGCCAACGGCCGCTACCTGTTCAAGCCCCGGGTGATGAAGCACGCCCTCAAGTATCTGCTCCGGCGGTTCGGACGCTGACAGCGGAACCTGAAATTGTCCTACCGAATTAAGTAACCGTCCCCAATTTCCTTTTTTCCCGGCCCGGCCGTTCGGAACCGGCGGGCAATCCACTTAAGCTCCGGACGGACGCCGCGTCACCCGGTCGAGTTTCAGTGCCACACTGCCGAAGGTCTTGACCTGCCCGCTGATCTCCAGGGGAATCCGGGTTTCGGGATCGATGAGGATCTGGAGGTCTCCTTCGAGCCCGAGAAGCTGGAAGGCCTGGGTCGCGTTGGGATCGAGCGGCTCGGTGCTGACGGCCAGCTGCAAGGCATCCGCCGTTGGTGACCGGGGTGTTTCGGTTCCCCCCGACACTTCGGTATAGGAGACGTTGGCCGGCACCGTCCCCTTGACCAGGATGGTGATCCGCTCGTATTGCTCCTGGGACATGACGACCGCCGAAATCGAGTCCCCGGTTTTCATCAGCGCGGGGGAGGCGGCCAGTGCGAAGAGGGCAGTGGGCCCGGTCACCACATCCCCCGGCCCAAGGCCCGCGGGAGCGGGGATCGTCGAGGTGGAAACATCGGTCCACTGGTCCGGCGGCAGGGTCGATTCCGTGGCCGATTGCGGCTGCCGGAGCTGGTAGAAGATCCCGGAGTCGAGGAATCGGTATGTTTTTTGATGATTCCGCGCTCCCGTTTCCGTGTTCTCCAGTTGAAAGGCTGCGGCGTCGTGCGGGTCAATCCAGAGTTCGCTGTCGAATGTCCGGCCGAACAGGGTCGAGGTGGCGGACAGCCTGGCCATATCGGCGCCGGCCGGCTTCGCTTGTACACCGCTGGGATTGAGTATACCTGCCGTTCCCGATGGGGCCGGATGTTCGTAACGCACCTGCGAAGTTACCGAGACAATCAACTCCCGTGCTGTGAACTCGAGTTCGACCCATTGCACGGGTAAGGGTTCGCCTGCCGTCGGTGGAGCGGCATCGAGGTTCGATGGCAGAACCAGGGCCGTAACAATACCGATGAGCAGCACCACGCACAGTTTCATTGATCAGCTCCCGCCTTTGCAGAGCCTCCGGCGAGGAGCCGGAACCTGCCATGAAATCATCTGGTAACGGTGGATCTTGGATTTCTATTATAGACGGTCGGCCAGCTACCGTCATCCCGAATATGATAAATGATTCTCTCCCGGAAAAATCTGGATATCGGCATGATGGGATTTGTTATAGTAGGCAGAGCAGAACCGATTGAACCGCATGACCGCGTGGCCTGAATCGAACAGCCGGGACCGTACGGGGCACCGTCAATCAATGCCGTCCGCCAGGTCGTGAGGATCGATGGTTCGGATCTTTCCCGGACGGTTGCGCAACCGGTCCGGGGCGTCGCGAGACACATGTTCATGAAGAAGAACATCCTCTTCCGTTTTTTTGGTCCGGTCCTGCCGGCCGCCCTTTTTCTTGTTGCCCTTGCCGCGCTGCACCACCAGCTGAAAACATATCATTACCGGGACATCGTCAAGGCGGCGGCCGGGATACCGGCGGGGCGCCTGCTGACTGCTGCGGCCCTGACGGTCATAGCCTACCTCATCCTCGCCGGATACGACGCTCTTGCCCTCCGCTACGTGAAGCACCCATTGCCGCTCCGAAAAACGGCCGTCGTCTCCTTTCTCGCGTTCGCCTTCAGCAACACCATCGGCCTGGCCGGCCTCGGCGGGGGTGCGGTGCGTTACCGGCTCTACAGCTCCTGGGGCCTGCCGGGAATCGATATCGCCCGGGTGATCGCGTTTTGCAGCCTCACCTTCTGGCTCGGATTCCTGGCCCTGGGCGGGGTTGCCTTTCTGGTCTCGCCACCGGCCCTTCCGGAAAGTTTGCTGCTCACACCCTTCCTGGTGCGGATGATCGGTCTGCTGTTTCTCCTGGTGGTGGGCGGGTATCTTCTGCTGAACCTGACCAGGAAAAAACCGATCCGTGTCCGCCGCTTCGACTTTCCGCTGCCGCCTTTCCGGCTGTCACTCCTGCAGTTCCTCGTCTCCGCCTGCGACTGGCTGCTGGCCGGCAGCGTGCTCTATGCGCTGCTGCCCTCCGCGCCGTCGCTCTCGTTCATGCACTTTCTGCCGTTCTATCTGATGGCCCAGACCATCGCCCTGGCCAGCCACGTTCCGGGCGGTCTGGGCGTTTTCGAATCGCTGATGCTGCTGATGCTCGCCCCGGGCCTGCCGTCGGAACAGGTCCTCGCCGCGCTGCTCGTCTTCCGCGTGCTCTATTTTCTCCTGCCCTTTGCCGCCGCCACCACGGTGCTGGCCTCGCTGGAGGCCGTTTCCCACGGGGACCGGGTGCGCCGGACGACCATCTCGGTCGGCCGCGACGTCGTGGCGATGATCCCCAACCTGATGGCGGTGACGGTTTTTGCCGGCGGAACGATTCTGCTGTTGTCCGCGTCGACGCCGGAAGTGCCCGGGCGGCTGGCGTTCCTCTCTCGCGCATCCTTCCTCTCCATGTCCTCGAAACGTCCCACTTTCTGTCGAGTCTCGTCGGGCTCGCCCTGCTCCTGCTGGCCCGCGGCCTGCAGCGCCGCCTCGACGCGGCGTATTACCTCTCGGCCCTTTTTCTTGCGTTCGGTGTTATCCTCTCCCTGCTCAAGGGGTTTGGTGTCGAAGAGGCCGCCCTGCTGGCCGGCATGCTCCTGGTGCTGCTGCCCTGCCGCCGGCAGTTCTACCGCAGGAGTTCCCTGATCAGTGAGCCGTTCACGGCCGGCTGGACGCTTGCCGTGGCTTCGGCGGTGCTGTTTTCCTTCTGGCTGGGCTTTTTCGTCCACCGGCACGTGGAGTATTCGTCCGAACTCTGGTGGCAGTTCACGCTCCGCGGCGACGCGCCCCGCTTCCTGCGCGCGGCCACCGGTGTGATGGTGGCCGGGGCCGTCCTGGCGCTTTACCGCCTGCTGAGGACGGCGAGGCCGGTTGCGCCGGGTCAGGGGCCGGCCGACCTCGACGCGGTGCGCGAAGTCGTCTCGCGCGCAACGAGCGCCGGTGCCCACCTGGCGCTGGTTGGGGACAAGTCGTTCCTGTTCAGCCCCGGGCGCGACGCGTTCATCATGTACGCCACGCAGGGCCGCAGCCGCATCGCCATGGGGGACCCGGTCGGGCCGCCAGGGGCCTGCGTGGAACTGATCAGGCGGTTTCGCGACGATTGCCGCCGGCAGGAGTTGTGGCCCGTTTTCTACGAGGTGACTCCGGATGACCTGCCGCAGTATCTCGACGCGGGGTTCACCCTGAGCAAGATGGGCGAGGAAGGCCGTGTCCCTCTTGGCGACTTTTCACTGGAAGGCTCGTCGAGAAAGGGGATGCGCCGGGTGACCAGCCACCTGGAACGGCAGGGCGGCGTGTTCGAAATCGTCCCCGCGGAGTCGCTGCCCCCGATCCTGCCCCGGTTGAGGACTATCTCCGACAAGTGGTTGGCAGCGAAATCCGCACGAGAGAAGCGGTTTTCCCTGGGGTTTTTCAACGAGCCCTACCTGCGGCAGACCCCGGCAGCGATCATCAGGCAGAACAACGAGATCAGGGCGTTTGCCACACTCTGGCTTTCGGGCGGCAAGGAAGAGCTTTCCATCGATCTGATGCGCTACGAGCCGGACACTCTGGACGACACCATGGAGTATCTGTTCATCCGGTTGATGCTCTGGGGACAGGAGCAGGGGTATCGCTGGTTCAACCTCGGCATGGCCCCACTCGCCGGAATGGAGGATGGCGACCACGCCCCGCTGTGGCACCGCATGGGTTCATTCCTCTACCGGCATGGCGAGCATTTCTACAATTTTCAGGGGCTGCGGGCGTTCAAGGACCGCTTCGACCCGGTCTGGCGGCCGATGTATCTGGCATCGCCGGGGGGATTCGGTCTCCCGGTCATCCTGGCCAACATTGCGACACTGATTTCCGGCGGGCCGAAAGGGATTGTCTCCCGGTGAGACCGGATGGAAGCGCGCGAACCATGATGAGGTGATTCATGCGGAAGACGATCGAATCCCTGATGATCCTGGTCCTTGCTGCGGTGCTGTTTTTCCCGGCTGCCTGCCGAAGCGGCACAAAAACCAGCGGCACAAAAGACCAGGGGACGCCGGTGGTGCAGGCCGCGCAAGAGGTTCCCGCCCCGCCCGATCTGGCACGAAACCTCGCCCCTCGCCAGTTGCTGGGGAAGGCATTGTTTTTCGATGAAGATCTTTCCACTCCCCCGGGCGAGTCCTGCGCCACCTGTCACGACCCGCGCAAGGGGTTCGAGGACGATGAGGACCGCGCTGATTTGAACCCCTTCAGCGCCACGTACGACCTCTACCTGGCCGGCACGGTCAAGCTGACCGCCGAGGAAGCGCTGGGGCTCAAACTCTTCGAGGACGAGAAAAAGGGAAACTGCTCGGCCTGCCACCCCAGCCGCCCGGACGCAGACGGCACGACCCCTCTCTTTACCGATAACACGTACGACAATTTGGGCACACCGAAAAAACCGGACAATCCCTTCTATCATCTCCTGGTGCAGTACAATCCGGATGGCGAGAATTACATCGACAAGGGGCTCGGCGGGTTCCTCAAGATTCCGGCGCAAGTCGGCAGGAAAAGTGAAGCGCTCCAAGAGTCCATGAGGCGTTTTCATATCGTCACGAGGGCGTATCTGGAGCGCAGACAGGGCCGTCCGCGGTGGTATTGTCGACCGAGAATCCGCGGGGGTACCCGAGCGGTCCGGCGGTTTCAAACCGATGCGTTCCAGCTGATCAGAAAGGGGAATCTGAAATGGCCAGGTTTTTAAAAAAACGTGATCAAAGCA
>JAQAZP010000075.1:0-6773 GCA_032127265.1 Acidobacteriota bacterium
GCAAGGCGCGAGGAGGGCGCATACTCGAAGTATGCAACCGACGAGCAACGCGGCGGGCCGTGATGCGGAGGCCGAATCATGGTAAGGAATTTCTGGGACTCCACACTAGTGAGGAGCTTTCTGAATTCTTCACCCGGCTGAGCCGTACCGCAAATTATATTGCGTTTAGCACCATATAATCGGGAACCAGCGGCCTCCCGGGACGTTATGGAATTCGAGAGCTTTGGATTAGTGGAATTGTCCGCACATCGGTTCCGGCGAATTCCAACGCCGGCAGAGTACTGAAAAGAGGGAGTAACCATGAAGCTGAATGAAAAGAGCTGGAAACGGTATCTCCTGGCCGGCCGCTGGCCGGTGCTGGCCCTGTCCCTGGTGTTGGGGTTAACTCCGCTGTCGTCAGCCCAGGTAATCATACGGGCGCCGGCCGATGCGCCGATCAGCGCTGAACAGCGGGCCGCGGCAGTGGAAAAGGTTTCCGCTGCCCTGCTCAAGACCTATGTCTACCTCGACACCGCCGAAAAGATGGCGACCCATATCAGTCAACAGTTGGAAAGAGGGGCCTATGACGGCCTGGACAACGGTCCGCGATTCTGCTCCACCCTCACCGAGGACCTGCGCGGGATCAGCCATGACCGGCATCTGGCGGTGATGTTCAGCGGACTCCCCGTGGAGTACGCGGCAGCGGACCCGGACCCTGCCGAGGAGGAGCGGCAGCGGCAACAGCGATTCGACCAGCAGCGGCGCCGCAATTTCGACTTTCAGAAGATCGAGATCCTCGAAGGCAACGTGGGCTACTTGCGGCTGAACAGCTTCACCGGCAGCGAGACATCGGGGGACACGGCGGTGGCGGCGATGAACTTTCTCGCCCACTGCGACGCAATCATCTTCGACCTGCGGGGAAACGGCGGCGGCGACCCCTCGCTGATCCAGTTGATCACCAGTTACTTTGTCGATGAGCCGACCCACCTGAACAGCTTCTACATCCGTGAATCGGACATCACCAACCAGTTCTGGACCGCCGCGCATGTGGAAGGCCCGCGGATGACCGGAGCGGACCTCTATGTCCTCACCTCGAGCTACACCTTTTCCGGGGCCGAAGAATTCAGCTACAACATGAAGGCGTTGAAACGAGGCACCCTGGTGGGCGAAACCACCGGCGGCGGAGCCCACCCGGTCAGCTTTATCAGCTTCCCCGAAATCGGGATCTCCATGTCCCTGCCCTTTGGCCGGGCGGTGAACCCGATCACCGGGACCAACTGGGAGGGCACCGGCGTTGAACCGGACATCGCGGTGGCGGCGGAAAAAGCCCTGGACACGGCACATATGGAGGCGCTCCGCCGGCTGGCTGAAGAAGCCGACAGCCCTGAGCGGGCGGCCGAGCTGGCCCGGGCGCGGCGGATCATCAAGGCCCGGGTGGATCCGGTTGTGTTTGATGAAGACGCCATGGCCGAGTATGCCGGCAGCTACGACGACCGGCGAATCTTCGTCCAGGACGGCACTCTGCTCTACCGACGGGGCGACATGCCGCAGCGGGAGATGATCGCCCTCGGTGACGACCAGTTCGTCTTCGAGGGAGTTGACGATTTCGTACTGCAGTTCGACCGCAACGAGAAGGGACGGATCACCGCCGCCATCGGGATCTACGGCAATGGTCAGAAAGACGTTTCGCCGCGGGACGAGTAGCAGACACTCCCGGGCCTCAAACCAATCGTTAATTCCACGTCAAGAAGTGGTTTCAATACCTTGTCTGTGGTTCAAGGGCAAGTTGCGCACCGATGAGAAAGCGGAGCATACTCCCGTGGTGTGAGTGTTTCTCATCGGTGCGCAACGCAGCACTTGGGCCTCAGACGAGGTTTTGGAATCGCTTCTAAGGTGGGGGGAGCTCCAAAGCCTCAAACAGCTTGTTCATCGCCGTGGTGGCCTTGTCCTGGAGAAAGATGTCGGTCACGCCCCGTTTGCCGTAGTTCGAGGGCTCTACGTTGATCTCGATCACCTTCGCCCCGTTCTGCTTGGCCAGGCTGGGGATCAGGCAGGCCGGCATCACCTCGCCGGTGGTGCCCACCAGGATGAAGAGATCGGCCAGCTCCGCCTCGTGGAAGGAGGCCGCGCTGACGTCCTCCGGGATCCCCTCGCCAAAGAAAATGAAGTCGGGCTTGAGCAGCCCCCCACAGTCGGGACAGGTGGGCGGGAGCCGCTGGAGATCAATCTCGGCCGAAGGCTTTTTCTCGCCGCAGGCCAGGCAGATCATCCGGCCGGCGCTGCCGTGGAATTCGTGCACCGTGCGGCTGCCCGCATCCTGGTGCAGGTTGTCGATATTCTGGGTGATCACGCCGCCTTTCAGCAGATCCTGCCGCTCCAACTCGGCCAGGCCGCGGTGCGCCGCGTTGGGCACGGCGCTGCCGAAGAAGTCATAGAAGATCTCGCGGATCACCTTCCACGAAGTGTCGGGGCTGGAGAGAAAGTGGTCCAGCTGAAGCAAAGCCGGATCGTATTTGCTCCAGAGACCTCCCTCGCCACGAAACGGCGGGATGCCGCTTTCCACCGAAATTCCGGCACCGGTAAAACCAACGGTACGTTTGGCCTCCCTGATGGCATCCGCCGCGCGCTGGTATTCCACCTGCAACATCCCGCTGTTCTCCGTCCCGATCAGCTCAGTCTATGCGATACCGTTTCTGGAACGGCGTGGGGCCTTTCTCCGCCCGCACACCATACCGGCCATTGGCCGCCAGTCCCTCGAGGATGTGAAACACCGTTTCCCGGTCCGTGCCGCTCAGGGTTTCCCGGGCCAATTCATCAACCGACAGCCAGCGTCCGCGGTTCTCCTTCAGCACCACGGCCAGGGCCAGCTGGATGTCGAGCACGTTATGGGCCGCCTTCTTTCCCGCCTCGACGCCCGGCTGGTGGTAGGCATTGATCCCGATCATCGAGGCGTAAAAACCCACCGCCCGTTCGAAGAGGGCGATCAGCGACCCCACCGACTCAGGTGTGACCGAGGGCACGGTGATGGTCAGCGTGGCTCGCCCGCTCTCGGCCAGTGCCTGTCGTGTTCCGAGAAGGAACCCGGAAAGGTAGTCACCGCTGGTGACCCCGTCCTCCACGTCCAGCGATCCACCCTGGCGGTGCTCCAGGACCTGGATGAAGGTGAGGAAGAAATTGTGGATCCCGTCGCGCAGTTGCTGAACGTAGGCGTGCTGGTCGGTGGACCCCTTGTTACCGTAAACCGTCATCCCCTGGTGAACCACCTTGCCCTCCAGGTTCTGCTCCTTGCCCAGGGATTCCATCACCAGCTGCTGCAGGTAGCGGCTGAACAGGGACAGTCGATCCTTGTAGGGGATGACCACCATATCCTTCAGTCCCCGCCCCTCTCCAGCATGGTACCAGGCCAGGGCGAGGAGCAGAGCCGGGTTCAGCCGCACCTCCCCCGAACGGGTCAGTTCGTCCATCTGACAGGCGCCGCTAAGCAGTTCCTCAACCGGGAACCCCTGGAGCGCGGCCGGGAGCAGCCCCACCGCTGACATCACCGAGGTCCTCCCCCCCCCCCAGTACCACATGGGGAAGATTCCGAGGAAGGAGTTCTCGGCGGCGAAATTGGCCAGCTTGCTCCCCTGGCCGGTGACCGCCACCGCGTGATCCCCAAAGTTCAAACCAGCCCGGCGGTAGGCGGCCAGGACCTCCATCATGCCGTTGCGTGTTTCGGGTGTGGAGCCGGACTTGGAGACCACCACGGTCAATGTCCGCTGCAGGTCGCTGCCGATGTCGGCCAGCACGCGGTCCATCCCGTCGGGGTCGGTATTGTCGAAGAAATTGGCGGTCAACGGGTCTTCGGGGCCGCGAAGCGCATCGTCCACGAATTGCGGCCCCAGGGCCGATCCGCCGATCCCCACCACCAGAAGCCTGGTGAACTTCCCCCCCCGCTCCGGGGCCAGGTCGCCGGCGTGGACGTGAGTGGCGAATTGCCGGATCTGGGCCACGGTGGAGCGGATCTCCTTGGTGATGGCCGCCGACGGTGCGAGTTCAGGTGCGCGCAGCCAGTAGTGGCCCACCATGCGCTTTTCGTCGGGATTGGCCACTGCACCCCTCTCCAGCGCGTTCATCTGCTCGATGGCGGTGTGGATCGCCGGTTCCATCCTGGAAATAAATCCCTCGGAGAAACCCATCCGGCTGTAATCGATACGGAAGCCGGTTTCATCGTCCCACCAGCACTGTTCCTTGAACCGCTTCCAGGAAACTCTCTTGGCCATCATTGATCCTCCCGGCAACGTCCGAGGCCGGGGCCCGGTCTCTTTGCCGTCATCCTGCTTCACTCCACGTAACCAAGGGTCTGCAACTCCTGCATCAGCCGCCCCTGGAGGGTCAGCTGTTCGCCCGACCACTGCCGTCGGCCGGCACAGGCCTCCAGGTGCTCCTGGAGCAACCGGCGCATCCGGTCAACCCGGCCCCGTTCCCGCTGGGCCAGGTTGACCTGTTCCATGGGATCATGCCCCAGATGGTACAGCTCTTCCCACCCGTCCGCCAACCCCACAATGTATTTGTAGTTTCCCGACAGGACCGCCTTGCGTTCCGTGCCGTAGGCGATTGACTCGCCGAATGCGTCGCGATCCTCCGCCTCCGCCGCGCCGCCGTCCCCCCAGAACGGGCGCAGGGAACAGCCTTCCATGGTGGCCGGCCGCTCCAGCCCCGCCAGGTCGAGCAGTGTCGGGGCCAGATCCACCGAACGGCCCCGGCGCGTGGCCACCCGGCCGGTGGGCAGTCCGGGCCCGGCTATGATCAGCGGGACTCGCAGCAGCTCCTGGTATTGACTCTGACCGTGGCCGATGCCCCAGGTACCGCGCGGGTCGTTGTATCGCTGGCGCTCGATCTCCGTGTGGTCCCAGAACTCCTCACCGTGATCCGAAGCCACTGCCAGCACCGTGCCACCGGAAGTGAACCCGACGCCCGGCGGCCGCAGGCGGTGGAAGAGCCGGCCCAGGTGGTGGTCGGTAAAGGCCACGGCGGCATCGTAGAAGGCGAGTTTTATCCGGCAGAGCCGGGCCTGCTCCGGCCCGCTTCGCGGATCAATGCTGGTCAGGCCCTTCCATCCGGTGGGATCGAAGCCCGGCGGCAGGGCGCCGAGGATCGGTCCCAGCGGTGCATAGTGCTCCGGCCGGGGCCGGTGAGGGTGGTGCGGATCATTGAGGTGCAGGTAGACAAAGCAGGGTCCGGCTGGCTCAGTGTCCAGCCACCGGATTACCTCGTCGATCACGGCGTCGGCCTGACCGCCCTCCTCCGGGTAGTGCTGGTAGACATACTCATCAAATCCCCGTTCGATCCCCGAGCCGGAGGAGAGAAACGGATTGGTGACCCAGGCGCATGTCCGGTATCCGTTCTCCTGAAAGGCCTGCGCCAGGGTGGTGATCCGCTTATCGATGCCCCGGATACCGATGGGCGAATCGATGGTCCGCGGCCCCTGGTCCCAGATGGCGGCGCCATGCACCGAGGGCCAGGTGGAGGTCATCAGCGAAACCACCGAGGGGAGCGTCCAGGGGGCGGCGCTCACCAGCTGGTCAAACCGGACCCCCTGCCCGGCCAGTTCATCCAGGTTGGGGCTGGTTGGCCCGCCATACCCGTAGCACCCCAGGTGGTCGGCGCGCAGGGTGTCCACCACCACCAGAACCACCGATGGGTGCATATCGGCGCTCTCGCCTCCGCTGGTGCAGGACACGGCCAGGATGGCCACGGACAGGACCATGACCAGGACGGCCATGGTCCCGCCACCCTTGATCGTCGTCTGCCACAGTGCCCCCGTTCGCATCATTCCCCTGCTCCCTTTTCGGTGGCCAGGCGGCCGGGGTAGGGCGTTCCCGGCGGATGAACAGTACCCGCCCGCACAACAAACTGCCGGGCGCGATTGATCTCCCCCTCGTCGGCAAGATACCGGCCGGCCCAGTAGAGCATCTCTCCGTGAAGCCACTTGATCTTGTGTCCGGCCAGATCGTCCTGGCCAAAAACCCACCGCTCCTGCTCCAGTATCGGTATGTCCGCCAATACCGGTCGAGAGCTCCCCGGCGGCAGCAGCTGAAAACTGAGCCCCCGGGGCAGATGGGTCCAGCCGGTACCCACACCGTTCTCCATGGGAATGGTCAGGTGCACCAGCGCTCCCTCGAGGTGAGCGGCAGCGATCAGCCCGTTGAAAAAGGCGATGAAGGCCTGCTGGATAGTTGCCGGGTCGTAGGGGCGATCCTCCTCGAAGCTGGCCAGCTGTTCGAGGAGGGCACGTTTCTCCTGCCCCGCGGCACGGGTCAGGTCCGGGATCTCATGCTCCAGGTAATTCATGTACCACGACCGGCGCACCAGGTTCACATCCACCACCCGGAGGTCCGGGCGGTATCCGCGAACGTGGCGGAAGTAAAGCCAGGGCGAGTAGAACTGCCACTCCTGGGTCAGCAGCAGCGCCCCGCGGGGCAGCGGGTCGCAGATCTGGTGGACCAGCAACTCCGCCCGGTTGTCGCTGCTGCGGTCGCACTGGTCCCAGTGCATCCCGAGGACCGTCAGGGGCAGGAGGGCCAGCACGGCGGCGGTGAGGCCGCGCAGCAGCGTCCGCATGCGGAGCCGCTGCAGCAGGTCCGCGGACCCGGCGGCCATCAACAGGGCGCCGGAGAGGAAGGTCACCAGGTAGTAGGCTTCCTTGTCCTCGTTTATTTCGTAGGCCAGGGCGTAAAAGACATTGAACGCCACCAGCAGGAGCAGCGTGGTGAGCAGCCGGCCCGAGCGCCGCCGTAGAACAGCCAGGCCCC
>JAQAZP010000076.1:0-11609 GCA_032127265.1 Acidobacteriota bacterium
CTGGCGGAATACGACATCTCGGCCGTGGCCGACGGCCAGACCGCGGTCTATCTCCGCTGGACCATGGGCAGCACCGACAGCGCCTGGCAGTACTCGGGGTGGAATATCGACGACGTGGAGATCAGGGGTATCGACGGCTCGTCCCAGCCGCTGGATACCGTGCAGGTGGCCATGGGCTGCACGCCGGACAGCGGGGTTCTGCCCTTCGCCACCCAGATGGCGGTGTCGCTGACCAACCTGACCACCGAGAACCGCCGGGCCGCGGGGCGGATCGACGTGGTGATCGGCAACGGTACCTCATACACCAACTGGCGCGCGGGCTGGACCAACCTCAGCTCGGCCGAGACCTATGGCAGCGTCTGGAACCAGAACCTGCCTGGCCGGGCCTCGCTGGTGGGGAGCAACGTCTTCACCCTGCACGGCGACGACGTGACGCCGCCGCCCTACAACCAGCCTCCCTATGCCGCTTCGGGCGACACGGATACCGATTCGTGCACGGTGACGGGGATCGCGCCGTAGATGCTAAAAACCTCATCTGAGGCCCGTGAGCTTTGTTGACAGCTTCCTCGAAATGCTCGCATACCAGAAGAGTATGCTGCGCTTTCTCGTCAGCTGTCGCCTCGCTCTCGAGCCACATCTGAGATTTTTAGCCCGGTGCTACGGGCAGGGTTTTGCTGTCACCGCCGGCGCCTCAACATCCAGATGCCGCCGGCAACGGCGAGCAGGCCGAGCACGATCAGCAGCAGCGGCAGCAGCCACTGCCGGCGTTGCCGGGGTTCGAGCAGCAGCGCCGAGCCGCCCTCGCCCACCAGGACGAAGGGGGCCCAGAAATGGGGGTGGGCGCCGTCTTCGAGGGCCGCCAGACGGGCGTGGGCCAGGGCGGCGGCCTTGCTCTCGCCGCGCCCCAGCCCGGCAAAGAAGCGCTCCATCAGCCCGGCGGTGAAGCGGTCCTCCACCGGCCAGAGGGTGTGCACCACGCTGCGGCTGCCGGCGGTGATGAAGGCCCGGGAGAGGCCCACCACGCCTTCGCCGCGTACGGGTCGTCCGAGGCCGGTGCTGCAGGCGGAGAGCACCACCAGGTCGGCGTCCAGCCCCAGGGCCTCGATTTCCTCGAGGTAGAGCAGCCCCTCATCATCCCCGCCGGCGAGGCTGAAGACGATGGCCGATTCCCTGGCCGAGGCTTCGTCCACCAGGGCGTGGGTGGCCAGGTGGATCACCCGGGCCCGGGCCAGCTCGCTGTCGCCGAGCAACTCCTTCTTCGCTTCGCTGCCGGTGAAGACCCGGGCGCGGGCCAGGCGGCCGGCGATGCGGCGCACTTCGCGTCCGGAGTAAGGCAGGGGCGAGAGGGCCCGCCGGCCGGACCGGGTACTGACCCACTCCCGGCCGCCCAGGTCGGGATCACCGATGGCCAGCAGGTCCAGGCGGTCCCCGGACAACTCACTGCCGCGTCTCGCGGACAACTCGGCGAGCACCGATGCCGAGAGGGCATAGGAAACCTGGTGCTGCTGGGCCAGGTAGCGGGGCGGTCCGTCGCCGGGGAGGACCAGCGCCTCGTATGGCAGGTGGTGCAGCAGACCGTCGGCAACGATCACCATCCGGGCATCGACCGCGGCCAGCTTTCCTTCCGCCGGCCCAAGGAGCAGGGAGTGGAGCGAGCGGCCGGCGGAGACCAGTTCCGCCGACGGGACCTGGTCCACCGCTTCGGCGGGTGCCCGAAGCTGTTCCAGGAATCCGGCGGCCAGCGACTCGATCTCGCCCCGCGGCGGCAGCCGGTACACCTCGAGCCCGGCGCTGTCCAGCAGGAAGAGGAAGGAGACGTCCTCGCCCAGCAGGTATTCCAGCAGGACGTCACCCTCTTCGGGCAGCACCGCCCGTGCCTCGTCGGCCGTCACCCGCTGGAGCGTCTCCTCCCCGTCCCCCCCGCGCAGCAGGTCGAGAAGCGCCAGGGCGTGTGCCTGTTCGGCCGCGGCAAAGCAAAGATCGGCCCCGTCCTCCAGCATTCCGGCGGAGTCCATCCTCTCCAGCACATCGACATAGCTGCAGAACACCTGGTGCTTGTCCTCCATGTAGGACCAGCGCAGCGTGTCATTGGCCTGGCGGGCCCGGCTCTTGCTGATGGACCGCAGGGCCAGCTCCAGCCGGTCCCGGGCCTCGTCGAGGTTCCCGGCCCGCAGCGCCAGCCGGCCCAGGCGGTAGTTGCCGCTCCAGGCCAGAATGGGGTAGTCGCCATCCAGACCCAGCCGGGCCGCTGCCTGGTACTGCATCCCGGCCTGCGCCAGATCCCCACCGGCTTCGGCCGTGCGGCCCATGGAATAGCTGACACAGGCCTGGCCGTAGGTGTCCTTTTGCCGGCCATATTCTTCAAAGGCCTGCAGCAGCTTCTCCCGGGCCTCGTTCTCTTCGCCGGATGCGGAAAGCACGGCGCCCTGGAGGTGCAGGGCGTTGGCCAGCCCGGCAGTGTCTCCGCCGGCCCGTGACTTGGCGGCGGCCCGTTCCAGCCGGGCCAGTGCCTGCTCCTCCGCCCCGTTCTTCCACAAAAGGTACCCCATCTCACGGTTGATGAAGCTTTCCAATTGGCTGTCGGCCACCTCCTTTTCGTCCATCAGTTCGGCCGCTTCCTGGAGTTCGAGAAGCGCGGTGTGGAAATCACCGAGAAAGCTTCTGATATGCCCCATGTTGGCCAGGCAGCCGGCCACGGTGTCCCAGCGGCTGTTCCTGCGGGCCACGTCAAGCGCTTCTTCAAAGTTTTCCAGTGCCGTCTGGTAGCGGTTCAGCTCGGTGCCGCAGATGGTCCCCCGGGTGGTCAACACATAGAGCAGCATGTCGTCCATTTCCAGCCGCCGGGCAATGGGGAGCGCCTTGTCGAACCAGCGCAGCGTCTCGTCCGAGTTTCCAGCCCGGGCCAGCAGGGCCAGGGCCACCATGTTGCGCAGGCGGCACTCGTCGTCAGCCTGCGCTTCGGCCAGCGCCAGCGAGCGGTGGTAGTGCTGCTCCGCCGGTCCGGTCTCTCCCAGGCGGTAGTAAGCGTTTCCGCAGAGGTGCAGGGCCAGGGCCGCGCCGCCCAGGGTGTCCTCGTCCTCGAAGCAGACCAGGGCCTCCTCGGCGTGACGCAGCGCCTGCTCCGTGTCCCCCTGCCGCTCCCGCAGGCCGGCCAGCTGTTTCAGCGCCAGGCCCTGGCCGGAACGGGAGCCGCCGGCTTCGAAACGGCCCAGGCTCTCATTGATCATCCGCACCTGCTCGTCGGGAGTGGGAGCAATGGCGCTTAGGGCCAGCAGACAGAACCCTTCGCAGATCGCCTCTTCGGGTGTCTGCCGGCCGCCGGTCTGACCGGCGAGCAGTGCACGGGCGCTCTCCAGGTGGATGCGGCTCTGGCCCAGGGCACCGGGTTCGGCCCGGTCATAGAGCAGGTTCAGGCCGAGGCCGAATAGCACGGCCGGGCTGTCGGGGTGCTGCTCGGCCATGACCAGCAGGCGCCGGCGGGCTTCGGGCAATTGTCCGGTGCGCAGGGAAAGCAGAGCCCAGTCCCGCTGGGAACTGGCGCAATCGGGATCTGCTTCGAGGCTTCGGGCAAGGGCTGCCCAGGTGTGGTCCTGCCCGTGGTGTTGGATGAGCTCGAGCGTGTCACCGGGAGAACAGGACAGGATCGGGTGTGCCGGGGGCTCGGCGGCCTCCAGGGAAAATGACCAGGAACACAGTCCCAATAGAACCAGCCCCGCAATCAGGCGACGCGGGGCCGTGATGGTTCTATGGATGTTGCTAAAAGAACGGATTGCTGATGCCGTCCCGCTGGTCGGGGCAGGGATGCATGGGCGGGGCATCCGGAAGGACCGGTCGCGGTGTTTCCGGCTCGACCCCGAAGATGCCGATACCTCTGAACGGGGAATCCGGGGCGAAACGACGGGTAAAGCATGTAAACCAGTCACTGAGCACGTAGATGAAGAACATGAAGATCCTCCTCGGTTCATATGTCGTGGCCAAGGCCGCAACCCGTCGACGGGAGTGCTTGCGAATAGGAATTTATAAGATCGTGAGCAGGTGCTTCTCTTGCTTCCTTGGGTATAAATATATGTCAGAACGGCGAAAGGTCAAGTCCCGGGCCGACATTTTACAAAAAACCTCACTAACCAGGCCCGGCGATCAGGCCGGACCTGGCGCTGCCTGGAGTATGCGGATCTTCCTCCCCCGCTCTGTATATTGTCCATGAAACGCGTTTTTCACGGACTCCGCCCGATTATCGTGCAACTGTCGGTAACCGCATCCCCGCTGGGCTTGTAGGGCGGCTGATTGTAGGGCGCCGGTGTGATGTCTTCAGCTGCCAGGGTGAAGACGTTTTCCCCCACCAGCGGACTGATTGAGGGGATATTCTGGTTCCACGCGGTGCCGAACTCGGCCTGTCCGGACACATTGGTAAATCCGGCCCGCAAGCTGGGGAAGAATTCGCCACCGGCAAGCAGCACATCGATCCGGCCCGCGATGCGGCGCTTGTTCTCGTGAAGGTTGGCCAGCACCACACCGAACTGTGTGGTGAATGGCAGGGTCCCCGCCCCGGGGGAGCAGGACAGCTCCGCCTGTATCCGGGGGAGGTCGAAGACCAGGGCCACCAGGTCGTTGTTGCCGTTGTGGCCCGTGTCGTACGCGCCGGGTGTGGCCGGGAAATCGCCGGACCGGCTCACGCCGACGGCCACCACGCGCCCTGCCATGTCGATCACCATCCCCCCAAGTTCGTCAGTGTCGTCATCGCCGCCGATGTAGGTGGCATAACGGACCCGGTCCAGGCCCATGGTCATTTCGGCGACATAGCCGTCGCGGGTCGAGCTGCTCTCGTCGAATGCCCCCGGTGTCACCGGAAAATCCGACGGGTCCGTTACCCCGATCAGGGCAAGCGTGCCGCGGGGTGTCAAATCGATGCTCTTCACATAGTCATACGCGCTGCCGCCAAGGTAGGTGGCTGCCCGGAGGACGGCCAGATCGGGAGAGAATCGTGCCACAAAACCGTCGTAGCTGCCGCCGAACGTGCTGTCGAAGGCCCCCGGGGTCACCGGGAACGGGTCCGAACTGGTGGAGCCGGCCAGCAGCAGGTCCCCTGAAGGACCAGGACAGACGGCCGCACTGGTCACCCCCTCATTCCCCGCCCCGCCCAGGAAGGTAGCCGCCTGCAGCGTCATCCCGGAATCGAAGGCGAGCACGAACAGGTCGCTGCCGCCGTTGTGACTGGTGTCATAAGCGCCGGGAGTCGTCTCGAACGCGAAATCGGTGGTTGAGCCGATGGCGAAGAAATCATCGTTGAATGTGTCCACCGCCAGCGTGTTCGTCTCCCCGACCCAGTATCCGGACACGCTGCCGCCCATTGTGCGCAGATCGGGTGAGTATTTTATAATCCAGTACCAGTCGTCAAAGGTGTAACCGGCGACAAGAAACCAGCCTGTACTCAAAAGGGTCAGGGCGGTACAGCAGTCTTCCTCGAAGGGATAACCCTCGACCGTGATAAAGGTGCTGTAGAGCAGCGTGCCGAGGTCCGGGGAGAGCTGGCTCAGGAACCCGTCAGATCCTCCCTGGTGTTCCGAGACGTCTGCATCAGCCGTGACGGGAAACCCGTCGCACTCGGTCCTGCCGGCAATGGTCACGGTATCATCCAGACCCACCACCATGGCTCTGGCATGCGTATCAGGATTCATGTCGCAGTAATCTCCGCCCAGGTAGGTGGCGGATATCAGTGTCGAGAGGTCGGGGGTCAGCTTGGCGATGACCAGGTTCTGCATATAGCCGAACGTTTCGTCGAACGCCCCCGCAGTGGTGGGGAACCCCGATCCGCTGGTGTGACCCAGGATGACCACGTTGCCCTCACTGTCCAGGTCGATGTGAGTGCCGGATTCCTGATTCGGTCCACCAATGAAGGTGCCATACTCGAGGCCGGCCAGTGCCGGGATGGCGGTCAGGAGCAGGACACAGATCAGTGTGGAAAATCGAATGAGCAGGGTATGCATCGGTGCCTCCGGGTTGTGGGCGGGGTTGAATGCCGACCATCTTTTCTTAAATGTAATGTCTGTGAAGAAAAACCGCAAGAAATCAAAGTGATGGTAAATGTCACTTTTCGGTGCCTGAACCCGGGACGTGACATTTCAGGACTATTGTGCCGGGCGTTTCTTCTCCACCGGGACCAGCCGGATGAAGAAGAAGATGGTGGCGAACATGTAGAAGCCGGCGGTGGCATACATCCAGCGGTAACCCAGATGGTCGGCCACCATGCCGAACACCGGCAGCCCGAGGCCGAAGCCGATCTCGAAGCAGGTGGTGTAGACCGAAAGCGCAAAAGCGCGGCGGTGGTGGCCGATCAGGTCCACCATCAGGGAGCTGAGGGCAGGGAAGATCAGCCCCTGGCCCAGGCCGCCGATAAGGCCGGCGACGATCAGCAGCCAGGTGGCGTTGATCTGGGAGATGATCAGGCTGTTGGCCGCCACCAGCAGCAGGGCCGGGATGGCCACCCGGCGTTGACCATAGCGGTCGGGGAGCGCGGCCAGTCTGAAGCGGGTGAGGATGGCGCTGAAGGAGAAGGCGATGAAGAAGGGGAAGAAGCGTTCGATGCCGATGGAGCGGCAGTAGGGGCCGATGAAGTTGAGATTGGTGCCCCTGGTGGCGCCGTGGGCGATGGCCATCAGCACCACTCCGGCGATGGCGGCCACCAGCAACCGGCCCGAGGCCCGCGCGGGCCCGGCGCCGGGGGAGGTCTCCGGCGACGTGCCGGCGGCGGGTACGGCGGCCACCAGGCCGATGGCCAGAACGGCCAGCAGGCTGTCGAGAACGAACAGCGCTTCGAAACCGCTTTGGGCCACCACCAGCTCGCTGACCATGGGCGAGATGGCGTGGGCCAGCAGGCCCGAGATCCCGAAGATGCCCAGTGCTTCGGAGAGGTGATTGGCCGGGGTCAGCCGCGTGGCCATGGCCATCAGCGGGGCGAGGGTACAGCTCCAGCCCACGCCGAAGAGAGCCCGCAGCATGAGCACCTGCCCGCCAACGGGTTCCACAAGGGCGAAGAAGGGCACGATGACGGCCATGGTGACCAGGCCGAAAAGGGACACCGCCCGGTAGCTCAGCCGCTCGGCCGCTATCCCGGTCACCGGCCGGAGGAGCACGGACACCACGGAGAAGATGCCCATGATCAGGCCCACCTGGGTGTCGGTGCCGCCGCTGTCCTTGATCAGCAGGGGGTAGAGCACAAAGGACGTGACCACGTAAAAGGCGAGGAAGTTGGCCGCGAGGCAGAGGACGTAGGGCCGGTTCCAGATTCCGGCTTCAATGCGGCCGGCGTGGTCCATCACTGGACGTATCCCAGGGCTTTCAACTCTTCGATGTGCCGGTCATCCACCTCATCCTCCTCGGAGACCAGGCTGGGGTAGCGTTTGGCCAGAATTTCCTGGGCCTTGAGGTGGTTGTCCAGAATCACCCGCATCCGGGCCGTGAGAGCCGGTTCCACGGACGCCAGGTCGGTCTTTTCCAGGGGGTCGGCCTCGAGGTCGTAGAGCTCTTCCTTCCCGGTGCGCGGGGTGCGGATGTATTTGTACTGGCCCAGGCGGGCCGATTCCTGTTCCTGGTAGTAGACCAGGCTGCCGGCAAAAGCCGGACGGTGGCCGGTCTCCTCGCCGCGCACCATCGGCAGCAGGCTCTTCCCCTCCCAGAAAGAGGGCGGGTCGATGCCGAGAAAATCGAGCACGGTGGGCGCCACGTCGATCAGCCGCACCACGCTGGACTGCTGCTTCTGTGCCACCGGGTACCCGGTGGGCGGACGGACGATCAGCGGGACGTGGAGCAACTCTTCGTACAGGGAATGCCCGTGGTTCACGTTGCCGTGCTCCCAGAACTCCTCCCCGTGGTCCGAGGTGAGGATGATCATAGTCTTGTCGCCCAGTCCCAGCCGACCCAGGCACTCCATCAGCCGACCGATCTCTTCGTCGGTGTAGCGGACTTCCAGGTCGTAGAGGCTTTCCAGCCGCCGCCGTTCGCCCGGGCCAACCATCCGTCCCTTGCGCAGGTCAACGGTGGGACCGGAATCGTAGCGGGGGAAGGCGCCATGGCCGCGGACCTTTTGCGCCTCGCGACGATACTTGCCCCGGGCCACATACGGATCGTGGGGGTCCACCAGGTGGATCCAGAGAAAGAAGTTCCCCTCCGCGTTGCGTTCCAGGTATGTGATGGCCTTGTCCACCAGGCTTTCGGCCACCGACATGTCCGGTTTTGGCGTATAGGGGCTGGGCCCCAGCCGCAGGGCGTGGAGCATGCGGCGCATGATCAACCCCGGCCACCACATGGGCCGGGCCTGGTTGGAGTAGGTGAACTGGTAGTTGTCGAATCCCTGGTTCAGATTGAAGGGGAAATTGAGCCAGCCGTTGGCCAGCACCGCTTTGGTGGTCAGCCCCTCCCGCGAGATGGACTCGGCCAGGGTGACCATATCAGGGGAGAGCCGGCTGCCCTGGCCAAAGGTCCCGTGGGCCGTGGGGTGGAGCGAGGTGAGCATGGAAGCCACCGAGGGCAGGGTCCAGGGTGCGGGCGATTGGGCCTTGGTGAAAACCACCCCGCCCTCGGCCAGCCGGTCGATGTTCGGAGTGCGAACCCGCCGCGGGTTTCCCGGTTCCAGCCGGTCGCCGCGCAGGGTGTCCACCGAGATGAGGATGACGTTCCGATCCGCGGTCCAGTCACCGGCGGCTGCTTCGTGGTTGGACTTCCATTCCGGTTCACCGGCCTGCCACCCGGGAAGGCTGATCAGGGAGAAAAAGACGAGGGCGCCGATGTCGATCCAGCGGGCCAGCGGACCGGGTCGGCCATTGTTTCCCGTTGATGCCGCCAGCCGCCAGAAGAGGAACAGTGCGGCCGCAGCGGCCAGGGCCAGGGCCAGCCAGGTGAGCACTTCCGGCCGGCCGGCCTCCAGTTGCCGCCACACCTGCTTCAGTCCCAGGAAATGGAGAAACGGTCCGGCCGCGGCCAGGGCCAGTGACGCGGCCAGCAGGCCGATGCCGGTCAGCACGGCCGGGCGCCGCCCCTGGAAGCGATGGATCAGCAGCCCCACCGCCGTCCCCAACAGAAGGCAGACGAAGATCACCCGCAGGCCGGTTTCCAGGGCGCTGCTCTCCAGCGCCCTGCGCAGCGGGAGGATGGCGTGGATGGAGAACCTGGTGTACATCGAAAGGAACAGCGCCGTGCACGCGCCGGCCACCAGGGCGGTGAGACCGTGGCGCGTCCGGTCCGGCCCGGCAAAGCGGGTGTGGATCAGATGGAGCAGGGCCGCCAGGACCGCGCCTATCAGACCGCAGGTCAGCCCCTCCGCCAGCACGGTTGTGCCGTAAAGCCGCAGAACTTCTTTGAGAACGTCACCGGCGTCGATGTTGCCCCAGGTGGCCCTGGTGTGGGCGAGGGCGGCGAACCCCTCCAGGACCCCCACCGCCATCCCGGTGACCAGGCCGCAGCGCAGTCCCAGGCGAAGCGCGCCCGCCAGACGCGGGGCACTGTTTTGCTCTGGGGCAAGGCTGCGGTCCATCATTTCTCCGTTCCGTCACCGACCGATCAGTCTGGTCCGGCGGAAGCGGTTTCCCTTGGTGTACACTCGTTGAACAGGCGTAAAGTTGCAAGAATCGATGATATATCCGCACCCTGGCCGGCGCAAGCTGCTGATTGACGTCCGGCCGGGTATTTGCTACAACAACCCACCGCTCACCTGGAGGCGGTTGACGATCCCCGGCAGGAGTGATCCCGGCATGGACGTTCAGGTTCATACAGACCCCACCGCCTTCAACCAACTGGCCGCCAACTGGAACAAGCTCCTCCTGTACAGCGAAAACACCAGCGTCTTTTCGAGGCACGAATACCTCTCCACGTGGTTCAAGCACTTCGGCGCGGGCAGAAAACCCTTTGTGGCGGAATTTCGCGATAACGGGGAAACGGTGGGCTACGTCCCACTGATGGACCGGACCGCTGGAAGCGGAGACCGGCTCGAACTGTGTGCCATGGGTTACTTCGCCGACTATTGCGGGTTCGTGGTGAAGCCGGAATACGAGGAGCGGGTGGCCTCCGCCCTCTTCGACCTGGTGGAAGATCGGGGGGTGGCCTCGCTGACCCTCAATCACTTCCGTGAGGAGATGAGAGTCTTTCAGGCTCTGGTGGACGTCATGCGTCGGCGGGACATCCCGTTTCAGCCGCTGGCGGTGACCCGCGCCCCCTACGTGGAGATCGAGGGCTCCTGGGAGGACTACATCCGGCAGCGCAGCCGCAACACCTACCGTGACCTGCGGAAAAAGCTCAACCGGCTGGCCGGCACCCCCGGCCTGGAGGTGGAGGTGATCACCGTAGGGGACGGTTATCAGGAACACGCCGAGAGGATGCTGAAAATGCACCTCAAACTTTGGTTTTCGCGGGATCTTTCCACACCCTACCAGGTGCACGAGCGGCGTCTCTTCCTGCGCGAGCTGGGCCAGGTCATGCTGGAGAAGGGGCTGCTCCGTTTTACCTGTCTGAAACTCGATGGCCGGCCGGTGGCGTATCTTTGGTGCTACGATCACAAGGGAGTGCGCCACTACCTCAATGCGGCCTGGGATCTCGGCCGCGCCGCACTTTCACCCGGCAGCCTGCTGCTGATCAGCGACCTGCGGGACGCTTTCGATCAGGGGCTTGCCGAGTACGACATGCTGGGCGGGGAGGAAGCGTACAAGTACCGCTTTGCCACCGGCCGTCACTACGTCACTACCCTGGTGATCGGCGATCCGGACCGCCCCCGCCGGAAGATCAGGCCGTTACGGACCCCGGCGGCCTCCACGGCGGAGGCGTCACCAGCAGCCAGAAAGGGCGCCACCCGCCCACACAACCTGCTGATCACCGCCCACTCTGACGACGAGGCGATCTTCTTCGGCACGCTCCTGCGACACGATCCGGAGATGAAGTGGACCTGCTGTCTGGTTACCGTCCCCTCGGTTTCACCCCGGATCCGCGAGCACCGCCTGGCCGAGTTCAGCAGGTCGTGTGCCCTCCTCGGCCTGGAACCGGTGCTCCTCGAGTTGGAGGAGCCCTCGGAGGGACAGCCCTTCCAGGTGGGGGACGTTGCCGCGCGGCTTGCGGCGCGTTTTCCCGGGGGGCACCGCTTCCATGGGGTATACTCCCACGGGGCATTCGGCGAGTACGGTCACCCCCATCACGCCGCCGTTTCCCTGGCTGCGCACGAGACCTTTGACAGCGTCTGGTCCCTGGCCGGCCCCCTGGCGGCTGAGGTGATTCTCTGTGATGAGGCCACCGGCGACTTTCCGGACAAGCTGGAGTTCTTCCAGGTTGTTCACCACAGCCAGATTTTCCTGGCCGACCTGGTGTATTCCGAAGAGCGCTACGTCAGGCTGCCCCTTGAGCAGGTCCGGCTGATCCACAAGGTCTTTTTCGAGCAGACGGCCCGAGGTGACTGGGAGCCGGCCATTACCGACGATGAGCTGGTTCAGACAAAGGAGCTCTTCGCACCGCTGTTCGATGCCTACTTTGCACGCACCAGCTGCCCGGCGGAACTCGTCGGTGCCGCCGGATCAAGGAGGATCGACGTATTCACGCCGATACAGCTGCGGATTCTTCATGCGGCCACGGGGGTG
>JAQAZP010000077.1:0-7353 GCA_032127265.1 Acidobacteriota bacterium
ACAAGGCCCGGGTTCCGGTCTCGGCCACGTCGTCCACCACCGGCAGACAAGGTGCGCCGGCCAGGAAGGTGGCGACGATCCCCTTGATCCGTTCCGACCCCTTGGTGATGTCGGAGACCAGGGTCATCACATGCTCGCGGAAGAAATCGTATTTCAGGCGGGCCACCTTGAAATCCGGGTTCTCGGCGTAGTGGGCATCGGCAATGGGCAGCAGGTCTTCGAGGGCCTGCTCGATGATCTTGATATTGCCCCGGATGAATTGGTTCGGGTTGTTGATCTCGTGACCCACCCCGCTCACCAGCTGGCCCAGCGACTTGAGCTTGTCCGCCTGCTGCAGCTGCTGTTCGTAAATCTTTTGACTTGTGATGTCGCGGTAGAACTCGATGATCCCGTCCACCTCCTGGTCCTTGCTGAACACCGGCAGGGCGTGCACTTCATAATATTTGTCCCCCTGCTGGATTTCGGCGGTGACCGGGGCTCGGGTCTTTCGAATCTTCTCCAGGTGACAGTTTTTGCAGGGGATGCCCCTGTTGAACAGCGCCCGGTGGCAGGCCTGTCCCGGCTCCATGTTGTCGCGGTTGGTCATGATAATTTCAAAATTCTTGTCCAGCATGACCACCATGTCGGGGATGGCCCGGAACATGGTGTCCAGGGTCCGTTTCGACTCGCTGAACCCGCTGTGCACCTGGTCGAGGTAGGCATTGACCCGGTCCAGCTTGCCCCGCTGTTCCATCAGTTCCTGGGTCCGGCTTTCGATGGTCTGCTCCAGGGCGGCCAGTTTGCGGGTAAACTCGTTGGCCTCTTCCTGCCGTAACTCCAACGTGTCGGCGAGATGCTGCCGCTCGAGGGCCATGCCGAGGAAGCGGGTGATCTCGTCCAGCAGCCGCTGCTCTTCGGGCAGGATCCTGATCTGCGGGTCGTCGTAACCGACGACGATCTCACCCACCGGTTCGTCGCTGACCCTGATGGTGCTTCTCACCACCTGGCCGCCCGTGGGACACGTTCCGTACGCCTGATCCCGATACTCGGAACAGACCACCACGTGTTCGGGATAGTGCATCCCCGGGGCCATGTACTTGGGGAACTGGGTGAAGAACTCCTGGATCGTGGTGGAGTCGTGGATCCACTCGGCCACGGAGTAGAGACAGGCCAGCTCCTTGGCCCGCTCCACGCGCTCCCAGTCCGACTTCAGGCCGAGGGTGCCCACGTCAGTGGCCAGGCTGGAGCGGAAGAGGAAGAGACGGCCGTCGCGTGTTTCGGTGGTGCCGGTCTTGAAGACCACGGGCCGGCTGGCGTCCTTCGGCTTCCAGTAGACGGTGATCTTCCGCTCGCCGGCGCCCACCCGGCCGGCACCCTGGCGGAATCGCCCGATGGCGTCGGGCTCGATCAGGTCGGCGAGGTGAAGGTCTTCCCGCTGCGGGAGATCGTCGATGCCGCAGAGCCGCGCCAGGGAAGGGCTGAGGTGCCGGACCTGTTCGTTCTCATCGATGACCAGCAGGTGGTCGAAGCTGTTCTCGAACAGGTTGAGCAGGTCTTCGAGGGATATGCGCTCGCTCATGGGCGGCCTCGAATTGGGGTAGTCTGGGTAGTCTGGGGACGTACTTGCGTTGTTGCGTTTCTGCGTTTGTGGCCGAGAAACGCAACAACGCAAGTACGTCCCTGACTGATTTTTCTTACTGCCTCGCGCCCACGCGGAAGTGCTCGAGCCCCACTTCACGGACCGAGCGGCGGTAGAGCGCGCTGGCGTTGAACGCCGGCACCCGCGGGGCGGGGCGAGCCGAAGCATCGGCCACCACCAGGCTGCCGCTGCCGTCCCAGTCGTGTGCCTCCCCGGTGTTCCAGAGATAGGACAGGTGCGGCCCGAGATGACCGCGAGCCGCCTCGGCGATGCTGGCGGTAAGCGCCTCCACGTTGTCCGGGACCTCGAGGCCCAGCTGGGCGGCCAGGCCGGCCAGCACCTGCCAGCCGGCAGCGCCGGCGGGCGGTTTGACCGCCGGGCTGTAGCGCAGCACCCGGCCCTCGAAGTTGCAGCGCGTCCCGCCGCTCTCCAGGAAGGTGCTCCCCGGGATCGCCACGTCGGCGAAGAGGGTGGTTTCGGTCTGGGCCCAGTCCACCGCGGCGAGGAACTCCACGCCGCCGAAGTACGAGGCCACCCGGTCGGTGCTCATCGGATCCTCGCTGATCACCAGCGCGGCCTTGATCTTGCCGTCACGGAGCATGCCGAACAGTTCTTCCCGGGTCCTGGCCCCGGGGAGCCCGTTGGCCGCAACCCGGCCCACGGCAAAGGCCGGGTCGGCACCGCTGATCTCCATCCCCGCGCCGTTGGCGGCCAGGGAGGGGAGGATCAGTTCGCTCGACCCGCCGCGGGCCCGGATCAGCAGGGCCAGGTTGGCCACCACCTGCAGGTCGCCGGGGGAGAGGTCGCGGGAGCGGTCCGGGCAGTGCACCAGCACCACCTTCTTTGCCGCGGCGATCATCTCGGCCGCCTTTTTCGACTGCGCCTCCTCTACGCCGGTGATCTGGCAGGTGGTGTCGGCGTCGTAGCCGGTGATGTGGGCCAGGAAGGCCTTGCCGCCAGGCATCTGCTCGATGGTTTCCCGCGGGAAGTGGCCCTGCTCGATCAGCCCGCGGGTGACGCAGTTCCAGAACCGGGCCGCGGTGCCCCGCATCGGGTCGAGGTGCAGGTCGGCCAGATCGACCAGCGTCTGCCTCGTCGAACTGGTGACCACCAGCTTCGCCCCGGCCTTGGCCGCGTCGATGATCTCGGTGCCGAGGATCAGGAAGTAGTTCTGCGGGTCGATGTTGTTGCAGATGATCAGGTCGGCGTCACGAAGCGCCGTGCGGTCGGCGGTGGAGGCGGTGAAACCGAACGACTGGTCCAGCGCGCCGCTGGTGCCCCCGGTCTCCAGGATGGCGATGGAGGTGATGTTGTTGGTCCCCAGCCCCTCCCGGGCGATCCGCCCGGCCAGATACATCTCTTCGTTGGTCACGTCGGGATAGAGGAAGACACCCACCGACTCGGGGCCGTGCTTCTGCGCCACGGCGCGCAGGCCTTCGGCCGCTCGCCGGTACGCCTCTTCGTGGGAGACCGCGCGGTGCTCCATCCCCTCCCTGAGCCGCGGTCCGTCAAGGCGTTTGCCGCGGATGAACAGTTCGGTGCCGAAGCGGCCGTCGTGACAGAGATACTCGCCGGGTTCGCCGGAGGGACGGACGAAGTAGCGGGTGTCCGAAATGCCGCAGACGGTGATCGGGCAGCCGATGGAGCAGAAGCCGCAGTGGCTCTTCTCCAGCTCGAGGTCGAGGGCCGCCCGGCCGTTGTAGGCGAACTTGGCACCGATGGCGCCGGTGGGGCAGGCGTCGATACAGTTGCCGCAGGAGATACAGCTGGTCTCCACCAGCGGGTCGTTCATCGCCGGGCGCATCTCGGCCTGAAAGCCGCGGTTGATCAGCCCGAGGGCCGAAATGGGCAGCACCCGCTCACAGGTGCGGATACAGCGGGCGCAGAGGATGCACTTGTTGGGGTCGTAGATCACGTAGGGGTGGCGGTCGTCCACCTTGTGCTTGCGCACGTAGCCCTTGAAGTGGTCCATGTCCACCTGGTACTCCTCGGCCAGCAGGCGCAGGTCGCACCAGTCGAAGGCCAGGCAGCCGCAGGAGAGGCAGCGGTGGCACTCGTGGTCCAGGTCATCTTCGTCATAGCCCGTGGCCACCTCGGCAAAACTGCCCACGCGGTTTTCCACCGCGATGGTGTGCACTTCGTGGCGCGGGCTCTGGGGGATGTCCCCCAGCTCTTTCTTGCCCGGCCGGGCCCAGAACTCCTTGGTCACGGCGAAGGGTTCGGGAGCAAGCTTTTCGCCGGAGAGGAAACTGTGGATCGCCTTTGCCGCGCGCTGGCCGTCGCGAATGGCGTCGATGACCACCGTCGGGCCGTCGTCGGCCGCGTCGCCGCCGGCGTAGAGGCCGTCGACGTTGGTGGCCATGGTCATGGTGTCGACGTCAAAGGTGGTCCAGCGGGAAACGCCGGGCACGGCCTCCTGGCCGGTCAGCATCTCCTCCAGCATCGGTGTCTGGCCGATGGAGGGCATGGCCCAGTCGCAGGGCAGGTCGAAGTCGGAACCTTCCTGGGGCACGGGCCGGCGGCGGCCCGAGGCGTCGGGCTGGCCGAGGGTCATCCGCACGCAGCGCAGCGCTTTGAGGCTGCCGTCCTCCTTGCGCACAATGCCCACCGGGGCCATCAGCTCCATCAGCTCGATCCCCTCATCGAGGAGGTCGGCCACTTCCACTTCGTCAGCCGGCATTTCCGCGCGGGTCCGGCGGTAAAGCACGATCACCTTGTCGGCTTTGAGTCGCCAGGCGGTGCGGGCCACGTCAACGGCGGTGTTGCCGCCGCCGATCACCACCACGGTACCGGTCATCTTCTCGCGGTTCTCTGTCTTCTCCAGCAGGAAGTCCACGCCACGGACCACGCCGGGGGTCTGCTCCTCGCCCTTGACCATCATCCCCTTGCCGCCCATGGCGCCGGGCGCGAGGAAGACCGCGCCGTGCTCGGCGCGCAGCTGGTCCAGCGTGATGTCTTTCCCCACCCGCACGTTGCAGCGGATCTCGGCGCCGGCTTTGCGGATGTAGTCCACCTCCTGGTCCAGGTCGGCCTTGGGCAGCCGGTACTCGGGGATGCCGTAGCGCAGCATCCCGCCGGCAGCCGGCAGCGCCTCGTAGATCACCGGGTGGTAGCCCTTGAGGCCCAAAAACCAGGCGGCGGTGAGGCCGGCCGGACCGCTGCCCACGATGCCCACACTCTTGCCGCGGGAGGGCTCGCGCAGCGGGTCGTGGTCAAAGGCTTCGGGGGTGTCGGTGACGTAGCGCTTGATGTTGTTGATGCCCACCGGGGCGTCCACATCCTGGCGCCGGCAGACCACCTCGCACCTGCGGACGCAGATCCGGCCGCAGATGCCGGGCAGCGGGTTGGTCTCGCGGATCAGGTCCACGGCCTTGCCGTACTGGCCCATGTTGGCCAGGGCGATGTAGCCCTGGACGTCCACCCCCGCCGGACAGCCCAGCGTGCAGGGGGCCAGGCAGTCGGCGTAGTGGTTGGAGAGCAGCAGCTCCAGCGCCGTGCGCCGCGATCGCACGATGCGCTCGTTCTTCGTCGTGACCTTCATCCCCGGGGCCACCGGGGTGGCGCAGGAGGGAGCCAGGCCGGGCCGCCCCTCGATCTCCACGACGCAAAGGAAGCAGGAGGCGTAGGGTTTCAGTTCAGGCGAGTGGCAGAGGGTGGGGATGCTGTCGAGCTTGTGCTCCTGCACCACCTCGAGCAGGGTCTGCCCCGGCCGGGCGCTGATTTCGGTTCCGTTGATTTCCAGGGTGATGGTGCTCATTCTCCCGCCTCCTTGCCCACGGTCACTTCAACTCCGGTGGGGCAGGTCTTGAGCACCGCGCCGAAGGTGCAGGCGGTGACGCACTTGCCACACTTGACGCAGAGCGATTGATCCACCACGTGCAGTTCCTTCTTTACGCCGGTGATGGCGTCCACCGGGCAATCCCTGGCACAGAGGGTGCAGCCGGTGCAGGCAACGGCGTCGATGACGTAATCGACGAGGCTGCCGCAGCTGCAGGCCGGACAGATTTTCTGGTCGATGTGCGCCTTGAATTCATCCATGTAGTAGCGCATGGTGGAGAGCACCGGGTTGGGCGCGGTCTGGCCCAGGCCGCAGAGGCTGGCCTCCTTGATCCGCTGGCCCAGCTCGAGCAGCCGGTCCGGGTCGTCCGGCTCGCCCTCGCCCTTGACGATCCGCTCGAGGATCTCCAGCATCCGCCGGGTGCCGATACGGCAGAAAGTGCACTTGCCGCACGACTCGTCCTGGGTGAAATCGAGAAAGAAGCGGGCCATGTCCACCATGCAGGTGGTGTCGTCCATCACCACCATCCCGCCGGAGCCCATGATCGCCCCGGTCTTCGGGATATTCTCGAAGTCCACCGGGGTGTCCTTCAGTGAGGCCGGGATACAGCCGCCCGAGGGGCCGCCCATCTGCACCCCCTTGAACTCGCGGCCTTCCTTGATCCCGCCGCCGATGCCGAAGAGGATCTCCTCGATGGTCATGCCCATGGGCACCTCGGCCAGCCCGCCCTTGACCACCTTGCCGGCCAGGGCGAAGACCTTGGTCCCCGGGCTCTTCTCGGTGCCGTACTTGCGGTAGGCCGCCCCGCCTCTGATGATGATCCAGGGGATGTTGGCGTAGGTCTCGACGTTGTTGTTGTTGGTCGGCTTGCCAAAGACCCCCGACTCGGCGGGGAAGGGGGGGCGGATCCGGGGCATGCCCCGCTGGCCCTCGATGGAGGCGAAGAGGGCCGTCTCTTCGCCGCAGACGAAGGCGCCGGCACCCTGCTTGATGGTGATCTCGAAGTCGAAGCCCGAACCGAGGATGTCGGTGCCGAGATAGCCCTTCTCCCGGGCGGCGATAATCGCTTTATCCAGGCGGCGGATGGCCAGCGGATACTCGGCGCGGCAGTAGATGTAGCCGGTGGCGGCGCCGATGGCCTTGCCGCAGACGATCATCCCCTCCAGCACCGCGTGGGGGTCGCCCTCGAGCACCGAACGGTCCATGAAGGCTCCCGGGTCGCCCTCGTCGGCGTTGCAGACCACATACTTCACGTCACCGGCGTAGCCGGCGGCAAAAGACCACTTCAGACCGGTGGGAAAAACCGGCACCGCCGCGCCCACGGAGACCCGAGCTCTTGACCTCCTCGATCACCTCGGCGGGAGTCATCTCCAGCAGCGCCTTGCGTGTGGCCTGGTAACCGCCGCTGTCTTCGTACTCCTCGATCGACTCGGGATTGATCACCCCGCAGTTGCGCAGCACGATGCGCGTCTGCCCGGCGAGGAAGTCCTTCTCCTGTCCGGCTTCGGCCGTGCCGTTGGTCGACTGGTAAACCATGCCGTCGGGCGGCTCCTCGCCGCCCCGGAGATACTCGACGATGGCCTCGGCCTTCTTGGCAGTGACCTCGCCGTAGATGGTCCGCTTGTCGCCCTCGCGCACCTCCACCAGCGGCTCGCGGAAACACATGCCGATACAGCCGGTGATGCCCAGCTGGTCCTCACCGCCATCGAGCAGCTCGGCCAGCTTGTTGTATGTGTCCTTGGCGCCGGCGGATATGCCGCAGGTGCTCATTCCCACCAGGATCTTGCGCATGCACTTCACTCCATTCCCCGGTCAGACGGCCGGGGGCGCGGGCGTTTCCGCCGGGGCCGGGGTCGGGGTCGTAACGGGAGGCCGCTCGCCGGCCAGGGCCTGGCGCCGGATCTTCCGCAGGATCCGCCGCGCGGTGCTTGGCTTGAGGTTGCCGTAGGTCTCGTCG
>JAQAZP010000078.1:0-3286 GCA_032127265.1 Acidobacteriota bacterium
GAGGATCGCCTTTTGAAGCCGGCCGCGGTAGGCGTGGACGGCCGGCCGCCCGCATTCACCGATGCCGTTCTCCGGTGTGCAAAGTGCGTAGCACCAGTTGGTGCGGCTTTTTGTTCTGGGACATCCCCACTCCCGGTCGGGCGTGCGGTTCTTGTGCTTGACCAGTCGCATTTCTCGATCTCCGGTTCAAAAATTAATGCATACCACACATTGTACCACGGCCGCGGGGCCGTGGAGTATTCTCGCTCAAGGCGTCACTCTCTCTGACATCCCTCGTCAGTATACAAGAGTGTCCGGGCGATCAAAAAGTTACAGGGGATGATGGCTTTTTTGAGGCAAACGAGTGTGGTCGTGATAGCATCTTGATGTCTAAATCATCACATACGCTTGCGATGGAGGTTTTCCATGTCTATTCGGGTCCAGTTCAGCTTCACTCTGATCGCGCTGTTTTTGCTCGGGGCCTGGTGCAGCCCGCCTGTCGCTGCCGGGAATCAGCCGCACCCCTTCTCGATTCACGACATGCTGGCCATGGAGCGGGTTTCCGATCCCCAGGTATCCCCCGACGGCAAGCAGGTTGCTTTCACCGTCCGGGTCACCGACCTGGAGGAGAACAAGGGCCGCACCGACATCTGGCTGGCCGACACCGGCGAGACCAGCCTGCGCCGGCTCACCACCCACGAGGCCGGCGACTGGAACCCGCGCTGGACCCCCTGCGGCAAGATCGCTTTCCTCTCCACCCGCTCCGGCTCGTCCCAGATCTGGATCATCGACCCCAGCGGCGGCGAGGCCCGGCAGGTCACCCGGCTGCCCCTGGACGTGGCGAATCTCGAGATGGCCCCCCAGCTGGAGAGCTTCATTTTCTCCATGGATGTCTACCCCGGCAGTACCGTGGAGCAGACGGTGCAGCTGGACATGGAGAAGGAGGCGCGCAAAACATCCGGGATGATTTTCGACGAACTGATGTTCCGGCACTGGGACACCTGGGAGGACGGCAAGCGCTCGCACCTCTTCCTGCGGCCGATGGCCGGCAGCGACGATGATGCCCGCGACCTGATGCCCGCTCTCGACGCCGACGTGCCCACCCGGCCCTGGGGCGGGAGCGAGGAGTTCGCGGTAGGCGCCGACGGCAGGGAGGTCTACTTCACGGCCAAGGTGCTGCAGGGCAGCGAGCCGGCCTGGAGCACCGACTATGACATCTATGCCGTGCCCAGCGCCGCCGGCGAGGGGAGTGGTGCGCTGCGCTGCCTCACCGAAGACAACCAGGCCTGGGACACCTCGCCGCTGGTCTCGCCCGACGGCAAAACCATGGCCTGGCTGGCCATGGCCCGGCCGGGCTTCGAGGCCGACCGCTTCCGCATCCGGCTGATTGACCTGGAGAGCGGAGCGCAGCGTACGCTCACTGAAAACTGGGACCGCAGCCCCGGCGGCCTGCTCTGGTCCGAGGACGGCAAAACCATCTTCTGCACCGCGGACAACCTGGGACAGCAGAGTGTTTTTGCCGTCGACACGAAAAGCGGCGCGGCCAGGGAAGTGGTGAAAATGGGGCGCTGCGGGTCGCTGCAACTTCTGGGCGACGGCCGGCTGCTCCACACCCTGCAGACCCTCCGTTCGCCGGATGAACTCTGGACCGTGGCCCGGGACGGGTCAGCGGCCAGACAGCTCACCGATTTCAACGGGGCCAGACTGGCCCTGGCAAAGATGGGCGAGCCGGAGCAGTTCACCTTCAAGGGCTGGAACGGCGAAGAGGTCTGGGCTTACGCGGTCAAGCCCTTCGACTTCGATCCGCAGAAAAAGTACCCGGTGGCCTTCCTGATCCACGGCGGGCCCCAGGGAAGCTTCGGCAACAGCTTCCACTACCGCTGGAACCCCCAGGCCTATGTGGGCGCCGGGTTCTGCGCGGTGATGGTGGATTTCCACGGTTCGACGGGCTACGGCCAGGACTTCACCGACGCCATCAGCGGCCACTGGGGCGACCGGCCCTACGAGGACCTGGTCAAGGGTCTGGACGCCGCGCTGGGGCGCTACCCCTGGATGGACGGCGACCGGGTGGTGGCGGCCGGGGCCAGCTTTGGCGGATACATGATCAACTGGATCCACGGCCAGCCCTTTGCCGACCGCTTCAAGGCCTTCGTCTGCCACGACGGCAACATCGACGAGCGGATGGCGTACTACGACACCGAGGAGCTCTGGTTCCCCGAGTGGGAGAACGGCGGGGCGCCTTTCGACGCGCCGGAGCATTACGGTCAATTCAACCCCATCGACCACATCGGCAACTGGAAGGTGCCCACACTGGTGGTGCATGGAGCCCTGGACTACCGGGTGGTGGACACCCAGGGGCTCTCCGCCTTCACCGCCCTGCGCCGCCAGGGGGTGCCGGCCCGGCTGCTCTATTTCCCCGACGAGAACCACTGGGTCCTCTCGCCGAACAACAGCATTCAGTGGCACGACGAGGTGATGGGCTGGATTACCCGCTGGACTCGATAGACCGGGAGAAAATATTCCTTGTCCCTCCCCTCCGCAACACCTATATTTAGCCGTAGAGGAAGGCGGCGCCGTGTGGCGTTCGCGAACCGGAAAGGAGGGGGAGGATGTTGAATTTTAAGAAGATACTCTGCTCCACCGATTTCAGCGAACCGTCGTTTGCCGGCCTTGACGCAGCCTGTGACCTGGCCCGGAGCTATTCCGGCCAACTGATCCTTGTTCACGTCGTAGAACCCATACCCACTGCAGCGGTGCCGATCGGCGATCATTCAGGGTTCAATATCGCCGTTCACCAAAGGGTGCTCAAGGAGAATGCCGAGCAATCGATGCGGCAGGCGGTGAAGGAACGCATACCCCGGGGATTGCCGGTGAAGACGGTGATTGCCGAGGGGGACCCGGCCGGCCAGATCGTGCGGGTGGCGGACGACGAAGAGGTGGATCTCATCGTCATTGCCACCCATGGCCGCACCGGCTGGCGGCACGTGATATACGGGTCGGTGGCCGAGCGGGTGGTCCGTCTGGCCGGGCCGGCGGTGCTCACCATTCGCACTCCAAGGGCCGGGACGGTAAAACCGGTGCCCGGTGAGGATAACCGGGTGGCCGAACTGGACCACGGCTATCCCCCGCACCCCGACACCAATCCCGGGGGATCGACACCGCCGGAACGGCCGCTGTAATTCACCGGTGCTTCTTGTCATTGAGAGGAGCCGCAGGCGCCGAAGCAATCTCCTCGCAATGACAACGGGAGGGCAGGGTCCGCCACGCCGTCTTGAACGGTTCCAGATCCTCACTTATACTGGCCCGG
>JAQAZP010000079.1:0-29603 GCA_032127265.1 Acidobacteriota bacterium
ATGGTCACGTCTCCGTCGCCGAGAAGTTCGCCCTTGATCGTGATATCTTGCCCGATAATGGTAATCACCCCTTTCCTCTCCATGGTCGAGTGGGACTCGGTTGGTTGTGTTGCGGCTGAGGTTCCGAATGTCCCGCTCCTCTCTGGCGGAGCGGGTTCGGCGGCCGGCGCGCTTTTCGGTTTCCACGTGGGAGCAGGTTCGGCTGGCCGGGCCTCGAACCGGGCCTCCTCCTTCAGCGGCGGGTCGACCTTTTTATTCGATTTGTTCCCGAAAAGGGACATCAGTCTTTCCTCACTCGATGGACCCTAACATGTCCCGGAGCACGAGATCCGCCCCCGGGGTGCCGGGACCGGTAGACTCGTTTAAAACCCTGCCCGTAACCCATTGGGAAAGGGAAGGTTGGAGCGGGCAACGGGGATCGAACCCGCGACCCCAAGCTTGGGAAGCTTGTACTCTACCAACTGAGCTACGCCCGCTCAAGATCAATCATTCTGCTTCTGTTTGAAACGAAAGCTATCTCTATCGCATCCGTCCTGGGTTGTCAACCCGCCAGCGCGAAAAAAACAACCGCTCGAGACCGCGGCTCCGACGTCACCGGGGTTGGTCGCCGCGCAGCAGTTCAATCTTGTACAGAACCGCCTCCAGGAGTCGCCGGGCGGCACGGGCCGCGGCCAGTTCGGCCTTGCCCTCCCCCTCGAGGACCACACAAAACGCCACCCGTGGTTCGTGGGCCGGGGCAAACCCCACCACGATGCCGTCAAGACCCTTTGTGCGGTCACCGCCGGTGCCGGTTTTCATGGCCAGGTCCAGGCCGTCGGTGGCCGCCCGGCGACCGGTGCCCTCCCCGTTCTCCACCACTTCGAACATGGCATCGGTGAGGGCCGCCGCCACCCGCGGTTCGGTGACACTGCCCAGGGCCGCGGGAGTGGTCTCGTTCACCACATCACCGAGGATATTCTCACGTCGCAGCAGCAGCCGGGGCTGCATCATTCGGCCGTCATTGGCGATCACCGCGGCCATCATTGCCAGGTGCAGCGGAGTACTGCCGAGAAAGTCCAGGCCCACGGAAAGCCGGGCCAGTTCCCAGGTGGAGCCGGGGTCACCCTGGATCACCCCCAGTTCCATGGGCAGCAGCCGGCCTTCCAGCTGTTTGCCAAAGCCGAAGTATTCAAGCTCCTGGACCATGCGGGCCTGCCCCAGAAGCATTCCCAGCCGGGCAAAGACCAGGTTGCAGGAGACGGCCATGGCATGCTCCACGTGGGGGATGCGGCCGTGGGATCGCCAGTCGTAGAACAGCTTGCCCTCGATGGTGGTGTTCCCCTGGCACTGGAAGGGGAAGAGGTCGAACAGTTCCAGCGAACCTTCCCGCAAAGCCGCGGCCAGGGTGATCAGTTTGATCACCGAGGCCGGTTCATACATCCGGCTCAGTGCGGAGTTGGGGCCATTGTCAGGCCCGTTGCTTGCCACGGCCAGCAGGTCGCCGCTGAGCGGGTCGATCACCACGATGGCGCCCGACTTGCCGTCAAGCGCCTGGTGCGCGGCACGCTGCAGGTCGCCGTCGATGGTCAGAACGGTGACGTTGTTCCGCTCCAGGCTGCCCAGGGCGCCGTCAAGCCCCCCCCGGTCTTCAATGCCCCGGCCGAGCAGGGAGTCGATCCCTTCCCCCAGACCCTCCAGGCGCCCGCTCTCCAGGTCCAGCTCGGCCAGCGGTATACCGTTGCGGTCGAGAAGCACGGCAAACCGGCCCCGGCGGGCTTTCTCCTCGGTGAGATCCATCAGTAGCCGGGCCCGGTCGCCAAAGGGCGAAATTTTGGGCCGCAGGAGCGGGGCCAGGGTGCGTTTGGCCTCTTCCAGACGGTTCAGGCCGCACAACGCACAGCCATGGTAGAAACTGTGCTCGTCGCCATCCACACCCCGCTGCTGGAGATAGCGGCAGAGGATTTCAAGAGCCCGGTAATCCCCCTGCTCCAGATAGTTCCCGGCAAAGACCGTCCACTTCCCCCGCTTGAGCCCGGAAAGCCGCAGGAGGCAACGGTCGGCCTCGTCAAAGGCCGATGCGGCCGCCCCGTAATCGCGGGTTTCCAGGGCCAGCAGTGCCGTGCCCTCCTCGGCGCCGCCGCGGAGCAGCTTCAGGCTGCGTGCCCGTTGAAAGCCGGTCTCGGCGCCGGCCCTGTCGCCATCGATCAGGGACCGCATCCCGCCCCTGACGGTGTAGATGGAGAAGAGCAACCAGGCGGAAAGGCCGATGGCCACCAGCACCATCGCACCATACAGCCGGCCGCGAAGTTTGCCGCCCCCGCGTCGGCGTCCGTCTCTGCCGTAATACCTCATCTGAACGTCCTCTCCCCTCTCTCCTGCTGCTGGTCAGGGCGCCCCGGTGCCGCGGGACCGGCGCAGCCGCACTTCGTCCCCCCGCTGCACCCCGGTGACCCTGGCGGCGCTTCCTCTGTTCACGACAATTTCCAGCAACCCGGCACTGCCGATGAGCATCACCGGCTCGCTATCCGGCGCATCGGCGAAGGAGCCCACCAGCCGGGTCGATCTTCCTCTGTCCCACTCCAGGGTCAACGTTCCGTCCCCGGGAGGTTCCTGCTCAACAGCTGCACGGGAAATGTTGGTGACCAGGTTGCCGAACACGTCCACGTGCACCACCACGCCCTTGATTACACCCCCCTCACCCCGGGCCGTCTCGGGCAGCCAGGCGGCACGCACCGGATGCTCCAGGGGGGGGCCCATCCGTTCACCGGCCACGCCGCTGGAAAGCCAGGCCGCCGCCGGGGCAAAGATGTCCCGGCCGTGAAACGTGCGGCTCACCGGCGCCAGCCGCCAGGCTTCACCGGCCAGTTCCCGGACGCTCACTTCAGCGGCGGTGTCCAGCACGGCCGTGAAGAGCCCGTTGTCCGGACCCACAAACCAGTGGCCGTCCGCCCGCACAAGCAGCGGACGGCGCTCCGAACCCACCCCCGGGTCCACCACCGCCAGGTGCACGCTCCCCGGGGGAAACCAGCGCCAGGCCGAGGCGAGGATGAACCCGCCGCCGGCGATGTCCCCCGGCTCCACTTCGTGGGTCAGGTCCACCAGCCGCGCGGCGGGGTCGATGCCCAGGATAACCCCCTTCATGATGCCGACGTAGGCGTCCCGCGACCCGAAATCGGTGAGCATGGTGATCACGGCCATGGCAATCCCCCGGCGGCGGCATCTGAATTCGAGAGGTACTTGACCAGTAACCGGTGACCCGGTGACGATAGTATATACTACGCTTTTAATCAGAGTGGAACCGTTGGCAGGAAGAGTTGAACATGGAACGCATCTACCTAGATCACAATGCCACCACCCCGCCGCACCCCGCGGTGCTGGAGGTGCTGACCCGTCTCTTCGCCGAGGAATTCGGCAACCCGTCCAGCCAGCACCGCTACGGTCAGAGGGCCAAAGCCCTGCTGGAGACGGCCCGTTCCCTGGTCGCCCGCTTCATCGGCGGCGCACCAAAGGATGTGCTCTTTTGCGGCTCGGGCACCGAGGCTGACATCATCGCCATCAGGGGAGCCCTGGGCTCGGCAAAGGCGGGAAGCGGACCGGCGCGGCTGATCATCTCTCCCATCGAGCACGACGCCGTGGAAAAGACCTGCCGCTCCCTGGAAAAAGAGGGTGTGGGGGTGCACCGCCTGCCGGTGGACGGAGACGGCCTGGTGGACCCGGAAGACCTGCGCCGGGCCATCGGTCCGGAAACCCGGCTGGTGTCGGTGATCCACGCCAGCAGTGAAACCGGTGTCATACAGCCTGTTGCCGAGTTGGCCGGGGTCTGCCGGGACGCCGGCGTGCTGTTCCACTCCGACGCCGTGCAGGCGGCGGGCAAGCTGCCCATTGCCGCCTCATCCCTGGGAGCCGACCTGCTCTCCTTCTCGGCCCACAAATTCCATGGCCCCAAGGGCTGCGGCATGCTCTACATCCGCGGCGGGGTCCGTCTGGCGCCGCTGATGGTGGGCGGCGGCCAGGAGCGCGGGCTTCGTGCCGGGACCGAAAACGTGCCCCTGCTGGCCGGGGCGGGGGAGGCGGCCCAGCAGGCCGGCCGGACACAGGCCGAAACGGCGGGACGTCTGGCAGGGCTGAGGGAACGGATGGAGGCCCGGATCCTGGACTGCATACCGGACAGTGTGGTTCACGGCCGCGGCGCAGCGCGGCTGCCCAACACCACCTCCCTGGCGGTGGCCGGGCTGGAGGGCGACACCCTGGCCATCAACCTCGACCTCAAGGGGTTCGCCGTCTCCACCGGCTCGGCCTGTTCCTCGACCTCACCGGAGCCGTCACGGGTCCTGGGGGCCATGGGCGTCTCCGGGGAGCTAAATCGCTCCACCATCAGGATTTCCACCGGCCGGGGCACCACCGCGGAGGAGCTGGACCGCTTTGCGGAGGCGCTGGCGGAGGTGGTCCACCGGCTGCGCCGGCTCTCCGGCGGCCGAAAATCCCGGCAGGCAAAATGAGCATCCGAGGTCCGGAAAAAATCGCCGTGGCGATGAGCGGCGGGGTGGACTCCACCACGACGGCCCTGCTGCTGGCCGAGGCCGGGCACAGTCTCCTGGGGATCACCATGCGGCTCACCCCTCCCGGTTCGTCCGCCCCCGATTCATCGGCCGACGCCGCCGAGGCCGCGCGGCTCCTCGGCATACCCCACCGGGTGGTGGATCTGCACCGGCAGTTCAAGGATCTGATCGTCCGTCCCTTTGCCGACGCCTATTGCGGCGGTTCGACCCCCAACCCCTGCGCCCGGTGCAATGTCGCGGTCAAATTCGGCCTGCTGGCCCGGCAGGCCGCCGACCTGGGATACCCGGTGCTGGCCACCGGCCACTATGTGCGGAAGCAGGCAGCGGGCGGCTCCGGCTGGCGGCTGCTCAAGGGTATCGACCCGGCCAAGGACCAGTCCTATTTTCTCTTTGGCCTGGACCAGCAGCAACTCGGCCGTTCCCGCTTTCCGCTGGGGGAGATGACCAAGACCGAGGTCCGCGAACTTGCCGGCCGCCGCGAACTGCCGGCAAGCCGCAAGGAGGAGAGCCAGGACATCTGTTTTCTCTCGCACTACGGTGACGGCGCCGTTCCGGCGCTGGTGGAGCACCTGACCTCCCCGCCGCCCCCCGGGGATATCATCGACCGTGAAGGGAATCGTCTGGGCCGGCACCCCGGCATCCACCACTTCACCGTTGGCCAGCGCCGCGGTCTGGACCTGCCCTCCACCCGTCCCTGGTATGTGCTGGGTCTCGAGCCGGGCACCAACCGGGTGGTGGTGGGACGTGAGGAGGACCTCTACCGGCAGCGTATGACCCTGGCCGATGTGAACTGGATTCCCGACCCACCGCCCCGGCTTCCCATGCGGGCCGCGGTTCGCATCCGCTACCGGCACCCCGGGGCCCCGGCTCAGTTGATCCCCGGCCCCGGCGGATCGCTGGAGGTTCTGTTCGACGACGCGCAGCGGGCCATCACCCCCGGCCAGGCCGCGGTTATCTACCGCGGCGAAGAGGTGCTCGGCGGCGGATGGATCAGCTTATCCCTTTCGTTATGTTAAAGTTATATTGTTTTTTGCGTAAACCGGTTCTCTTGACGGCCTCCAGGCGGTGTGTTAATTTTACGGCTCACTCTCGATCGTGAAACAGAAGCAGGGTGCCGTGTCCCACGGGACCGCGGCGCTCGCAGTCCCAGTGGAACCCTGCATGTCGGAATCCTCATCCTCCCAGCTCAACGGAAACCTGAGCACCATGAACCTGGCCGACCTCCTGCAATGGGTCTGTCTCGGTCACAAGACCGGAACCCTGCACCTGCAGAACGGCAGGATCCAGAAACAGGTCTATATCCACGAGGGGAAACTTGTCTCCGCCGGGTCGAACCTGCCCCGGGAACGGTTGGGCCAGTTCCTGCTGCACCATGGCCGGATCACCGAAGAGAACCTGCGGGCGGCGCTCTCCGATCAGAAATCAGGGGGCCGGCCGCTGGGGGAAATCCTCTGCGGGATGGGGATCCTGCACCAGGAATCACTGATCGGCATTCTCCAGCTCAAGGCCGAAGAAACGATCTACGACCTCTTTCTCTGGAACGAGGGGAACTTTTACTTCGTGGCCGACCAGCTTCCCGACTGGTCCATGACCCAGATCAGCCTCGACGTCACCGGGCTGACGCTGGAAGGAGTGCGGCGCAAGGACGAGATGGAACAGATCCGTCAGATCCTGCCCAGCAACCGGATGCTGCTGGCCGTGAACAAGGATCGGGCCGCCCAAGCCGACAGGCTTACCGGGTTCGACCGTCACCTGGTGGACCTGGTGCGCCAGGGGCATACCATCGCCCAGATCGCCGAGCGGTCCCGGGCCCCCGAGTTCATCCTGCTCACGCGGCTCCATGAATTCGTCGAGCAGGGACTGCTGCAGGTGGAGCGGGACCTCTCCGAGGATCAACGGTCCGCGGACCAGCTCTCCTTTGACGAGGGCCTCGCCCGCTGCCGGCAGTGCCTCGACGCCGAGGACCTCTCCGGCGCCCTCCCCTGTATAGCCGTGATGCGGGGCCAGGCCGCCGATGAACCCGGCGGCAGGGAGTTGGTGGGCGAGCTGAAGAAAGCGGCGGTGGCCCTGATCTACTTTACGATCATCAGCCCGAACCACATCCCGGTGATCAAACCCGGCATGGACCAGCGGGTGGACCTGGAACTCAATGCTGAAGAGGGGTTCATCGTCTCGCGGATCGACGGGGTGATGGACATCCGGTCGGTGATCCAGGTCAGCCCGGTGAGCGAGTTTGACACTCTGATCATCTTCCGCCGGCTGCTGGGCGAACAGGTGATCGATCTCACCGGGACCGGCGAGATAACACGCCGCAGGGACTAGCCCGCACGGGAGCGGAGAAACGCCGCCAGCTCGCCCCGCGCGACCTCGTGCTGTTCCCCCGTGCCGAGTTCCTTGACCCGCACCACGCCCCGCTCCAGCTCGTCCAAGCCCAGAACGGCCACCAGGGGGATGCCCTTGCGGTCGGCGTAACCGAACTGCCGTCCCAGCTTCTCCACCCCGGGAAAGACCTCCACCTTCACCCCGCCCTCCCGGCGCAGTTCGGTGGCCAGGCGGAGCGACTGGGGGGCCAGGGAATCGTCGAACACGGTGACCAGGATATCCGAGGCCGGCGGAGCCTGCCCCTCCTGCTCCAGCTGCTCCAGGGCGGTGGTGATGCGGTCCAGACCCAGGGTGGTTCCGGTGGCCGGCAGGTCACGGCCGGTGAGTTCACCGATCATGCCGTCATAGCGGCCGCCGCCGGAAAGGCTGCCGATGTGCGGCAGGTCGTCGAGCACGGTTTCGAAGATCGGCCCGGTGTAGTAGTCCAGACCCCGTGCCAGGTGGGGATCGAAAGAGACAGCGTCCTCGGACACCCCGAGAGGCGCCAGCAGCCGGTAGAGCTGGTCAATGGTCTCCAGCCCGCTGACGGTCTCCGGACGAGAGCCCACGGCCTGCATCAGCTGCGCCGACCGTTCGTGCCGGTCACCCGGCAGGTCCAGCAGCCGGAGAATCTCCCGTGACGCCTTGCCGTCGATGCTTTTGGCCTCCAACTCGGCCAGCACGCCCTCGGTGCCGATCTTTTCCAGCTTGTCGATGCTGCGGCAGACCTCGTCCTCCATCCCCCCGGGCACTCCCGACCCGACGATGATGCCACTGAGCAGCTGCCGGTCGTTGAGCCGGATGCGCACCGAGCCGAAGCCCAGTTGCCGGAACGCCTCGTAGAGAATGGCGATCAGTTCGGCGTCGGCGAGGATCGACGCGCTGCCCACGCAGTCGGCGTCGCACTGCATGAATTCCCGGTAGCGGCCCTGGCGGCTGGAGTGGCGGTCAGCCCGCCACACCGGCTGCATCTGGTAGCGTTTGAAGGGCAGTCCCAGCTCGGGATACATGGCCACCACCCGGGCCAGGGGCACGGTGAGGTCGTAGCGCAGGGCCAGCTCGCGGCCCCCCTTGTAGTCCAGCCGGTAGATCAGCTTTTCGGCGTCCTCGCCATACTTGCCGGTGAGCAGGTCGTAGCGCTCGATGGCCGGTGTTTCAAGGGGTTCGTATCCGTACCGCAAAAATATCGAGCGGAAGATGCCGGCCACCCGTTCCCGCTGCCGCATGTCACGCGGAAGAAAGTCCCTGGTTCCCTTGAACAGCCGCGGTACGATTTTGCCCATCGAATTCTCTCCATCATTGCCTGGCCTAATGTCATCGCAAGGAGTCGGCGGAGCTTACCTCTGTCATCGCGAGGAGCAGGCGGAGCCTGCGACGCGGCGATCTCCCGGCGCCAGTTCTGGCTGTCAGAAGAATGCTTCGTCGCCCTTCGGGCTCCTCGCAATGACAACAGGGCTCCTCGCAGTGACAGGAGCTGTTACCCCGCTACCCGCGGCGTTCAGTAGTCAATCTCTCATACAGTTCCTGATACTGCGGAAAGACGATCCGGTTCCAGTCGAATTGCCGGTCCAGCTTGCGCCGCCCGGCCAGGCCCAGATGCTCCCGCAAAGCGGGGTCTCGCAGCAGTTTGTCGATGTATTCGGCCAGTACCTGGGGGTGCCCGCAAGGAACCAGCAACCCGTCGCGACCATCATCGATAACCGCCGGGATTCCTCCAGCCATGGCCCCGATCACCGGTTTTTCATAATACCACGACTCGAGGAAAACATAGCCGAAGGAGTCGGCCCGGGAGGGGAGGACAAAGATGTCCTGGGCCGCCAGGGCGTCCTTTTTCAGTTGTTCGTCCGGGCTCTCCAGGTCGACTATCCGCCGGCGAAAAGCCGGATCCACACCGCGCACCCAGGCGCCGAAACCCTGCTCGGTAAAGCCGGCGAGCACCAGCCTCGCGTCGGACCCGTTGCGCCATAGCACTTTCATCGCTTCCACGGTGTCCCGGGACCCCTTGAGCACCGACTTGTGGGCCAGGTGCAGCACCATTGGGCCCGGGATGCCGAACCGCCGGCGGAACCGCTCACCGTCTCCCCCGCCCATCTCATCCAGATCCAGGCCGTTCGGCGCAACAGTGATCCGCTCTCCGGCCACCCCGTGGGCCTCCAGCAGCTCAGCCTCCCCGCCGGTCTTGGCGATCACCGCATCAGCCCGGCGCAGCATCTCCAGTTGCACCGGCGCGGTGTAGAGACCCAGCAGCCCGCCCGGCGCGCAGCGCTCGCCGCTGTGGACGTGGGGCGAGATGATCAGCGGAATCCCGGCCCGGCGGGCTATGCGGCAGCCGGCGCGGATGATGGCGTTCACCGGCAGCGAGCTGGCGTGGACGATGTCGAAGGACGGGCGGCTCCTTCCGCTGGCGGCGATCAGCGAGGGAAGCCAGGGCGAGTGGGCCAGCCACCCCTGGGCCGCATCGAGCGGCAGCCGTGCCGGCCAGCTGTCCGGCGCCTTGTGAAACGGCAGGTAGCGCACCGGGTGGCGAACCACCCGCACACCCTCCACCAACTCCTCACCCGGTGGCAGGTGGCCGGCTGTGCGGTCCCAGAAATAGCGGAAGTCCAGGGCGTTGGTGGTGTAGACGGTGACGTCGTGCCCGGCGGCGGCAAAGCTCCGGGAGAGCAGCTGGAAGCTCTTCTCGGCGCCACCGTGAGAAGGCCAGTAACGATGTACCAGGTGCAGAATGTTCATTGCAGCTCGATAGGCAGATCACAGGGCTCGGAACCCCGGTTCTCGAACCAGGCGATGTATTCGTCAACCAGATCGATTTTCAGCCGGAACTGACCGTGGCAGTGGAGCGGGGGGATGGAGATGAACACCCGGTCGGACTGGCCGGGGAACAGGTTGCGGCCCAGGTAGAACCTGGGAAAGGCCTCGCGGACCAGCTTTCCCTCGGTGTCGAAGAGCTTCAGGCCCAGGGCCACATGCCCGCCGCCGGGGAGCGGGTTGGCCAGCCAGACCGTGTCGCCGAGGTTTTCCAGCTCCACTTCGATGGGGATTTCGGCGTGGGCGTACATCCGCTCGGGGTGCGAGGTCACGCGGATCCCGGCCCGCAGCTCGCCGGGCGTCAGGCTGGTGGGCAGCCTGCCCCCCTCGCGGTAAATAGCGGGGAGCGGGTCCGCGGGCAAGGGCCGGCGAAGGAACGGGGACAGGCAGTCCAGCAGGCTGATCTCGTGGACCATGATGCCGAGGTCCATGATACAGTGGGTCAGCTCGGCTTCGAAAACGGCGTCCACCTCGAAACGGACTTCGCAATCGGTATCCCCGTTGCGCGGCACCGGAAAGTGGTGGGTCTGCCAGCTGTCCAGTACCGGAACTGAACCGAGGTTCCGGCCGTTGCCGAAGACGGAGAGCCGGGGGACATTGACCAGCGCGTAGGGACAGTTGACATGGACCTGGAGGGTCAGCCCCTCCCCTTCCGGCACACCGAGGCGGCAGACCGCCGAGCGGCCGATCCAGCGGAAGCGCCCGCCGTCCTCGCCGTCCAGGTTGTACCAGCCCATGCCCAGGTGCCCGTCGCTGACTCCCATGATCACCCGGTGCGGATACCGGCCGCCCTCCGGCCGGTCAAAAGGATTGTAATCGAGCTCCTGGCCGAAATTCACCGGGACATCCACCCGCTGCTCGAGCAGTCCCCAGAATGAGGACGGAATGCGCTTGCGGTTGCGCAGCCGCGAGAGGAAGATCCGGGGCAGACGGAACAGTGTGGCCAGGATGGCGCGGATCCGCATCCGGCAGTAAGTGTAGTGCCCGGAACGGAGGTTTTCGCTGAGCAGTTCCCACTCTCGGCCCATGATCCGGGTGAAGACCCAGGGGATCTTGCGCAGGGGGAAGAACTTGAGCACGAAGAGAAAGTAGTTTCGCTTGGAAAGCAGGATCTTGGTCAACGGCCGTCGTTCGAAAAATGCCGAGTATTTGTGGTAGACGATGGACCCGGGGGCCACCTTGACCGTGTAACCACACATCCGCACCCGCAGCGCCAGGTCCACATCCTCGTAGTAGGCGAAGTACATCGGGTCAAACAGCCCGGCCGCTTCCAGGGCCTCGCGCCTGATAAGCAGGGCCGCCCCGCAGACGCTGACCACCTCCCGCACTTCCTGCCAGCGGGGGCCGTCAATCCGGCCCACAAAGGCGTCCCAGGCAAAGCCCAGCAGGTTCATCCCGTGGCCGAAACTGCTGATCAGACCCCGCTGGGAGAACATCATGATCTTCGAACCGCAGATGCCCACGTTGGGGTCAGCCGCCATAACTTCCATCAGGCGGTCCAGCCAGTCCGGCTCCACCTCGGTATCCGCGTTGAGTAGCATCACGTAGTCCGCGCCCGATTTCAGGGCGTGGCGAAACCCCACGTTGTTTCCCCGGGCGAAACCGAAGTTACCGTCGTTGACCACCACTTCCACACCGGGATAGCGGTCGCGAACGAACTGCACACTTCCGTCGGTGGAGGCGTTGTCCACCAGCAGGATGTGGTGGTTGGGATAGGTGGTAAGGAGCAGGGAATCGAGACAGCAGCCGAGGTGCTCCTGGCCATTCCAGTTGAGAATTATGGTGACAACGCGGGGTCTCATTGGGCTGGAATCTCCATTGTGAATCAGGAAAAGCATCATACGTGACAGCTATTTGCACTGTCAACGAAGCGCCGCTTCCCGCCTCCCCGCACGAGGAACAGACCTCAAGAGACCCGGCCCGGAGGCCGTTAAAGAATATGGCAGTACCGTGATTCGTAGGAAGAGTGTGGCTGCACCAAGAAGCGGAGGAGCTGAAGATGGCGATCAGAGACGTGGTGTTCCTGGAAGTTCTCGAGTGGTTCGACCAAAGCGGTACCGAGGTCGCCCACAGGTTGCCGGAGGCCGGCTCGGGTGAGTTCAAATTCGGCGCCCAGTGCATCGTCCGCGACAGCCAGGCGGCTGTTTTCTATTCCGGTGGTGTGGCCTGTGATGCCCTGGGCCCCGGCCGGCACACCCTGACCACCAAGAACGTGCCGCTGTTGACCAAGCTGCTGTCCCTGCCCTGGGGCGGGACCAGCCCCTTCCGTGCCGAGGTCTACTTCGTCAACCTGCGGGTGATCAACAACCTCAAGTGGGGCACCCGCGACCCGGTGGCCTTCCGGGACAGCGAGCTGGGCCTGGTCCGTCTGCGGGCCCACGGGGTCTGTAACATCCAGGTCACCCAGCCGGTGCTGTTCGTCAACAGCCTGGTGGGCACCGAGCCGACCTACGACGTGGCGCGGCTTGAGAACTACCTCAGCGAAATCGTGGTCTCCCGTCTCAACGACCACCTGGGCGAGCACCTGGGCACCCTGCTGGATCTGCCCAGCCATTACGCCGAACTCTCCAACGGGTTGGCCGAGCGCCTGGCCGCCGACCTTTCCCAGTACGGCCTCGGCCTTCGTGATCTCTACGTCAACGCCATCACGCCGCCGGCCGATGTCCAGCAGGCCATCGACGACCGCAGCCGCCTCTGTGTGCTGGGCGACGAACTGCCGAACCTGATGAAGATGAAAACCGCCATGGCCCTGGAGAAAGCCGCGTCCGGCGGCGGCGCGGCTCAAAGCGGTATCGGCATGGGCCTGGGGCTGATGGTGCCCGGGCTGTTGGCCGGGATGCACGGCGGCGGCGCCCCGGGAGCGGCTTCAACCGGCGAGGCCGGTTCGGATGAACCGTGCCCCGAATGCGGCCTTCCGGCAGGGACCGGGGCACGATTCTGCCCGCACTGCGGCCACCAGATGCTGGTGCTGCGCAAGTGCGCCAAGTGTACCAAGAACCTCAGCCCCAAGGCCAGGTTCTGTCCTTCATGCGGAACACCGGCAGCCAGCGCGGCCGTGGCAAAAGCCTGTCCGTCCTGCAGCCGCGAGAACCGGCCGGAATCGGTTTTCTGCAACCAGTGCGGGGAAAAGCTCTGAGCCAACTGGAGTCCCGCGCCACTGATCGAACCGGTGCGCCTTGAACAAGAGTACACCCTGGCAGGCCCGATGCGAGTGCCCCCAGTGCGGGGCCCGGGTGCAGCTGGACGTGGGCAGCCCCCTGCTGGTCTGCCCGTTCTGCCGCACCAGCCTCTACCTCTGCCCCGACGGCCCGTTGGCCTATTTCATGGAACCGGACCGCCTGCCGCATGACGGGGCGGAGACCCTGGTCCACCTGCCCTTCTGGCGATTTCGCGGCATCCGCTTCCGGGTGCGGGAAAACCAGGTCCAGGGAGCCCTGCTGGACAACACCACCCCGGCGGTGGAGGGTCTGCCCCCTGGCGCCACGCTGGGCATCCGTCCCCAGGTGGCGCCCTTGACCCTGCTGTCCCACGGGCGCAAGGCCCTTCCCCCATCCATTTCCGACGAGGACGCCCTGCAACAGGCCATGACCCGGGTGAAGATGGCCGAAGCGCAGCGGCCTGATCTTGAACGCTTCATCGGCGAGACCCAGTGCCTGATCCACGCCCCGTTTTTCCTGCGCCGTGACCGGAGGGGGGAGAACGGAGTACTGCAAGGAGCATGGAAGGGAGCCTCGCTCAAATACCGGCTCCCCGCCGAGGAGTTTGGCCGCCTGGAGCAGGAAAGCCGGCGTCCACAGGCCGCGGTATCCATGCGTTTCCTGTCCCTGGTCTGCCCGGAGTGCGCCGGCGCCCTGCCGGCAGTGGACAGTGCGGTGGCCCTGGTCTGCGCCGGCTGCCTGCGGGGATGGCGTATCGCCGGGCAGGAGTACCAGCCCCTGAAATACCGGGTGCTGCGCACCGCCGATCCCGGACCGCGGGGACGGTTCCTGCCCTTCTGGCAAATGGACATCGAGCTGCAGGGCCTGCCGCTGACCAGCCGGGCCCAGATGCGGCGTTCCCTGATCCCCTACCAGGAAACTCCCGAGTCCTGGGAGGACCAACCGCTGCGGCTGTTTGTCCCGGCCTTCAAGCTCAACCCCCAGGTGCTGATCCGACTGGCCGGAAACATCAGCCTGGCCCCCTTCGACCGCCCCGAGGAAAGCGATGAGTTTCGTCAGGGCGAGCAGGCGGAATCGGTGCGCCTGCCCCTCACCGAGGCGGCCCAGGCGCTGAAACTCGTCCTCTGCAGCCTGTTCAGCAGAAGCAGGCAACTTGCACCCCTGGTTCCCGGCTCAGCCTTGCGTATCAGTAAGGCCCGGCTGGTCTTCCTGCCGTTCCGCAACCGGGGCCGGGACTTTATCGAGCCCCTCTCCAACCAGTCGGTGCCGGCTGCGGCCCTGCGACTGGGTCACGCTCTCTGAACACCCGACGCTTGACGCACCGTAACCTGTCCTTCTAGAATGATTTTCAGGAATTAAACACGTATCCGCCTGTGCTAATATGAGATTGATGGTACTGTTGACCAACCGGCCGCCGAGGCTTCGGCTGCCGCAACACGGGGGTGACCAACTCAAGCCCCCGGGGAGACCGCAATGAACCCGACTCACCGCCTGCTCGGCGCGACGGCGCTGACGTTCGTGATCCTGTTGCTCATATCCGGCCCGCCGGCCCGGGCACTTCTCGGCGACGTGGATGGATCGGGCCGGATCGACGGGATGGACCTGATCTTTTTCGCCCACACCTTCGGCACCCTGGAGGGCGACGAACGCTACACCCTTTCCGCCGATTTCAACCAGACCGGTGAGATCGACGGCCTGGACCTGATCATCCTGGCCAACAACTTCGGCACCAACGCGGCCGAAGAGGCCCGCATCGAATTCGTGCCCGGCGAGGTACTGGTGAAGTTTGCCGGCAACACCGGGGCCGACCAGATGCAGCAGATCCTGGCCCGGGAGAACGCCCGGGTAGAGAAGGTCTACCAGCGGTGCGGTGTGCACCTGATCACCTTCAACAACGGTCTCTCCGAAGAGGTCACCGCGGCCCGGCTGATGTCCAACCAGGCGGTGGAGTATGCTGAACGCAACCTGATCTGCCGCCCTTCCTGGCGGCCCAACGACCCGCTGTTCAACAACCAGTGGAACTTCCAGCAGATCGAGATGGAAGCGGCCTGGGACATAAACCGCGGCGGCATCCCTTCGGTGATCGTCGCGGTGATCGACTCCGGCGTGGCCTACGAGAACTTCAACCAGTTTGGCCGGGCCCCCGACCTGGCCGGCGTGAATTTCGTCCACCCCTTCGACTTCGTGGACAACAACACCCACGCCAACGACCAGGACGGCCACGGCACCCATGTCTGCGGCACCATCGCCCAGTCCACCAACAACGGCTATGGCTCCACGGGGATCGCCTTCAACTGCTCGATCATGCCCCTGCGGGTGGTGGGTTCCGAGGGAACGGCGACTCACGGCGATATCGCCGAGGCCCTGCGCTGGGCGGCCGATCACGGGGCCAGGATCGCCAACATGAGCCTCGGCGGGACCGGCGGCACCAGCACCGTGAGCAATGCCCTGCGCGACACCTTCAACCAGGGGATGCTCAGCTTCGCTTCCAACGGCAACGACGCCGACGACCCGGACTGGAACACCGGCATCGACTTCCCGGCCAACGACACCAACTGCGTGGCGGTCAATGCCACCAGGCTGGACCGCACTCGCTCCTACTACTCTCAGTATGGCTCCGGTGCCGAGCTCTCCGCTCCGGGAGGCGACACGAGAGTGGATCAGGACGGCGACGGCCATACGGACGGTGTGGTCCAGGAATCCTACGGCAACAGCTTCAACACCTTCCGCTTCTACTGGTGGCAGGGCACGTCCATGGCCAGCCCTCACGCCGCCGGAGTGGGGGCGCTGATCGCATCCATGGGCGTCACCGAACCCACCGTCATCCGCAACCTGCTGCGCGAAACGGCGGTGGACGCCGGACCGGCGGGATACGACGAGGAATACGGGTATGGAATCGTCAATGCCCGCGCGGCCATGCTGCGGCTGGCCGAGGGAGGCAGCGGCTGGATCGACTGACCGCCGGCCCTGCAGGGCCTGCCGGGATTTTCGTTCCCCAACCTTTGCGACATTTTCAAGGAGTCCTTGAACGATGAATACGACCCGCACCTGGACTAGGACCGGACTGCTGATCGCCGCCGTGCTGTTGCTCTGCATTTTTTCCGCCGGGGAGTGCCCGGCGGGTTTCCTCGATGATTCTTCCATCGGTCTGCGGCTGGGTCATTTCGAGCCGACCAACTCCAGTGACAGTTATGACGCAGTCTACGGATCGGGCTCATTTCTCTACGGCCTGCTCTGGGATTGGCGAATCCGCGACTACCTGGTCCTCGAGGGTGAGTATCACCACTTTGCCAAATCGGGCGAACGGGTCAACCTGGTGGGCAACAGCTGGGTGCGCAACGGCATCCCTGAAGACCTGACCTACGACGCCTTCCTGGCCACGGCCAAATACATGTTCCGGCGTGACAAGGACACCCAGCCCTATCTTGGGGCCGGGCTCGGTTATTATCTCATCGACGTCTCGAGCAGCGCCGGGGGCGGCAGCTTCAGCAAGCCCGGCTTCCACTTCACCGCCGGCGCACTTTTTCTGGCGGAGAAGAAGATAAACATCGCAGCGGAAGCACGGTACAGCCTGATCCCCAGCGTTTTGGGCGACGACCCGAACAGCGTCAGCGCCTACTATGGCGACAGCGACGCCGGCGGTCTGTCCCTGGCTCTCGGTGTCCTCTACAACTTCGGCAAATAACCGTTCCACGGCAGGCACCGGTTTCCCGGCGGGCCGCTCCCCGCCCCGTGGGGAGCGTTGCCGCCTCCTGGTGAGCATCATGGACTACAGCCTCATCGAATCGCTGGTGATTCCGGGTTCCACCCGGATCGTGTTTCTCATTCTCGACGGCCTCTCCGGCCTTCCCGACCCGGTGCAGGGCACCGAACTGCAAGCCGCCAGAACCCCAAACCTCGACGCACTGGCCAAACGCTCGACCTGCGGTCTGATCGACCCGATCATGCCCGGTGTCACCCCGGGCAGCGGCCCGGCCCACTTCGCCCTCTTCGGCTATGACCCGCTGGAAAACAATATCGGCCGCGGGCTGCTGGAGGGTGTGGGGATCGGTATGGAACTGACGCCCCGCGACGTGGTGGCCCGGATCAATTTTGCCACCATCGGCCCCGAGGGGTTGATCACCGACCGCCGGGCCGGCCGGATCAGCAATGACGAATGCCACCGGCTCTGCGGCATCCTGCAGCAGGCCGTGAACCTTGGTCCCGATGCAGAATTCAAGATCATGCCGGTGAAGGAGCACCGGGCGATGATCCTCATCCGCGCCGACGGACTGAGCGGCGAGCTGCGCGACACCGATCCGCAAAAGGTGGGGCTGGCCCCGCTGGAACCGGCGGCACTGCCCGGTTCGGAAGGCCCTGAGGCAGAGCGCACCGCGGCGCTGGTCAGCCGTTTCATCGCCCAGGCCCGGCAGGCCCTGGGCGGGGAGCAGAAAGCCAACGGCGTGCTCACCCGGGGCTTCGCCAAGGGACGGAGCTACCGATCGTTCAGCGAGCGGTTCGGCCTTGATGCCTATGCCATCGCCGGCTACCCCATGTATCGCGGAGTCGCCAGCCTGCTGGGCATGACGCTGCACCCGGTGACCCCCGACCCCCGGTCTTCGTTCGAAGCGCTGCAGGCGGTGTACAACGATCACGAATTCTTCTTCATCCACGTCAAACCCACCGACGCCCGTGGGGAGGACGGGGACTTCGCGGGCAAGAAAAAGGTCATCGAGGAGGTGGACGCCCTGCTGCCCATGATCACCGGTCTCGAACCGGACGTGCTGGTGATCACCGGCGACCACTCCACCCCGTCACAGATGGCGGCTCACAGCTGGCACCCGGTACCGGTGCTGCTCAGCAGCCCGCTCTGCCGGACCGACGCTGTGCAGACCTTTGACGAGATCGCGGCGGCCTCAGGCGGCCTGGGCCGGATGCCGTCGGTGAACTTGATGGCCTTGGCCCTGGCCCATGCCGGCCGCCTGGCCAAGTTCGGCGCGTAACAAGGGGAGCAGGTCAGTTCGCCCTGCTTCGCTCGCGGGTCTCGAGGTCAGGGCGGGGAATCCATCCCCTCCTCGCTTCGGTCTCGGGTTCACGTAAGGGTTGTCACTATCCCCTCGACAGGCGCTCGGAGTGGATGGATACCCCGCCCGTCTGCCAATCGGCCGATAGAGGGAATTTCTTCCGAGGTTCAGGATGAGTTGGGCGGCATCCAATCTCAAGCGCGGAGCAGGGGCGGGTCGGTATCTCCGTCTGAGCGATATGTCGAGAGGTTCGAGGCATTCCCAACGCGTCGAGAAATTTACGGAAACCCTCGCGTGAACTCGAGACCCGTGAGCGAAGACGGATATACCGGCACGCCCCTGCTTTGAAGCCTGAAGCTTACAAAAAAAGGGACCGGCACCAATTTCCTTTGGAAGTTGAGAGCCAGTCCGTTTTTCTCATCCCACCAGCTTCATCCAGCCGTACTTGTCCTCGGCCTTGCCATACTGGATGTCGGTGATCGCCTTGTAGAGGTTGCGGGTCACCGGGCCGGGCTCGTCGGCGCAGACCGAGAACTCCTGGCCCCGGTCGGAGATGGTTCCGATGGGTGTCACCACCGCCGCTGTGCCGCAACCGAACATCTCGGTGATTTTGCCCTGCCGCACCGACATGGCCACTTCATCGATGGAGATGCTCCGCTCTTCCACCTGGTAGTCGAGTTTCGGCGCCATCTCGATGATCGTGCGCCGGGTGATGCCGGGAAGGATGGTGCCGGTGAGCGGCGACGTGACGATGGTCGACTTGTTGAAGACGAACATTACGTTCATCGCCCCGATCTCCTCCACCAGGCGGTGCTCCTTGGCATCGAGCCACAGCACCTGGGAGTAGCCCTGCTCCTTGGCCTCCTCGTTGGCCAGCAGCGACGCCCCGTAGTTGCCTCCGCACTTGGCTTCGCCCGTGCCGCCGGCGGCCGCGCGGGTGAACTTGTGCGAGGCCATGATCTTCACCGGCTTGCCGATGCCGCCCTTGAAATAGGGGCCCACCGGGGAGAGGATGATGTAGAAGAGGTAGCGGTTGGCCGGACGGACGCCGAGAAAAGCCTCGGTGCCGATCATCGTCGGCCTGAGATAGAGCGAAGAGCCCAGTTCCCGCGGGACCCACTGCCGTTCCAGCCGCACCAGTTCGGTCATCGCCTTGAGAACCGGTTCCACATCCAGCACCGGCATGCTCATCCGCTGGGCCGAGCGGTTCATCCGCTGCAGGTTCAGCTCGGGTCGGAAGAGGGCCGCCTGGCCGCCTTCCCGGGCAAAGGCTTTCATCCCCTCGAAAATGGTCTGTCCGTAATGGAAACAGACGGAGGCCGGGTGGAGGGAAAAGGATTCCAAAGGCCCGATGGTGGGGTCGTGCCAGCCGCCCTTGTCCGCATCGTAGGCCATGGTGAATATCCGGTCGGTGAACCGGATGCCGAAACCGAGGGTGTCCGGGTTCAGTTCGGCCGGATCGACCTTGGTCTCGACGACATCCTTGATAGTGATCTCCATCTGCAAGCCTCCCTGGCAGTTATCAACGGTGGTACGATAACCCATTTTTCCCCGCGACGGGGTTCAATGTCAAGGAACGCAATCCCGAACCGCCAGTTCCCGGCTTGAATCGAATGAACGTTGATCCTCTATCACGGAATCGTGATAAGATGGCCGTGAATTGCCGGATATCGGTTCTCAACTCGCTGCCGCATGACCCCGACCAGCCATCGGACGGCGGCGAGAGACGACCAACCACCACAGGAGTGTGCCCCATGATTCTCGAGCAATTTCGCGAAAAGGCCCGGTTGTGCCTCTTGCTGGGCCTGCTGTTCGGCCTGTTGACCCTCTTCGCAGTACCGGCATCGGCCGCCACGGTCCCGAACAATTTCACCGATACCCAGGTGACAACCAACCTCGATATGCCCACCGGGTTCACCTTCCTGCCCGACGGCCGCATCCTGGTGATCGAGCAGTGGTCGGCGAAGATCCGCCTGATTGTCAACGGCGCCATAGGCGGAAACGACCCGCTGATCACCGTGCCCAACGTGAGAAACGACAACGGCGAAGCCGGTCTGCTGGGCATCGACGTCGACCCGGACTGGCCGGCCCGCCCCTACATCTACGTCTATTACGACCACGACGGGACGAGTACCTGCTGGCTCTCGATGTACACCGTCACCGGCGACCTGAGCAACCCGAACAGCGACAACCTGCAGATCGCGCCGTCAAGCCGCTACGACATCATCACCGACATCCCCGACGCGCTCCCCAACCAGAACGGCGGCACCGTTCGCTTCGGCAACGACGGCATGCTCTACCTGAGCCTTGGCGACGACGTCGACGGGTGCCAAAGCCAGGACACCAGCACGCTCTACGGCGAGATCCTGCGCCTGGACATGTCGGCCATGCCCGGCACCGGCTCGGGGCCGCCGCCCAAGACCGACATCACCCCCTCGGACAATCCGTTCAGCGGAGACGCCAACACCAACCTCGTCTTTTGCTACGGGCTGCGCAACCCCTACCGCTTCAACATCGACCGGGTCACCGGCGACCTGATCATCGGCGACGTGGGCCAGACGAACTTCGAGGAGATGAACATCGCCACCGGCGGCGAGAATTTCGGCTGGCCATTCCGCGAAGGGCCGATGATCCGCACCCCCGCCGGCTGCGACGAGCCCGGCGGGCCGGGGGGAACCGACTACGACGACCCGATCTACTACTACGACCGCACCGGCATGGGCAGCGCCGCGATTATCAGCGCAGGGATGTACCGCCCGGTGGACTGGCCCAACGACGACAGCTTCCCCCCCGAGTACAGCGGTGACATATTCTACGCCGAGTATTACCAGGGTTTCATGGTGCGACTGAAGTACAACGGCAGCAGCTGGGTGGTGGCCGACCCGGTGCCCGGCCAGCCCAATCCCGACCAGTGGGCCACCGACATCAGCGAGGCGTCGGATTTCCAGATCGGCCCTGACGGCGCCCTCTGGTATCTGGACCAGTTCGACCCCTCGTGGCCCGACACCGGCGCCCTGCGCAAGATCGTCTACACCGGGCCCTCCCAACCCGAACCGCGGATCATCACCGGTCCCGGCCCGGCCGAGGCCAACAACTGCCTGGTGCGGGTGTTCAACCCTGAGAGCACCGGCGTGGCCCTGGCCGAGTGGTCGGCCTACGGGGTGCACAAGTACGGCGTCAACGTGGCCACCGGCGATCTGAACAACGACGGTCTGGGCGAGGTGCTCACCGGCGCCGGTCCCGGCGCGGTGTTCGGGCCCCACGTCCGCGGCTTCGACTTCAGCGGGACCCCGCTGCCCGGCGTCAGCTTCCTGGCCTACGGCACAAACAAGTGGGGTGTCAATGTCTGCGCCGGCGACGTGGACGGTGACGGCAACGACGAGATCATCACCGGCGCCGGTCCCGGCGCGGTGTTCGGGCCCCACGTCCGCGGCTGGAACCAGGATGGCAGCGGAACACCCACGCCCATCGCCGGTATGAGCTACTTCGCCTACGGCACGCCCAAATGGGGGGTCAATGTCAGCTGCGGCGACATCGACGGTGACGGCTTCGATGAAATCGTCACCGGCGCCGGACCGGGTTCGGTGTACGGACCCCACGTACGGGGCTGGAATTTCGACGGCGGTTCGTCCACCACCTCCATCGGCGCGGTGAGCTTCCTGGCCTACGGCACCAACCAGTGGGGTGTCAACGCCACCTGCGCCGACATCGACGGTGACGGCATCGACGAGATCATCACCGGCGCCGGACCGGGCGTGGTCTTCGGCTCACACGTGCGCGGATGGAACTACGACGGCGGCACCCTGACATCGCTGAGCGGGGTCAGTTTCTTCGCCTTCACCGATTCACGCTACGGGGTGAAGGTGGCGGGCGTTGACCTGGACGGCGACGGGATTGACGAAATCCTGGCCACCCCGGGCCCCGACCCCGACTGGCCGGGCCAGATCAGGGCCTGGAACGTGGACGGCGGCACCGCCACCGCCATCAGCAGCATCGACTTTGATGCCTATGCTGACGGCGGCTACATGTTCGGTGGCACGGTGGCCGGCGGCATCGGTTACTGATCTGATCTTGCGTATCAACGGGCCCGGGCAACAGCGCTCGGGCCCGTTTTTTGTACACCGACAGCCTGTCGTTGACTAAATAATACGGCCATTCAAGTCAATCCATGATATAATCCATAAGTATTATCTATTATCAGCCTCGTGACGCGCAGCACACACACCTCATAGCCATGGTTGCCGCCGCAAGTCGATGAACCTCACTGGAGCAAATCAAATGACCCTCGAAAAATATGGCCGGTTTGCCATGGGGAGCGCACTGTCTGCGCTCAGCTGCGCACTTCTTCTAATCTCCGTCCTGCCCGCGGCGGCCGCCACGGTGCCCACAGATTTCCAGGACAGCCAGATCATCAACGGTCTCAACCTGCCGGTGGGCCTCACCTTTCTCCCCGACGGCCGGATGCTGTTCATCGAACAGGTGACGGCCAATATCCGCCTGCTGGTCAACGGCGCCATAGGCGGAAACGACCCGCTGGTCACTGTGCCTTCGGTAAACATCGAAGGGAACGAGCGGGGACTGCTGGGGATCGACGTGGACCCCGGTTGGCCCGCACGGCCTTACATCTACGTCTATTACAGCCATAACGGGACGTTCACCAACTACCTCTCGATGTTCACGGTCACCGGCGACCTGGACAACCCGAACAGCGGCAACCTGCAGATCGCCCCGGCCAGCCGCTACGACATCATCACCGACATTCCGGACAACCAGTACAACCACAATGGCGGCACTGTCCGTTTTGGTATCGACGGCATGCTCTTTGTCAGCATGGGCGACGACGCCACCCAGTGCGCGGCCCAGGAGACCGGCGACCTGCGGGGCATGATCCTGCGACTCGATGTCTCGGCCATGCCGGGCAGCGGCTCCGGGCCTCCGCCCAGGGCCGATATCACCCCCTCGGACAACCCCTTTTCCGGTGACGCCAACACCAACCTGGTCTTCTGCTACGGCCTGCGAAACCCCTTCCGCTTCAACGTGGACCGGGTCAGCGGCAAACTGTTCATAGGCGACGTCGGTCTGGGAAGCTATGAGGAAGTGGACCTGGCCACGGGCGGCGAAAACTTCGGCTGGCCCTTCCGCGAAGGGCCGATGCTCCGCGAACCCGGCGGCTGCAGCGAACCCGGCGGGCCTGGAGGAACCGACTACGACGACCCGATCCACTACTACGACCGTCTGGGCTTCAGCGCCTCGGTGGTCGCCGCCACCTGCTACCGCCCGGAAAGCTACCCCCTGGACAGCAGTTTCCCTCCCGCATACAACGGCGACTGTTTCTACGTGGAGTACTACCAGGGCTGGATGGTGCGCATCGAGGACACCGGCAGCGGCTGGCGGAAAGCCGACCCGGTGGCCGGTCAGCCCACCGACGATCACTGGGCCACCGGACTGGGTGGAGCCGCCGATTTCCAGGTGGGCCCCGACGGCGCCATCTACTACTGCCAGCAGTATGGCGGCGGTGGCGGCGGCACCGGCGGCTCTCTCCGCCGTATCGCCTACACCGGCGTGTCCGAACCGTTTCCCCTGATCGTTACCGGCCCCGGCCCGGCCGAGGCCAACAACTGCCTGGTACGGGTCTTCAATCCTGACAATACCGGATCGGCCCTGGCCGAATGGCAGGCCTACGGCACGCCCAAATACGGCGTCAACGTGGCCACCGGCGACCTGAACAACGACGGTCTTGACGAGGTGCTCACCGGCGCCGGCCCCGGCGCGGTGTTCGGGCCCCACGTCCGCGGCTTCGACTTCAGCGGCACCCCGCTGCCCGGCGTCAGTTTCCTGGTTTACGGAACCAACAAGTGGGGCGTCAATGTCTGCGCCGGCGACGTGGACGGCGACGGCAACGACGAGATCATCACCGGTGCCGGTCCCGGCGCGGTGTTCGGGCCCCACGTCCGCGGCTGGAACCAGGATGGCAGCGGGACACCCGCGTCCATCCCAGGCATCAGCTTCTTTGCCTACGGCACGCCAAAGTGGGGGGTCAATGTAAGCTGCGGGGACATCGACGGCGACGGTTTCGATGAAATCGTCACCGGCGCCGGACCGGGTTCGGTGTACGGGCCCCACGTGCGCGGCTGGAATTTCGACGGCGGTTCGTCCACCACCTCCATCGGCGCGGTAAGCTTCCTGGCCTACGGCACCAACCAGTGGGGTGTCAACGCCACCTGCGGTGACATCGACGGTGACGGCATCGACGAGATCATCACCGGCGCCGGACCGGGCGTGGTCTTCGGCTCACACGTGCGGGCCTGGAACTACGACGGCGGCACCCTGACATCGCTGAGCGGGGTCAGTTTCTTCGCCTTCACCGATTCACGGTATGGCGTCAACGTGGCGGCGCTGGACCTTGACGGCGACGGGATCGACGAAATCCTGGCCACCCCCGGCCCGGACCCCGACTGGCCGGCCCAGGTCAGGGCCTGGAACGTGGACGGCGGCAGTGCCGCCGCCATCAGCAGCATCGACTTCGATGCCTACGGCGACAGCGCATTGATGCACGGCGGCACCGTGGCCGGCGGCATCGGGTACTGACCACTGCCTCTGCCCCGCTAACAAGCAAAGCCCAGATGACAATAAGGTCATCCGGGCTTTTTTTTGCTGAAAACGGAAACAACTACAAGCCATGATGGGACTGGTTCACCTGTTCGCCCGCACAGCCTGGCCAACCAACACCCCAGCCTTCTCCAGGAAGAGCTGGTGCACTTCACTCCCCCCGCTGAGCTCGGGATGAAAACTGCCGGCCATCACGCTGCCCGAAGCCACCAGTACCGGCTCACCGTCATACTCGGCCAGTATCTCCACTCCCGGACCGACTCTGGTAATTTTCGGGGCGCGGATAAAAACCATCTCCAGCTCGCTGCCATTTACCCAACTCCCCTGCCCCACGAAGCTCTCCACCTGCCGGCCGTAGGCGTTGCGCTCGGCATCGATGTCGATCAGCCCCAGCGAGGGCTGGGCCGGAGCACTGACCTCCGCGGCCAGCAGGATCAGCCCGGCGCAGGTGCCGAAGACGGTTCCCCCGCGCCGCACCATCTCGGCCAGCGGTTCGGCAAACCCGTACTCGTCGATCAGCTTGAGCAGGGTGGTGCTCTCGCCGCCGGGGATGATCAACCCATCCAGTTCCGCCAGGTCGCGGGGCCAGCGGATCACCTCCGCACTCACGTCCAGCGCGGCCAGCTTTTTCACGTGAGCCGCGAAGTCTCCCTGCAGGCCCAGCACTCCGATCCGTCCCATTACCACCCCCTGGTCTGCATCAGCTCTTCTTCCTTGAGCGACTTGACGTCGATGCCGCGCATCGGCTGGCCCAGCCCCTCCGACACCTCGGCCAGCACCGCCGGGTCCTGGTAGTGGGTGGCGGCCTTGACGATGGCCCGGGCGCGTTTGGCCGGGTCCTCGGACTTGAAGATGCCCGACCCGACGAAGATGGCCTGGGCGCCGAGCTGCATCACCAGCGAGGCGTCGGCCGGGGTGGAGATGCCGCCGGCGGAGAAGTTGGGCACCGGCAGTTCGCCATTCTTGGCCACCAGGCGCACCATCTCGTACGGGGCGCCCAGTTCCTTGGCCTTGCTCATCAGCTGCTCCGAGGTGAGGATGGTCAACTCGCGGATGCCGTTCATGATCTGCCGCAAGTGACGCACCGCTTCGACGATGTCGCCGGAGCCGGCCTCGCCCTTGGTCCGCATCATCGCCGCCCCCTCGGCGATGCGCCGCAGGGCCTCGCCGAGGTTCCGGGCACCGCAGACAAAGGGCACCTTGAAGGCGAACTTGTCCACGTGGTGCTTCTCGTCGGCCGGGGTGAGCACTTCGCTCTCGTCGATGAAGTCCACGCCCAGCGCCTCGAGGATCTGCGCTTCGGCAAAGTGGCCGATGCGGCACTTGGCCATCACCGGGATGGAGACAGTCTTCATGATCTCCTTGATGATCGTCGGGTCGGACATCCGGGCCACACCGCCGTCACGGCGGATATCGGAAGGCACTCGCTCCAGGGCCATCACCGCCACCGCACCGGCGTCCTCGGCGATCCGCGCCTGTTCGGCGTTGGTCACGTCCATGATCACTCCGCCTTTGAGCATCTCGGCCAGGCCCGTCTTCAGCCTCAGTGTTCCTCTTTCCTCGCTCATGCCACCGCTCCTTTTTGATCTGGTTTCTCGTGTATCGATCGTAACCCGCCGAAACAGCCCGGCGCGGTGCCGGCCCGTCTCAGATCCAGACGTCCTTTGCCTTCCGATCACTCGCCGGTTCCGTCCGGCGGCGCAGATGTTTCCTGATAATCCTTCCCAGGGTGGCGATACCTTCGGCGATCCGCTCCTCCGACTCGCGGATGAAGGTCAGGCGAAAGGCGTTTTCTCCTCCCCGGTCGGGATGGAAGAGAACGCCCGGCGAAAAACGCACCCCGGCTTCGCGGCTCTCCCGGTGAATCCGCAGCACGTCGGTCCCTTCCGGCAGGGTGACCCAGACCGACATGCCGCCCCGCGGCCGGGTCCAGCTCGCCCGTCGGGGGAAGTGCGTCTCCATGGCCCCGAGCAGCGTGTCCAGCCGCTTGCCGTTGACCCTCCGCATCATCTCCAGGTGGCGGTCCAGGTGCCCCGCACGGCAGAATTCCAGCATCGCCTGCTGCAGGATCACCGGGGTGCCCAGGTCGGTGTAGCCCCGGATCTCCCCCACTTTCTCGCGCACCGCATCAGGCAGCACCATCCAGCCCAGGCGGATGCCGGGGAAGAGCACCTTGGAGAAGGTGCCGAGCAGAATCACATCCTCCCCCCCGTCCATCCCGCGCAGCGGTACCGGTTCATCGCCGTGATACATCATCCCGGCATTGAAATCGTCCTCCACCAGCGGCACCCGGGCTTCCCGTGACCAGAGCAGCAGCTCCTGTCGCCGCTGCCGGGGCAGGGTTGCCCCGGTGGGATTCTGGTGGTTTGACATAACGTAAAGGAACTTGGCCCGTTCGGCCCCGGAGATGCCGGGCAGAGACCCGGTGTCCAGGCCATCCTCGTCCACACGAAGCGGGAGTATGCCGGCGTCGAACAACTGGAAGGATCGGTAGGCGTTGGGATAGCCGGGAACCCCCATCAGCACCAGGTCGTCCGGCTCCAGCAGCAGCTTGCCCACCAGGTCCAGACCCTGCTGGATGCCGCTGACGATGACGATGTCCTCCGGCCGGACCTCCATCCCGCGGTCCCGGCACCGTTGGGCCAGATACTCGCGCAGCGGCGGGTAGCCCTCGGCCGGACCGTAGGAGAGCATGTCCTTCTCGTCCCGCTTCCAGACCCGCTGCAGGCAGTCTCGAAAATCCTGCGCCGGGTAGAATTCCGGCGAGGGTATGGCGGTCTCGAAGTTCGTCGCCCCTTCGAACCGCTGCCCCATGCCCAGCTCGTCGCCGCCGGTGCCGGGATAGCGGGTGCACCTGCGGGCCAGCAGCCGTTCCCAGGGCATGGCCGGCACGGCCGTTTCAACAACAGCCGTCTCCTGCCGGGCCCGGCCGACAAAGGTGCCGGCGCCCACCCGGCTGCGCACCAGGCCCAGCCGCTGCAGCTCGGTGTACGCCGCGGCCACCGTGTTGCGATTAAGATCCAGCTCGTCGGCCAGTTGCCGCGACGGCGGCAACCGGAACCCCTCGGCCAGCGTGCCGCCCTCGACGGCCTCGGTGATCAGGGCCACCAGCTGGTCACGGATGCTCACCGGGGAGGATTGGTCGATGTTCAGGTGGATCATTTTCCCCTCCAGGGGACAATTACCAGACAATCAATATGACAATCAACCACACTATACCATTATTCGACAATATACGAAAGACAATTCAGACAATACACCGTCAATCATATGTGCTTCAAATCCCCTGTTGGCGTTTCATGGATAATCAATTACATTGATGACATCTCATGTTTTTCCCCTCTCAATCAGAAGGGCGCTAAAACCATGAAAAAACAGAGCCTGATCTTCGCAGTCTGGTGCACTCTTCTCTCGACGACCGTCACCGCCGACACCATTCATGTCCCGGCAGACCAGCCCACTATCCAGGCCGGGATCGACGCAGCCGCTGACGGCGACACGGTGCTGGTGTCTGACGGCACATACACCGGTACTGGCAACCGGAACATCCATTTCGGCGGTAAGGCGATATTGTTGTGCTCTGAGAACGGGCCGGAGAACTGAGTTGTGTCAACTTCTGTGTGTAAAAGCGCTCTCCAAGTGTAGAGCGTAACCTCCTGTCAGGCAGCCTCCCGTTCGTCTCCGGATTCCTCGTTCAGCAGATCCCCAAGCAACGCCATGTTGAGGTATCTTTTGTCGGTGAGCCACCGCTCGTCCTGTTCGATGATCAGCGCTCCCATCAGTCGGGCCAGGGCGGCACGGTTCGGGTAGATCCTCACCACCCGGCTCCGCCGGCGCAGTTCCTCATGGAAGCGTTCAAGCCCATTCGTTGTCCTCAGGCGCCGGTGGTGGGATCTGGGGAGATCGTACACGGCCACCGACTGCTCACCCTCGAGCTCAAGCTTCTCTGCCACTTCGGGCCAGCGCTCACTCATCTGCTCAACAGCATCGGCCAGGCGCGCCCTAGCATCTTTTTCGTTCCGGGCCTCGTAGACCCAGCGGAGCAGATCGGCCACTTCCGCCTGATCCCGCTTCCGGACCGGCTTGAGGACGTTGTGCATGAAGTGGAACTGGCAGCGCTGCCACCGGGCGCCGTCGAAGCAACGGGTGACGGCCGCCCTCAGGCCGCTGTGGTCGTCGGACACCACCAGGATCACTCCCTTTAGACCGCGACGACGCAGACGACGGAACAGCTCTGTCCAGCTCAGCTCGCTCTCCCCGCTGGCCACCTCGAAGTCCAGGAACCGCCGGTGTCCCGTCTCGCTCACTCCCACGGCACTCAGCACGCCGCGGTTGATCACCCGGCCCCCTTCACGAACCTTGTGATACTGCGCATCGACCACCAGGTAGGGATAGGCTTCCTCCAACGGCCGGTCCCGCCAGGCCCTGATCTCCTCGTCGAGATCCTTGGAGAGGTTCGAGATGGTCGTAGCCGACACCTCCGTGCCGAACAGCTTCTCGGTCACCTCGGTCACCTTTCGCGTTGACACCCCCTGGACGTACATCTCAACCAGACCGAGTTGCAGGGCCCGCTCGCTCCGCTGGAAACGGCGGAACATGCTTGAGGAGAACTGCCCGTCCCTGGTCCGCGGCACCCGCAGGGTGATCTGCCCCAGGCGGGTCACCATCTGGCGTGTCCGAAAGCCGTTGCGAAGGCCCTGACGGGCCTCGGTGCGCTCGTAGGGCAGCGCCTGAAGGTGCTCGGACTGCTCGGCTTCCAGCAGCCGGTTCAGCATCCGCTCCAGCAGCAGGCGGATCGTATCCCCGCCCTCTTCCGTCAAAATATCTTCCACGAGCCGGCGTACTGGCGTATCCTGTCCCTGGGTCATCGTTCCTCCTCCGCCGGCTCCAACCGGCGTGCAGTGAATGTGGAAATCTCACTTGGAGGATACGATGGCCTGCCAAATACCGCCACCTCGCTTTTACACACTAAGTTTTACTTGATCATCTGGTGGTCCTCTTTGATGAACCCCTGGAGAAGGACAGGGAATACTCCGTGTCCGTGCTCTATGTCCGGCAGACACTGAACCAGCTCAGTGGACAGGCCTGGTACCCGCTCTCCTACGACCGGATCAACGACCATCACA
>JAQAZP010000080.1:0-5356 GCA_032127265.1 Acidobacteriota bacterium
AAGGATCGCACTTCATGAACATGACCAAGATCCTTATCATGATGGTCTACTTCTACGTGATCGTCAACCTCATCGATTCCATGGACGACCTGAAGGTTTTTCTCAAGGCTTGGACCTATACCGCGCCGGTCATCGCGCTGATCGGTATCGCCGGATCGCTGCTGTTCCAGCTGTTTCATATCAGCAACTTCGCCTCCGGGGGGTTTCGCGCCACCAGCACCCTGGGGAACCCGAACCTCTTTGCCGGCTACATCGTACTCTCGTTCTTCATCACGTGGTCCTACCTGCTGATTGGTGGGAAACGGCTGCACTGTTTCACCTTCATGCTGATCAACCTGGCGGGCCTGGCGTTGTCGTCCTCCAAGGGGGGCCTGCTGGCCTTCGGCACCGGCGCGGCGGTTTTCTTCCTGCTCACCCCCGAGCTCCGGCGCAAGATCGTGGCTGTGCTGGCAACGGTCCTGCTGATGGTAGTCGTGACCTACTTCGTCAGCGAAGACATCCGGCCGACCTTCGACCGCTTCCTCTTCTCCATCAGCGGAACGGATGCCTTCTCCATCAGCGAGCTGGATAAGAAATCATCCCTTGGCCGGCGCGTGGAGCTGTGGGCCGAATCGCTGGAGGTCTGGGAGGATAATATCCTTTTCGGGGTGGGGAAGGGGAACTCCAATCTAACCGCTTCGGAGGCGAGGGTCGCACAGGGGAATTGGGAGGACACCCTTACCGACGGTTCGGATGTGGGCGGCATGGTTGCCCACTCAATCTATATTTCCATCCTCAGTGAGAACGGCCTGATCGGATTCACCATCTTCATGGGGATCTTTCTCTATTTCATCATCACGTCACTGCGGGGTATCTTTGCCGGCGAACGCGGTAGCCTTGCGGTGGCCGTTCGGGTAGTTCTGTTGGCAGCGCTCTGCGGAATCCTTGCCCAGGGCTCCGTGACCAATAATGAAGATTCCAGGGGACTGTGGCTTACCTTCGGGCTGATCTGGATTGTTTCCAACAGGTTAATGGTTATTCATCCCCGGATATCCGGTCGACATATGGCTGCCGAGTCTCCTCAAAGGCTCCATCACAAGGAGGCGGCTCCCGCTTAGAGATTGTGAGCCGAGACTCATCATGATTAGTAAAATACGTAAAACCATGAGCTGGATCCAGGTGAACTGGCTCGAGATCCTGCTGCTCGATGTCGTTATGATCACCCTGGCCTGGGTCGGCGCGTTCTGGATCCGATTCGACCTGGTCTTTGTTTCGATATATGCGCGGTGGATGATGATGACCCTGCCTGTCGTGATCGTGGTCCAGCTGGCTTCGCTGTTCCTCTCCCGGGTCTACTGGGGCGCCATGCGGTTCGCCGGTGTAGTCGACCTCTGGCGCATCGTGGTGGGGATGACACTCAGCACGGTGCTCCTCGGGGCCGGTTTCATGATGTTCGGCATTCAGGGTTTCCCGCGCTCGATTCTGGTCATCGACTGGCTGCTGGCCCTGTTGGGTATCGGCGGCATAAGGCTCTGTTCCCGGCTGTTGGGGGAGAAACCCTGGGCCCGGGTCAACAGGATGAAAGTCATCGGCAGCCGGCTGCTGATCGTCGGCGGGGGCCGCACCGGGGAGATCCTGATCCGTGGGTTGCTTCATCCCAACCAGCATCGGTATGCCCCGGTGTGCGTTGTCGACGATGACAAGCACCTGCTGCGCAAGCAGATCCACAGCGTCCCGGTGCTGGGGCTCGTGGACGACATCCCGCACTTGGTCAAGGAGAAGCGGATCGATGAGATCGCCCTGGCCATCCCCTCGGCCTCGGGCGAGACCCTCTCCCGGATCGTGGACCTCTGTATGGAGGCCGGATGCAAGCCGAAGATCGCCCGGGACATGGGCACGCTGCTGCAGACCGACGGCGGTCAGGTGGCGATGCGCGAGATCCAGGTCGAGGACCTGCTGCGGCGCGAGCCGGTGGCGCTCAACGTTGAGAATATCGGCAGCTTTCTCCACGGCAAGACCATTCTGGTCACCGGAGCGGCCGGTTCCATCGGGTCCGAACTCTGCCGGCAGATCATCCGCTACATCCCGAGCACGCTGATCATGTTCGACCAGCACGAGGAGGGGCTCTATTTCCTCAAACTCGAACTGGAGAAGCTCATCACCAAGGTGGCGCCGGAGAGCAAAGTCCTGTGCCTCATCGGTGACATGACCGACCGCTTGACGGTGGAGCGGATCATCGAGCAAAACCGCCCACAGATATTGTTTCACGCGGCCGCTTACAAACACGTACCGTTACTGGAGGACAACCCCGAAGAGGCCATCCGGAACAACCTCGGCGGTACGGTGATCCTCAGCAGCTTGGCCGCCAAGTACGGTGTGGACCGGTTCGTGATGATTTCCACGGACAAGGCCGTGACGCCCGCCAGCATCATGGGCCTGACCAAGCGGCTCTGTGAACTGTTCGTCCTGGCTCTCAATGAGCAGAGTGAGACCCGCTTTGTGACCACCCGCTTCGGAAACGTCCTGGGCAGCACGGGCAGCGTGGTGCCCCTATTCCAGCGCCAGATCCAGGAGGGCGGGCCGGTGACGGTGACCCATCCGGACATGATGCGCTACTTCATGACCATCCCCGAGGCGGTGCAGCTGGTGCTCCAGGCGAGTACCATGGGCGAGGGGGGCGAGCTGTTCGTGCTCAACATGGGTCAGGAGGTTCGCATTGTCGAGCTTGCCGAGCAGTTGATCCGCCTCTCGGGCTTCCAGCCCTACGAGGACATCCCGATCACCTTCACCGGGCTGCGCCCCGGGGAGAAGATGTACGAACAGCTGTGGGTCGAGGGGGAGATCCCGGTGCCCACCGATCATGACAAGATTTTCACCACCAATTCCAACGGTGACCTGTCCGGTGACCTGTTCCAGACGATCAACGAGATCCTGAAATCCGCCGAGCGGTCGGACCGGACGGCGATCATGCATAGCGTGAAGAAGCTGGTGGCCGATTACCAGCCCGGCCTCCATGAAGGACTGTCGGCGGAGATGCCTTTCGTTCACCGGACAAAGGTGCTGGTGGCCGACGACGACCCGGTGATCCTCAGCCTGCTCGAGTCGATCCTCAGCGAGGATTACGAGGTGATCCCGGCCGAGGATGGCAACGTGGCGATGAAACGGATTTTTGCCGAGTTGCCCGACCTGGTAATCCTCGATATCCTAATGCCGGGGATGGACGGCTACGAGATCTGTGATAGGATCAAGCGCCACCCGATCACCCGTCAGATCCCGGTGATCATCCTCAGCGGGATGAGGGAGGTGTCCAACCGGGTTGCCGGATATGAAGAGGGTGCGGACTTGTACATAACCAAGCCGTTCCAGGTCACCGAGCTGGTGGCTGCGGTGCAGATGCTCCTCGATCAGCCCGCCAGGAAAAAGTCTTCTTCCGCCTGAGGGCCCGAACGGCCCGCCGATAAACAGAAAGCATTGTCCCAATGGCTGGCATCCTGAAGCACTGGGGCCCGCCCCTGATATGGGCTACCCTGATCTTTCTGCTCAGTTCCTCGAGCCTGGATCAGGTACCGACCCTCGACATGTTCCTAGCGGACAAGGCCGCCCACGCGGCCTTTTTTGGAGTTCTATCGGTGCTGCTCTTTCGGGTGTTCCACCGGTGGAGTGCGCTCTCTTGGGGCCGGGCGGCCATGCTGGCGATTGTGGTCACGTCGCTCTACGGCGTGTTGGATGAAATCCACCAGTCGATCGTCCCCGGGCGGTCGCCGGAGCTGGCCGACTGGGTGGCCGACACCACCGGGGCGTTCGCCGGGCTGGCCATCGTCGCGATGCGCTGCCGGATCCGTGAACCACGTCCGGAAAAATTCTAGCGGAGGCCGAAGATGGGAGATCGTCGAGACACGTTTCTGGCCTTTGCCCCGCCGTCGCTGGGCGAGGAGGAGATCGAGGCTGTTGCCGATGCGCTGAGGTCGGGGTGGATTACTACCGGCCCCAGGACAAAAGCGTTCGAGGAGGCATTTGCCGAGCGTTTCGGGGCGCCGTCCGCGCTGGCGCTCAACTCCTGCACCGCCGGCCTGCATATCAGCCTGGTGGTTCTGGGCATCGGCCCTGGAGACGAGGTGTGCGTGCCGGACATCACCTTCTGTTCCACCGCCAACGTCGTGGTGCACACCGGCGCTTCGCCCGTGCTGGTGGACGTGGAACCGGACACACTGAACATCGATCCAGACGCGCTGGAACGAACGATCACCGACCGTACCCGGGCGGTGATCGCCGTACATCTCGCCGGGCACCCGGCGGACCTGGACCGAATCCGCCAGGTCACCGCAGCCCGGGGCATCCACCTGGTGGAGGACGCAGCCCACGCGGTGGCGGCGTCCTACCGTGGCCACTTGGTGGGCTCGTCGGAGAACCTGGCCGCATTCAGCTTTTACGCCACCAAGAACCTGGCCACCGGGGAGGGCGGGATGCTCACCGGCCATCCGGATCTGATCGAGAAGGCCCGACCGCTTTCCCTGCACGGGATGAGCCGCGACGCTTGGAAACGATACGACAAGGCAGGCAACTGGCGCTACAACGTGGCCGCGCCGGGATACAAGTACAACATGACCGACATCCAGGCAGCCCTGGGCCTCTGCCAGTTGGAGAAGCTGCCTTCGTTCCAGCGGCACCGCCGCATGCTGGCCGAGACCTACAACGATTGCTTCTCCGGGTGCGACCTGCTGGAACTGCCAGCTGACAGGGCCGCGGTGGAGCACGCCTGGCACATCTACCTTGTGCGCCTGCGCACCGAGGCCCTGACCATTGAACGCGACCAGGTGATCGAGGAACTACGGGAGGCCAACATCGGCACGTCGGTGCACTTCATCCCCCTGCACCTGCATAGCTATTATGCGGAGCGGTGTGGGGTGGACCCGGATCAGTTTCCGGTGGCCGGCGCCGCCTTCCCCCGGCTGCTCAGTCTGCCCATCCACCCGGGAATGACCCGGGCGGACGCAGAGCTGGTGGCTGGGGTACTGACCGGTGTGCTCGAGCAGAACAGGCGCTGAGGAACTCCAGGATCTCCCGGACCCGGCACAAGGATAATCAGGAACAAACAGAAAGGAGCGAAGCGCCCTGGGCCGCTGCCGCGGCAGGGGGACTCCGCCCTTCTCGATCGATGGTCCGGACTGATCAGTTCGGCGGTAGCTGGTGGTTCCCACTACCGAATACCCTACCCACGGCTCCGCGGTAGTTCACGGTATCGGTCGAGGGCCAGTTCACGTTGTCATAAGAGACGCCAGTGGTGAAGACCGCGCTGTTCATTGGCCGGTAGCGGTTGAGCATGACAAGCGGATCGAATGTGCCCTCCTCGATGGCTGCCGTGTCGAACTCCGGATCG
>JAQAZP010000081.1:0-20878 GCA_032127265.1 Acidobacteriota bacterium
ACCTTTAAAATCCCCAACAGCCTGATCGCCCTTGAGCTGGGGGTACTGGCGGATGCCCACCACGTAATCCCCTGGGATCCTGAGAAAGACCCGAAGCAGGACTGGTGGAACGGGCCGATCCTCGGGGAGTGGCCCCGGAACCACGACCTGCGTTCGGCGATGAAGAATTCGGTGGTCTGGTATTTCCAGGAAGTGGCCCGGCGGATCAGGGCCGATCGGATGCAACAGCACCTGGGACGAATCAACTTCGGCAACCAGGACATCTCCGGCGGCATCGACCGTTTCTGGCTCTCCTCCAGCCTGCAGATATCTGCCGCCGAGCAGGTGGAGTTCCTGCGGCGGCGAGTTGGAGAACGGCCGGCGGATCGGCTGGCTGGTGGGCTGGGTAGAGCTCGGTGACCGAACCTTCACCTATGCGCTGAATCTCGAAGGGGACAGCTACCAGGAGATCTGGAGCGCCCGGGTGGAGTTGCCCCGGAAGATCTTTGTCGCGCTGGGCATCCTTCCTCCGAAAGCCGGATGAGTCCTGTGTCCCCGAGCCATGATCGTGTATAATTTGCGGCCGACAGACGGCAGCCGCAACGGCTGCCGCTCAGGGCTCTGGGACAAAGCACTTTGACTCACCGTGAAAGCGCCAGAAAAGATCAACTGGGACGCCTGCTGCGCAAGGTGGAAGGCGCACGACCGGCTTCCGCCGGCCCCTGGCCGACCCACCCAGCGGTATACGAAATCAACGCCTGGACCTGGTTGCGCGGCCTGGGCCGGCAGTCCGGCCAGCCGGTAAGCCTGGCCACCGTACCGGAAGAAGAGCTGGAGCGCATCGCCGGGTATGGCTTTGAAGCGGTCTGGCTGATGGGTATCTGGCTGCGCAGCCGCTGGAGCCGGCGCCGCGCTCGAAGTCACCCCGAACTGCAAGCCCGGATCCGACAACTGCTGCCCGATTATCACGAGCAGGATGTCGTGGGCTCTCCTTATGCCGTTGCCGACTACCGGGTGGACCCGGCTCTGGGCAGTGACGGCGAACTGCAGACGCTGCGCCAGAGACTGGCCCGGCGCGGTATGCGGCTTATTCTCGACTTCGTCCCCAACCACCTGGCCGCGGACCATCCCTGGATCGACGAGCACCCCGGCCGCCTGATGCGGGCCGATCGGGAAGACCTGCTCAAGTCACCCGAAGATTACTTTCTGCATCGGACCAATGGGCTGGATCTGATCTTTGCCCACGGCCGTGACCCGAACTACCCCGGTTGGACCGACACGGTCCAACTGGACTACCGCCTGCCCGAAACCCGGGAGGCCATGGAACGCTGTCTGCTGCAAATCGCCGAGCGCTGCGACGGGGTGCGCTGCGACATGGCCATGCTGCCCACCCGCAGCATCTTTCTCCGCACCTGGGGCGGCCGGTTCGAACCGCCCGAGGCCCAGTTCTGGCCGCGGGCCATCGAGAAGGTCAAGAAACTGCACCCCGATTTCCTTGCCATCGGTGAGGTCTACTGGGACATGGAGTGGGAACTCCAGCAACAGGGGTTCGACTACACTTATGACAAGCGGCTCTATGACCTGTTGCTGGCGGACGATTCCCGGGGGACTCGCTTGCGGCTCAATGCCGAGATTGAATTCCAGAACCACCTGGCCCGTTTTGTCGAGAACCACGACGAGGATCGGGCGGTCACCGCCTTCGGCGACCACCGGGTCCGCCCGGCTGCGGTGGTCAGTATGACTCTGCCCGGGATGCGGCTGTTCCACGACGGCCAGTTGGAGGGGAACCGGCTGCAGGTGCCGGTGCAGCTGGCCCGCCGCCCGGCTGAACCGCCCGACCCGGCGCTGGCCGGCTTCTATCGCCGCCTGATTCAGGCCCTGCAACACCCGGTGTTTCATCGCGGCGAATGGGCGCCACTGACACCCCAGGAGGAGTGGTTCGGCAATCCCTCTTTCAACAACATCATCGCCCACCGCTGGATTTTTCGCGGTCACCGCCGGGTGACGGTGGCCAACCTTTCCTCCGAGCCGGCCCAGTGTTTCCTCCCGCTCAACCTCCCGGGCCTGGGCGGAAAAAACTGGCAGTTCGAAGACCTGCTTGGCGAGTCGTCTTACAGCCGTGAGGGTGACGACCTGGTGGTCCGCGGCCTCTATCTCGACCTGCCGGCCCACGGATGCCACCTTTTCGACCTCCGGCTCGCCGGTAACCCCGCCACCAGTGCCAGGGGGTGAAACGGGTGCGTCCAGGAGCATTCTTTTCGTCAATTCTTCCCGGCGGCCTCATCTTCGGTGCCGCACTATTCCTCACCGGCCGACCGATCCCCGAAAGACTGGCCGCGGCCACCGAAGTCATCCCCCTGCTGGTGCTGGCCGCCGGTCTGCTGCTCGGCTGGCGATTCAACCGTCTGCGGCCGGTCCTGGCCCTGCTGGTCCTGGCCCTGGCTGAAGAGGCGCTGCGGCGCCACGGGCCGGCCTCCGGCAGCGATCACCCGGCGGCAACTTTCGTCTTCACCATGGTGGCGATTCTCCTGCCGCTCAACTACCTTTTCATCTCGGTGCTCAACGAGCGGGGCTTCTTCACCGTTCACGGCGCCTGGCGCACCGCCGCGGTGCTGGCCCAGCCGGCACTGGTAGCCCTTGTGGTCCAGCGCCAGGTGCACCAGTCGGTTCGTTTCCTCGACATCTCCATCCCCGGTGTGGCGGTACAGAGCGGCGGTGTCCCGCACCTCGCCCTGGCCGCCGCCGGTTTGGCGGTACTGCTGCTGGCCGCCCGAACGGTGAGCCGCCCCGGGCCGCTGAACGCCGGGCTATTCTGGTCCCTGCTCACCGCCTGCTTCGCCCTGGCCGCTGACCCCGGACCGCCGGCCACCCTGCTCTTCTCCGCCGCCGGCCTGATTCTCGTCGTGGCCGTGGTCAACACCTCGTATTCCATGGCCTTCCGGGACGAACTGACCGGTTTGCCGGCACGCCGGGCGCTCAATGAGGCACTGAACCAGATCGGCGGCAGTTTCTCCGCGGCCATGGTGGACATCGACCATTTCAAAAAGTTCAACGACCGGCACGGCCACCATGTGGGAGACCAGGTGCTGCGGATGGTGGCCTCCAGACTGGCCGCGGTGGGCGGTGGAGGTAAAGCGTTCCGCTACGGGGGCGAGGAATTTACCCTGCTCTTTCCCGGGAAAGGTGTGGAAGAGACGGCGCCCCACCTGGAAGACCTGCGCCGGGCAGTGGCCGCTGCCACGTTTACCGTTCGCGGCCGGGGGCGCCCGCGTAATCCGCCGGTACGGCCGCGGCCTTCTCGGGGGAAGAAACAGACCGTCCGGGTGCGTATCAGCATCGGCGCCGCCGAACGGCGGGAAGAGCACCATTCCGCCCTGGACGTGATCAAGGCCGCCGACGAGGCTCTGTTGCGGGCCAAACGGGGCGGCCGCAATCGTCTGGCCCTGGATCGCGTTCCGCCATCCTCGCGAAACAATGGGCGAAGGCGGTGACAGGTTGGCGGCCCCGCGGAATCGTGGCACTATTGGGCGACCCGCAAGGTAACTGAAGAGCGCTGAGAGAAACATGGCATCCTCATCCAAAAAAGTAATCTACGCCGCTCTGGCCGGCAACAGCCTGATCGCCGCGACCAAGTTCATCGCCGCCGCCATCACCCACAGCTCGGCCATGCTCTCCGAGGGCATCCACTCGCTGGTGGACACCGGAAACCAGGTGCTGCTGCTCTACGGCCTGCACCGCAGCAAACGGGAGCCCGACGCCCAGTATCCCTTTGGCTACGGCAAGGAGATCTACTTCTGGAGCTTCGTGGTGGCGATCCTCATCTTCGCCGTGGGTGCCGGGGTATCGCTCTATGAAGGGGTGCAGCACATCCTCCAGCCCAGGGTGGTGGCCAACTCGATGATCAACTACATCGTGCTCGGGCTCTCGATGATTTTCGAGGGGGCGGCCTGGGTCTTCGCTTTCCGCGAGTTCGATCGGCTGCGGGGTCAACGAGGCTACATCGAAGCGGTGCACCGCGGTAAGGATCCGTCGGTTTTCGTGGTCCTCTTCGAGGACTCGGCTGCCATGCTCGGCTTGCTGGCGGCCTTTGCCGGCATCTTCACCGCGCAGCTCACCGGCGACTACCGCTGGGACGGCGCGGCCTCGGTGGTCATCGGATTGATTCTCGGCGCCACCGCCGCCTGGCTGGCCTGGGAGACCAAGAGCCTGCTCATCGGTGAAAGCGCCCGTCCGGAGGTGGTGGAGAACATCCGCCGCATCGCCCGGGAGAACGGTCTCATCGAACAGGTGAACGAAGTGCTGACCATGCACGTGGGGCCGGATTTCATCCTGGTCAACATCAGCGTCGACTTCCGGGACAGCGCCACTGCCGACGAGGTGGAACGCACCATTGCCCGCCTCGACCGGCAGATCAAGGCCGCCCACCCCCGGGTCAAGCGGGTCTTCATCGAGGCCGAGGCGATGGGGCGGGGCCTCACCCGGCAGGAACCGAATCCTGCAGACTGATCTCCGGGCGGTCCATGTCCGGTCGGTTCCCGACGCCCGTGAAGCCGGCTTGTTTCGCCGCGCCTCCCCTCAACTTCCATTGATTCCCTGCAATCCCAGCCGAAACAGCCTCATATGGTAATCAAATAGAATGTTGTCTTATGCGGCAAACCAGCCTATACTGTATTCAACGCACCTGGCGGTCAGGCTGCACGCTTCATTCTAAATCCGTTTCTTTCAACCAGTGGCCCTGCGAGGTCAAGGAGGTGTCGCATGAAGCATTGCATCGCTCTTCTCATCGCTCTGTTTTTCATCCTGCTGTCCCCGGCCGTCACGGCCAGTGAGAACTACTTCGAAGAGCAGGGGCTGGAACCGGCTGCGGCCCGCAAGGTCGCCAACCCGGCGACGGACGGAATGCCCACGCAATTCCTGATCATTCCCGACTCCACCAACGATGTGGTCGGCATGTACGACATGTACGACGGGACCTACATCGGCGACATCATCACCGGGTTCACCGGTTTTTCCACCCCGATCAACGCGGTGCAGGGGCCGGACGGCAACATCTATGTATCGGACCAGCTCAACGACTCGATCAACGTCTTCGACCTGGCCGGCAACCACCTCTACACCTATGCCGACGCCACCGATGGGTTGAACAACATCCGGGGCTTCGATTTCCGCGACGGCCACCTCTTCGTCACCAGTGGCGATGACTACGTGGCCGAATTCGACGGGCCGCACAGCCGGTTGGCCGATTTCATCGCCGACGGCACCGACCCCTTCGACATCCTCTTCCTCGACGACGGCCGGTCGCTGATGGCCGACATCCAGGGCACCACCGACAACGTACGGCTATACGATGCCGCAGGGATCCTGATCGGCCAGATCTTCGCGGTCAATTTCCCTGAGCAGGTCCAGTTCGATTCCGTCGCCCCCGGGGATTACCTGAACCTCGCGTTCAGCGGCGACCTGGCCACCGATTTCGACCTGGACGGCACGCTGCACAGCCAGCTGTTCTTCAACAGCGGCCGCGGCATCTTCCGGCTGGGCAACGGCAACCTGCTGCTCACCGCCGGGGACGGCGTCTGGGAGATGGACCCGGCGGGGTTGCTGGTCGAGAACAAGAATCCCGGCATCTCCGGCCGCTTCATCGAAGTCTGCACCACCGGCGAACCGCCCACCGCCAGCGCCACGCTTACCTGCCTGCCCGGGTCGGGCACCCTGCCCTTCACCGTGGAGGTGTGCGCCGGCATCGAAAACCTGACCAAGGTGACACGCACCTTTGATGGCGTGATCGACGTCACCATCGGCAGCGGCGCGGTGATCAGCGGCTGGCGCAGCGGAACGGTCACCCTGGGCCCCGGGACGTCACAATCCTACTGTTGGAATTTTTTCATGGGCTCCTGGCCTGGCCTAGTGGGAGAGAACACCGGCGTGCTCACGGTGGTTGACGTGACCCCTGCGGCCGGTGTCCCGGCGGTGACCGATAGCTGCACGGTTATCGGCCAGTAATCCGCTCCGGAAATCAGACAATACCGCATCTTTGGGGGGCTCGACGCCCCCCATTTCATGTCCCTTTTTTCCCACAGAACACCCTGCCCGCCGGCGGGCGAGACGTCCTGCGCCGAAAGGAAGGCAGGCTTCCAGAGTTATACCATTCATTTGATTGGCCTTATAGCTGAGCACCAGATCATCTGCCAGACCGGAAGCCGACATCATCTACGAAAACGGTACATCAAACCCTTGAAATCCCCTGATGGGCATGGTGAAATGGTTAGCCGCCGCTTAGATAGTGTACCTTGACAACCGACTCCGCCGAGTGCGGTCCGGCACCGGGCCAGCCGGGCGCGGGGTGGACGAGAGAGAGAGCAAGAATGAACGAGAACAGCAAGTGCCTGATCGACAAGAAGTGCGTGCCCTGCGAAGGGGGTGTGCCGGTACTCAGCGACAGCCAGGAGGACGGGTTCACCCCGCTGGTTCCGCGGTGGTCGCTGAACCGCGACGGGGAGCATCGGATCACCAGGAGTTACGAGTTCAAGGACTTTGTCGAAGCCATGGCCTTTGTCAACAAGGTGGCTGACGTGGCCGAGGAGGAGGGGCACCACCCCAACATCTCCATCTCCTGGAACAGGGTGAATCTTGAGCTGTTTACCCACGCCATAGGCGGTCTGAGTGAGAACGACTTCATCGTGGCGGCCAAGATCGACGTCCTGTAGCGGAGGGAGAGCACAATGTCCGACAACGACCTGGGCCTGAAACGGATTCACCACGTCGAATACCTGGTGGGCAACGCCAAGCAGGCCTCCTACTACTATCGTCGTGCCTTCGGTTTTTCGCAGACCTGTTACAGCGGCCTGGAAACCGGCAACCGCGAAAACACCTCCTACGTCCTGGAGCAGGAGAAAGCCCGGCTGGTGTTCACCTGTCCCATGACCTCCGGCGGCCGAATAAATCGTTTTCTGGACAAGCACGGGGACGGCGTTCTGGATATCGCCTTCGAAGTGGACGACGTGGACGCAGCCTTTGCCGAGGCGGTGCAGCGGGGAGCTACCGCGGTCCGTGAGCCTTTTGACATGACCGATGCCGACGGGACGGTTCGCCGCGCCGCCATCGGCACATACGGCGACACCATCCATTCATTCCTCACCGTCAAAGACTACCAGGGGCCCTTCCTTCCCGGATTCGAGGAGTCCCGGATCGATGAGACTCCAGCGGGTCTCCATTTCATCGATCACATCGTGGGCAACGTGGAACTGGGCAAAATGGATCACTGGGCCGACTTCTACCAGAATGTGCTGGGCTTCCACCGTTATATCTCCTTCGACGACAAGGACATCTCCACTGAGTTTACCGCCCTGCAGAGCGTGGTGATGGCCAGCAAGGACATGACGATTAAATTCCCGATCAATGAACCGGCCAAGGGCCGCAAGGTGAGTCAGATCCAGGAATACATCGATTTCAACTGCGGCCCCGGCGCACAGCATCTGGCCCTGCACACCCGTGACGTGATCACCGCCGTGCGGCAGTTGCGGGAGAATGGGGTGGAATTTCTCCACGTCCCCGACACCTACTACGAGGAACTGCCCGCACGGGTGGGAGAGATCAGGGAAAACATGGATGACCTGCGGGAGTTGGGCATCCTGGTGGACCGGGATGACGAGGGCTACCTGCTGCAGATCTTCACCAAGCCGGTGGAGGACCGCCCTACACTGTTCTACGAAATCATCCAGCGCCGCGGGGCTCGGGGCTTTGGCAAGGGCAACTTCAAGGCCCTCTTCGAGTCCATCGAGCGGGAACAGGCCCGGCGGGGTACCCTCTGACCATGAAATACTGCAATTACGAAAAACTGGATGGCGGTGGCGCTCGGGCCGGGGTGATGCACGAAGGGCTGGTCTATCCCCTGGCCACCATGCCGGCAGGCCCGGACGGCGAGGATGCCGCACGGCTCTCCGGTCCCATCGACCCGGCGGCGCTGCCGCTGCTGGCACAAGTCACCGCCAGACTGCGGCAGGCCGGCCCGCAGGTCTTCCGGGCCGACTCGGCCCTTGATCCCAGCGGCATCCGCCTCCTGCCGCCGGTGCTCCCCGCGGCCAGCCTGCGCGATTTCTACGCCTTCGAGGCCCACGTCAAAACGGCCCGCGGCCGGCGCGGCCTGGAGATGATCCCCGAGTGGTACGACATCCCGGTGTTCTACTTCAGCAATCATACGGCGATGCTGGGCCACGGCGACCCGCTGCCCTTCCCTGCCGGCGGCCGGTGGCTGGACTACGAGCTGGAGGTGGCCGCGGTGATCGGTACGCCCGGGCGCAACATCAGGGCCGGCGGGGCGGAGAACCATATCGCCGGGTACATGGTGATGAACGACTGGTCGCTCCGCGACGCCCAGCGCGATGAGTTGAAGGTGGGCCTGGGCCCGGCCACGGGCAAGGACTTCGCCACCGGCATCGGCCCGCTGCTGGTCACCCCCGACGAACTGGAACCGTTCCGCTCGGGCAAGGGGTTCGATCTCGAGATGACCGCCCGGGTCAACGGCCGGGAGTATTCCCGAGGCAACTGGAAAGACATCCACTATTCCTTTGGCGAGATGATCGAGCGGGCCAGCCGCAACGTCACCCTCTTTCCGGGCGACGTCATCGGCAGCGGCACCGTGGGCACCGGCTGCATCCTGGAACTGGGCCCGGACACGGTGGATGGATGGCTTGGGGAGGGTGACACAGTGGAACTGGAGATCGACCGTCTGGGCACCCTGACCAACAGCATCGTGGCCACACCAGCAGAGGAGAACTGACCATGCCGTGGTATCACCGGCTCGGCACGCTGCCGCCAAAGCGGCACACCGCACTGCGCAAGGCGGACGGCGGCATCCACCAGGAGCAGCTGATGGGCAACAAGGGCTTCACCGGCCCGGCCTCGCTGCTCTACCACCTCCGCCCGCCCACCGCGGTAACCGCGGTGCGCCACCTGGCCGCCGTGGTCAATTTTGAGCCCGACCCCGACCCGGCGCTGCGGCTGCGCCACTTCCGCACCGGCCGGCTGGCCGGCGGCGGCAGCCCGACCCTCGACCGCATCCCGCTGCTCTTCAACAGTGACGTGGCCCTGCTGCACGTCAGCCCGGACCGCAAGGACGAGCACTTCTACCGCAACGGCCTGGCTGACGAGATCGTCTACGTCACCGCGGGCAGCGGTGTTCTGCAGTCCCAGTTCGGCGACCTGCCCTACCGTGAGGGTGACCACCTGGTGATCCACCGCGGCATTCTGCACCGCTTCAAAATGGACGACGTGCCGCACACTTTTTTTATCATCGAAAGCCGTGGCTATGTCCGCACCCCCAGTAGATATCGCAATGAATTCGGCCAGCTGGTGGAGGGCGCGCCGTTCAGCGAACGGGACATCCGCCGTCCCGAAGAACTGCGGACTCACGACGAGACCGGCGAATTCAGGCTGGTGGTCAAGCAGAGCGGCGGTCTTACCGAATCGATCCTGGACCACCACCCCTTTGACGTGGCCGGCTGGGACGGTTTCTACTACCCGTGGGCCTTCAACATCCACGACTTCGAACCCATCGTGGGAATGATCCACCAGCCGCCGCCGGTCCACCAGACCTTCCAGGGGGACGGTTTCGTGGTCTGCGCCTTCTGCCCCCGGCCCTACGACTTCCACCCGGAATCGATCCCGGCGCCATATGCCCATTCCAACGTGATGACCGACGAAGTGCTCTACTACCTGAGCAAGAACTTCATGAGCCGCAAGGGCATCGAGCACGGCTCGATCACGCTGCACCCCGACGGCATGCCCCACGGCCCGCACCCCGGCCGCTACGAGGGGAGCATGGGCAAGAAGAAAACCGAGGAACTGGCCCTGATGGTGGACACGTTCAAGCCGCTGCATGTCGCCAGACCGGCGTTGGAGATCGAGGACAGCAACTATTTCAAATCCTGGGTGGAGTAAACAATGGCCGAATACCCGATGAACGATCTGGACCTGCGCAACAGCTACCTGCTGCTCAACCGGCTGGTGGCCCCGCGGCCCATCGCCCTGGTCAGCTCGCTGGACGGCAATGGCCTGGGAAACCTGGCCCCCTTCAGTTTCTTCAGCCTCGGAGGGGCCAACCCGCCTTCCGCGGTCTTCTGCCCCCTGAACGACCGTCACGGAAAAGCGAAGGATTCCCTGCTCAACATCCGCGAGACAAAGGAATACGTGATCAACATCGTCACCCGGGCCATGGCCGAGAAGGTCAACCAGGCGTCATGGAGCTACGCCCGGGGAGTGGACGAGTTCGACCAGGCCGGGCTGCACCGGGGCACCAGCCGGGTTGTTGCGGCGCCGCGCGTGGCGGAAAGCCCGGTGGCCATGGAGTGCCGTCTCTTCCAGGTGGTGGAGCACGGTACGGGGGCGCTGGCCTCCAGTTACATCATCGGCGAAATCGTTCACGTCCACGTGGATGATGCCGTGCTCACCGACGGGATGCCCGACCCGGTGAAACTCGACCAGGTGGGCCGCTGCGGGGCCGACTACTACACCCACGTCACCGCCGGCAGCATGTTCGAACTGGGACGACCTGAAGGACCCTGAGGAGGACCATATGAACAACAAGACGGAGGACACCGGCGAACTGCGCTCGGCATTCGACAAGGCGGCTGACGACTCCCTCGATCCGCGCTGCATCCCGGTGAAACTGGACGGGCCGCCGCCGGTTGGCGATCAGATCGCCTACCCCGAGTACACCGATAACGAGCACGAGATATGGAAGATCCTCTTCGCCCGGCAACAGAAAATGCTGATGGCACGGGGTTGCCAGGAATACTTGGACGGCCTGAAGATCATGGCCTTCCCCGACGATCACATCCCCGGCCTGGCCGATTGCAGCCGCAGCCTGGAGCAGGCGGTACACTGGCGGGTGTCCCGCACTCCCGGCCTGCTCCACGAGGAGGACTTCTTTTCCCAGCTGGCCAACCGTGTCTTCCCCAGCACCGACTACATCAGGACCCGGGAGGAACTGGACTACACCCCGGCCCCGGACATGTTCCACGACGTCTTCGGCCACATGCCGATGATCACCAACCCGGTGTTCGCCGACTTCTACCAGAAGATCGGCCAGGCCGCCATGGCCGCCCAGGGTGACGACCGGCGGCGGCTGGAACGGATCTACTGGTTCACCGTGGAGTTCGGCCTGATCGACACCTCCGAGGGAATGCGGGTCTACGGCAACGGCATCATCTCCTCCTTTGCCGAGGTGCAGTACAGCCTCACCGACAAGGTGGAAAAGAAGCCCTTCGTTCCCGAAGTAATCGCCGAGCAGGAATACGACGTCTGGCACATGCAGCCGCTGCTCTTCGTCATCGACTCCTTCCAACAGCTCGAGGACGGCTTCACCAGCTGGGCCGTAAGGAGAGGGCTGCTGGAGGGCTGAGAATATGGCCACGGAAATCAGGGACGGCTGACTATTTCTCGAAAGAAACAGGCCGCCGTACCTGATTTCCCGCCCGCAGTTCGAGGTCATCCAGCATCAGCGATGCCGGGGTGGGGATCTCCAGTTCATCGTAGTATTCCAGCCGGTCCAGCAGTTCTGACGCGGCGATGAGCAGCAGCGCCACCAGGGGTGTCGGGCCAGGTCCCAAGGCCAGCCAGACCGAACCAGCCGCAAGCAATGTGATACGCGTGAAAGTGGCCCGGGGATGGATGTTCAGCCCCTGCCGCCGTCGCGACGCCTTGCGGGCCACGTAGAGCGCCATCTTCAGCGTTGAAATGACCAGCGCGGCCTTCACCGCGCCGCCCCAGATGGCGGTAACCATCAACGCCGTGGGCAGCAGGAGGGCGCTGTGCAGCAGCCCGGCCCCCCTCACCCGGGCCACGCGGTAGACCATGTCGCCGGCCAGGGCCGTACCGAGGCCCAGGAAGGCGGCTATCCAGCCCAGCCATGACACCTCGTCCCAGATCCACAATGCCGCCGTAGCCGTGGCGAGAAATCCGCCGCAGAACAGCACTTCCCGACTGAGCCAGGAGCCGTCGGCGTGCATACCGGCCCGCCAGGCGCGAGCCTTACGCCCCAGGTGGGCCGCGCTGAGCAGCAGGCCGGCCAGGCCGGCGCCGGCAAAGATCCGCCAGTCAGGGATCGGGGCGCCCAGCCGCGAGGCGGCAAAAAGTCCGGCCAGCAGCGCCAGAAGGAAGGTAAACAGAGCCAGGGGCCACTCGCCGGCCAAGGTGATTCGCGGGATCAGCGGCCGAACAGCCTCGCGCCACGGGGGCATGGCCGGGGGTTCGGTGGTTTCGGGCATACGGCGAGTGTCGATGAGGGGGACCAGGTGCACCGCGGGCCCGGTGTCGGCGTCGGCAAACCCGGGGATGCTCGGCAGCGGCGTATCAGATGAACGCTCGGACCAGCCCAGGGCTGCGGTGGGACAGCCGGTGACGCAGGCCGGCTCCCTCCCCTCCCCCAGCCGCTCGTGGCAGAAGGTGCACTTGGTCATCACCCCCCGTTCCTCGTCCAGGCGGGGAGCATCCCAGGGACAGACCCAGGCACAGTAGCCGCAACCGATGCATCTCATGTCGTCGATCAGCACCGCCCCGGTTTCGGTGTCGCGATGGTACGCCCGGGCCGGGCATTGCTCCATGCAGGGGGCCGCGGCGCAGTGGTTGCAGGCCAGGGAGAGGTGGAACGACTCCACCCCGGGCACGTGCGATTCGTTGTAGCTTCGAACCGCTCGCCAGGCGCGATCCGCCGGCAGCTGGTTGGCGATGACACAGGCCAGCTCGCAGGCCCGGCAGCCGGTGCAGCGGTTGAGATCGACGACGAAGGCACCGGGCTTGTTCATCCCCCGCCCTCCACTTCAGCCACCGCCGGTTCCACCTGAACCAGGTTGTCGTGAAAGGCCGCGCCGTGGGCCATGTCGGTCTCCCGGCCCATGGATGTGAGGTTCACCGGGCCGCCTTCCTCGCCCCACCAGCCGTTGGGCACCGCCACACAGCCCCGGCGGATGCCGGCGTCCACTCGGGCCCGCAGGGTGAACCCGCCGCGTTGGTTGAATACCCGCACCAGGTCACCTGGCCCGATTTTCCGAACCTCGGCATCGTCAGGGTGGATCTGCAGCACGGGCCCTTCCTCCCGGGCCCGGATCAATTCCAGGTTGCCGAACTGGGAGTGGATGCGGTTCTTCGTGTTCGGCGTGAGAAGTTGAAGCGGCGTTGCTGGATTGCTTCCCGGCCGGGCCGCTGACTCCAGGGGCAGCGAGCAGCGCGGCAGAGGGTCCACGCCCCAGCGCCGCACCGCCTCCTCGGAATAGAGCTCGATCTTCCCCGATGGCGTGGGGAAAACGCCGTCACTGAAAGCCACCACCACCGAACCGGGCGCTTCCACGGCCCCGTCGGCAAAGTCGGCCAGCGACAGACCAAGGGCCCCCAGCCGCTTCTCCAGCCAGGCCCGCACCTCCCGGTCACCTGGACCGGGGATCTCTTCGTCCAGGGATTGCCCGTCCGGCCCGGGGCCGTCGATACCCAGCCGCCGGGCCAGATCGCGAAAGATCTCCGTCTCCGGCCGCACCTCGCCGGGCGGGTCGATGATCCGCGGCCGCAACTGGAGATAGTGGTGCCAGTACGCGCCAATGACATCGGTCTGCTCGAACATGGACTTGGCCGGCAGGACCAGGTCGGCCTCACGGGCGGTGTCGGTGAGAAACTGGTCCACCACCACCCGAAAGTCGAGGGCGCGGAAGGCTTCGCGCACCAGACCAGTCTCCGGGTTCTGGGCCAGCGGGTTTCCCCGCTCGACCCAGGCCAGCTTGAGCGGCGGGTCATGCTGGTCGAGCATGTCCCGGCCCAGCCTGGCGGTGGATACCGAGACCCGCACCAGGCCGTCATCCGCTTCCGGAGGAAAGCAGGCCACGGGATCGCGGGGACCGCCGAAAACGTGGGTCTGCAGGTTGGCGTATACCCATCCCCCGCCGGGCCGGCCGATATTGCCGGTGATCACCGGCAGGGCGATCAGCGCCCGCATGGTCTGACCGCTGTTGGAGTAGCGCTGCATACCGTAGCCGGCGCAAAGGGTGGCCGGATGGATGGAAGCGAGAAGCCCGGCCAGTTTCTCCATGGCCGGCACCGGGACACCGCAGGTTCGTGCCGCTTCATCGAGATCGATCTCCCGCACCATGGAGGCAAAGCGGTCAAATCCGTGCACCTGCCGGCTGACGAACTGTTCATCCACTCCGCCCCGCTCCACCAGCAGCCTGGCCACGGCCAGGGCGAGAAAGCCGTCGGTGCCGGGTCTGGGCTGGATCAGCAGTTCGGCCCGCTCGGCGCTTTCTGTTCGCCGCGGGTCGATCACTACCAGCCGCGCCCCGTTGTCCAGCGCCTGGTTGATGAAGACCTGCTGGTGGATGTTGGTCTCCGCCGGATTCTTGCCCCAGAGAACGATCAGTCGGGCATTGGCCAGGTCCCAGGGTGCGTTGTGGATGTTCTCGCCCAGGGTCAGCCGGGCGGCCTCGAGACCGGCCGGCCAGCAGAGATCACCGAACGTGGTGGTGCAGCCGCCAAAGCGGCGCCAGAAGGAGAGACTGCCGTCGTTGAGCAGCCCCTTGGTGCCGCTGCCGGCAGAGTGGAGAACCGCACGAGGGCCGTGGGACTCGCACACCGAACGAAGCCGCTCGGCCAGCTCGGCCAGCGCCTCGTCCCAACCCACGCGGATAAAGCTGCCGTCGGACTGACGGCGCAGGGGGTGGAGCAGCCGGTCGGGGCTGTGCTCCCGTTCCACATAACTCAGCCCCTTGAGGCACGGGCCTTCGGCCGTGGCCCGGTTGCCCGGGTGGGGCTCCACCGCCGTCAGACGGCCGTGCTCCACGGACACCCGCATGGCGCAGGTGCTGTAGCAGTTTCTCGGACAGGCGGTGATGTGGTCGGTCATCGGCAGACATCTCCGGTCCATGGATATTTATCTGCTTCAGGATAACCGAACCGGTCGTATTGTTGCACCCGGGTGCGGAATCCGGCCAGGCGGCATCTGGTGGATATTCGACAATATGTTGTATCCGGGGTCTACTCAACTGATCAGCGTAAATTAAGGTGATGCGTAGTTCAATATATATTTTTCATATCATTTTTATACCTTTTTTATACCTTTTATATACCTTTTTTATACCCGAAGCGGCCGGCCGTTGATGCCGGCGGCCACGTCGTCAGAAACATCGCCGTTTCGCATCCTCGATGCACATACCCCGAGGAGATAAGGACCAATCGACAGGCCAAAGCACCGTCCGGTGCTCAACTGCCTGCAGTATGAATGGTATGCTGGATACACCCGCCAGTGCTCGGAAGGGGAGGTTCGGATACGGCTGTACAAATATCTGTCGGCGGATGTCAACATTTCTTCATTATCCAGGCCTGAGAGATACCGCGAATCGGGTCGAGGTCCGGACACGGCCGCTCCGGAGAGCGGCCCGGCAACCTGTTGCATTTCAGCCACCCCAAAAAACTGTTACAATGTGCCAAGTTGACCGGTATGCACCGTCGCTTGCCGGGTGCCGGTCTTTAATTAAATAGTTGCTTAAAGGGCCGCAGATGGGACATCTCGAATGGACATTCGAACTCCGCTTCCTCGTGGCGCTGGGTCTCGGTTTGCTGGTAGGCCTCGAACGCGAAAGCGTCAAGCTGCGGGACAACAGGCGGATCCTGATCGGCGTTCGCACCTACACCATCATCAGCCTTTTCGGTTTCGGCTGCGCCTGGCTCCACCAGACCGGCATCTCCTCGGCCCTGCCCCTGGGCCTGTTCACCGTGACCGCCCTGGCCGTGGCCGGCTACCTGGCCCGGATCAGGGAGGGGCAGGCCGGCTGGACCAGTGAAATCGCCGCCGCGCTGACCTACATCACCGGTGCCCTGGCCTTGCTCACCGACATCTGGGTGCCGGTGACGCTGGCGGTGGTCAACACGCTGCTCCTCACGGAAAAGGCTGGGCTGGAGCGGTTCGTCGAACGGCTGGACAAGGCGGAGTTCCTCGCCGTACTCAAGTTCCTCATCGTCACCGTGATCATCCTCCCCGCCCTGCCCAACGAGTCCTTCAGCCAGTTTCAACTCAATCCCGCTCGGATCTGGCAGATTGTGATACTCGTCTCCACCGTGGGTTTCGTCGGCTACTTGCTGGCCAAGAAGTTCGGCGCACGCCACGGGCTGTGGCTTGCCGGCCTGCTGGGCGGCGTGGTCTCCAGCACCGCGGTGGCCATCGCCATGGGCCGGCTGGTCCAGCAGGATGAAAACCGGGCGAATCACGCCCTGCAGGCAGCCCTGCTGGCCAGCAGCGTGATGTATCTCCGGGTGCTGGTCCTGGTCTGGATCATCAACCGCGCTGTAGTGCCTTTTCTCTGGTGGCCGCTGGCAACCCTCGCCCTGGCCGGCACCCTGCTCTCGTTATGGTCCGGAAAGGGGTCAAAACCCACCGATCCTGAACATATCAACAACTTGCAGAACCCCTTCGAAATCCGCCCGGCCCTTCTTTTCGCCCTGGTCTTTGTCGCCCTCTCCGTAGCCACCGTACTGATCGAGAAGAACTTTGGCAACCCGGGGCTGCTCGGCCTCTCCGCGGTTGTCGGAGTGACGGATATCGACCCCTACATCCTATCCCTCGTGCGGGCCGTGCGCCCGGCGGGCCAGATCCCGATCACCGTCGTTGCCATCCTGGTGGCGATGATGAGCAATACGCTGGTCAAGGGAGGGTATTTCGCCTTTCTCGCCCGAACGGCCCGGCGGCAGACTTTCGTGCGGTTCGGACTGCTGGCACTGCTCCACCTTCCGGTGATCTGGATTGTCTACCGCTTCTGAGGCGCCGGTGAATTTGACGGCGGAGGCCCCTGGCGGAGCTACTCCACAGGCTCGCCAAAGTGCCGCTTGATGTAGTCGCAGGCTTCCTCGAGCGAGGGGAGGATCTTGGTGCAGTAGCGCACCATCCAGGGGGAGCAGTCCTGGAAGCTGAAAGGCGAGAAGGCCACCACGAATTTCTTCTGGTCGTGGCTGGCGTAGAAGACCTCCATGCTGGTGCCGATACTCGGCTTGTCGTAGTTGACCAGGACGATCTCGGCGTCGCGGATGTCCTGCAGGTCGAACTCGACTATTTCATTGGCCGAGTCCACTTCGCGGTCCCTGAAGTTTCGCCGCATCGGGTCGAGCAGCCTGAACCCGCCGGAGAGTTCCGTTTTGGCGGTCTGCCGCCAGCGGCGCGCCTCCCCCTGGTGCTCGTCCATGATCGGGCCGCAAAGATAGATAGATTTCATCGTGACATCTCCCGTGAATACGATTTCGATTGAGTCTATCATCACCCGAATCAGCCCCGGCGAGCAACTGTCCTGCCGGAAAACCTGTGGGGAGGAGCGCCGGGCTCCTGCCGGACCCCACGCCAGTGCTTGACGAACCGACTCCCGGTCAGCTAAAAAGGGGCCAGCGATACCGCCGTCGTTCAGGGAAACCCGCATTGCGGACACACAACGGACATCATGACAACAGACAAACCCGAGCAAAAAATGCGGCACTTCCAGGTGCACGTCGATCCCGAACTGTGCGACGGCTGCGCCGTCTGCATTTTCTTCTGCAAGCCCGCGGTCTTTCGCCTCAGCCCGGAGCTGAGCCGGCGGGGAGTCTTCCCTGCGGTGCCTGAAGAACCCGAAGCCTGCACCGGCTGCACGCTCTGTGAACTGGGTTGTCCGCAGCTGGCCATCGCCGTAAATGAAGGCGGGTCCGAAGGAGGTGCCTCATGAGCGTGCGCGAGCAGTATCTGAGCCGTTACGCCGGCCGCACCGAGTTCGTGATGGGTGACGAGGCCGCCGCCCTGGGCGCGGTGTTTTCCGGCTGCAGTTTTTTTGGCGGCTACCCCATCACCCCGGCCTCGGAAATCGCCGAGGTGATGGCCCGCGAGCTGCCCAAGGTGGGCGGCTTCTACGTGCAGTTCGAGGACGAGATCGCCAGCATCTCCGGCATCATCGGCGCCGCCTGGAGCGGCGCTCGCTCCATGACCGCCACCAGCGGACCCGGCTTCTCGCTGATGCAGGAGGCGGTGGGATACGCGGTGATGACCGAGACCCCCTGCGTGGTGGTGGACGTGCAGCGCTCCGGCCCCTCCACCGGCCAGGCCACCAAGCCGGCCCAGGGGGACATCATGCAGGCCCGCTGGGGCACCCACGGCGACCACGAGATCATCGCCGTTTGCCCCTGGTCGGTGCAGGAGTGCTTCGACCTGGTGCGTGACAGTTTCGCTCTTTCCGAAAAATACCGCACTCCGGTGATCGTGCTGATGGACGGGGCGGTGGGTCACATCCGCGAGCCGCTGACGTTCCCCCACTACACCGACGCGGACATCGCCACCCGGCCCCGGGCCAAAGAAGGCGACCTGGTCTTCGGCGGCACGAAGGTGCCGCCCATGGCCCAGATCGGCGACCGATTGAACGTGCACATCACCGGCTCGACCCACAAGCCAAACGGCATGCGCGACGTGAGCACCAAGGAGGTGCACGAGGAACTGGTGCTGCGCCTGAATGATAAAATCACCTCGGCCCGGGAAGAGCTGACCCGCCTCGATGTGCGGCAGATGGACGGCGCCCGGGTGGCGGTGGTCTCCCTCGGCGCCACCGCACGGCCGGCCCTGGGTGCCGTGGAAAAAGCACGGGACGCCGGTCACCCGGCCGGTTTCATCCGTCTGGTCAATATCTGGCCCTTCCCCGGCCCGGCGATCACCGAACTGCTGGCCGACGTGGATCTGGTGCTGGTGCCGGAGATGAACCTGGGCCAGCTTTCCCGCGAACTTGAACGGTTCACCCGCTGCCCGGTGCACTGCCTGTCCAAGATCGGCGGGGTGGTGCACACGGTGGAAGAAATCCACACCGCCCTGATGGAGCAGATATCATGAGAGCAACACTGACCGACAACATTCCGGCCCCGGGGCAAAATCCGCTCCGCCGTTACGTGCGGCCAGGTATCCTGCCCACCATTTTCTGCACCGGTTGCGGCGGAGGCACGGTGCTCAACTGCTTCTGCAAGGCCGTGGACGAGTTGGGGTACGACCCCCACGAGATGGTGATGGTCACCGGCATCGGCTGCTCTTCCTGGATCCCCAGCCCCTACTTTCTCGCCGATACCCTGCACACCACACACGGCCGGGCCATCGCCTTCGCCACCGGGGTGCGGGTGATGTCACCGAAGATGAAGGTAGTGGTGATCGCCGGTGACGGCGACATCTCGGGTATCGGCGGAAACCACCTGATTCACGCCGCCCGGCGCAACGTGGACCTCACCGTATTGATGGTCAACAACTCGATCTACGGCATGACCGGCGGCCAGGTGGCCCCCACCACACCCCCCGGCGTGCGCACCACCACCACGCCCCACGGCAACGTGGAAACCCAGTTCGACGTAGCCTCACTGGTCTCCGCCGCCGGCGCGTCGTATGTCGCCCGCTGGACCACCTGGCACGTGCTGGACCTGGTGCGTTCGTTCAAGGAGGCGCTGGAGCACACCGGTTTCTCCTTCGTGGAGGTGATCGGCCAGTGCACCACTTCATACGGCAAGGCGGTTGGCAAACGGAACGCCGCCGACTTTCTCGCGGACTACAAGGATCGCTCAGTTCGTCTGTCCAAGGCGAAGAAAATGTCCGAGGAAGAGCTGGAGGACAAGATCGTGGTGGGCCGCCTGAAAAAGCGTGAGGCCCCCGAGTTCTGCCAGCGGCTTTACCAGCAGGTAGAACAGGTGAGCAGTGCGGCCTTGGCTGAGGAGGGCAAATGATGAGCGGAAACGGTGAGAAAACCGTCCGTTTTGCCGGCTTCGGCGGCCAGGGCATTGTCAAGTCTGGAGAAATCTTCGGCGCGGCCGCCATCCGCGACGGCAAAAGAGCCTTGCAGAACCAGGCCTACGGCAGTTCGGCCCGCGGTGGGCTCTGCACCAGCGACGTCACGGTGAGCGACGGCCAGATTTACGACATCGAGCCGGACCGCTTCGACATCCTGATGATCCTCAGCCAGGACTCCTGCGATGCCTTTCTCCATGATGTCAAACCAGGAGGGATCCTGATCGTCGAGGAAGACCTGGTACAGCTGCCCGAGGACTTCCAGGGCACGGTCCACGCCATCCCGGCCACCCGCATCGCCACCCAGGATCTGGGCCGGCGCATCGTCACCAACATGGTGGTGCTGGGTTTCCTCGGCGCCATCTCCGGCCTGGTGCACCGCAAGAGCCTGGAGCAGACCATCGTCGAGAACGTGCCCCCCGGCACCGACATCCTCAACCTCGAGGCCTTTGCCGAAGGCTGGAAGCGGGGTGCGGGCTGAGGTCGGATGCCAATGAAACCCACTATCGAGGACGACGACACCAGCCTCGAGGACATCAACTACTATGAATTGCCCGGCGGCTGGGTGGTGCTGGCCGGCCGCACCGATGCGGCCAACGACCGGCTGAGCATCAAGCTGGCCCGGCCCAACGACTGGTGGTTTCATGTGCGGGGGATGTCCGGGAGCCACGTGGTGCTCCGGGCCAGGGAAGGCGAAGAACCGGACCGCGAGACGCTGAAGAAGGCGGCAGCGATCGCCGCCTGGCACAGCAAAGCCCGCAGCGGCGGGGTCACCCCGGTTTCCTGCACCCGCGCCCGCTTCGTGACCAAGGCAAGGGGTCACAAGCGGGGCACGGTCCACATCCGAAAGGAAGCCGTTATAAAAGTGCGCCCGGCCCTCCCGGAGCTTGTGAATTCCGATCAACATCAATAGAATGATTCTTTTCCCCGGTTCCCCGGTTAAGATCGAACGGGATTCGGGCGATAATAAAGTGAATCTGCATGCACGGGGGGAGCATCGAATAAGTATTGAAATTGTAGAAATATTTTCGAGCAGGAGCGTGGAAGAGCATGTCGTCTGATCAATTTGAAAAGCATATCCTCTGCATCGGCGCCGGTTAC
>JAQAZP010000082.1:0-4804 GCA_032127265.1 Acidobacteriota bacterium
GAAAGGCTTCGCCATACCTGCTTGCTTTGGAGAACGCCTCGAAACCTCTCATCGTTGTCCGTCGGCGGGCGCCAGAAGCTGGGGCGGAGGGCGGAGCGAAGCCATTCAACGCAGTCTATCTTGAAAGACATCAGGTGTCCTTCCGACCGCGACACTTCGGCGGAGAAGTTCTCGCCGTAGATCCGGACCGTTCCCTCGCCCTCTTCACTGTCAATCTTTGCCTTGGACCCGGACACATAGGCCCCCAGTCCCTCTTTCTCCTGCAGGCAGATCTGGTCGTTGGCAATCTCGTGCCCCTTCCCGCACCAGGGCCGGTCCGTCGCCTCGTGAAGACTCAGGCGAAGCCAGTATTCAGGACCTGCATCGAACTCGATTTCCTCAATCGGAATGCCAACGATGGCATCGGTTCCTGCCGGAATGTTCTGCTCGGTCAGAATGCCGGCCTGTAGTTGACGGCCGTCCCGGTAGAGCGCCCAGCGAATCTCGTACCGGTCCAGATTGGTGAAATCGAACCGGTTCGTGATGCGGACCAGACCGTTCTTCGAATCCTCGTCCGAGAACACCGCGGGCTGAAACACGTACTTGCACTCCCACGCATGGGGATTCGGGGTGCGGTCCGAGGCAAACACCCCGTTGAAACAGAAATTGCCGTCGTTTGGAACATCCCCAAAATCGCCCCCGTATGCGAAATACTCCTCACCGTGTTCGTTTGCCCTGAGCAATCCCTGATCGGCCATGTCCCAGATGAACCCGCCAATCAGATTCCCCCTGGAACGGATCTCGTCCCAGAAGTCGCCCAGTGTGCCGATGGAATTGCCCATCGCGTGGAGGTACTCGCACATAATGATCGGGCGATCGATGTGCGGATTGTTTGAGAGATTCCACAACTGCTCGATGCTTGGATACATCCGGCTGACAACGTCGACATAGGGCGGGTCATCCGGATTCGCCATCGACGGCCACTGCTGCGTTTCGAAACCTGCGCCCTCCACATGATCCGGATGGGTCGGGTCTCCCTGGGCGCCCTCATAGTGGACGAAGCGACTGGGATCGAAATCATGTATCCACCCCGCGGCGGCCGCGAACGCCGGCCCGCTTCCGGACTCGTTGCCCATCGACCACGAAATGACGCAAGGATGGTTCTTGTCCCGCTCCACCATGCGGTAGATGCGACTCAAGATCGGCAGCGCCCAGCTTGGCTGTTGCGGGATGTAGCTTCCCAGGTGATGGCACTCGATGTTGGCCTCCGCCATGACGTACAAGCCGTACGCGTTGCACAGCTCGCAGAAGTATGGGTCGTTGGGATAGTGTGAGGTCCGAACCGCATTGAAGTTGAAACGCTTGATCAGCTCGACATCCTTGCGCATATCCTCGCGCGTCATTGCTTTTCCGCGGACGGGATGATGATCGTGCCGGTTTACCCCCTTGATCTTGATGGGCCTGCCGTTGATCAGGAGTTCACCGCGGGTATTGAAATCCACCTTGCGGAAGCCGATCTTCTGACTGCGTGCTTCAGCCACCCGGCCCAGGGAATCGGCCACGGTGAGGACCAGGGTGTACAGATACGGGTCTTCCGCGGACCACTTGTGCGGGCAATGAACATCCGCCTGCATGGAGGCGAACTTGTTGAGGTCTCGTGGCGCCCATCGTTCCAGATGGACCGCTTCCACCGAAACAGACATCGGGATATCCAAGACGGCTGTATTCTGCGCGTCGTATAGCTGTGCCGTGATGTTCCACCCTTCGAGAGTTCCGGCATCGCTCTTCACCCAGACACGCGGACGGATCTTGAGTTTCGCATCCTCCAGATTCTCATCGAATTCCGTTCTGACGTGAACATCGTTGAGAGCAATTCTCGGTTGGGCCATCAGAAGCACTTCACGGTGAACGCCGCTCAAACGCCACATGTCCTGGTCTTCCAGATAGCTACCGTCGCTCCAGCGGAACACCTGCAGCGCCACGCGGTTCAGTCCGGGTTCCACAAGGTCCGTGATGTCAAACTCGGCGGCCAGGCAACTGTCCTGGCTGTAGCCGACCTCCCGCCCGTTGACCCATACGTAGAAGGCGGACGACACGCCGCCCAAGTGCAGGATGATGGAATGATCCTCCCACTCTGCGGGCACCTCGACATCCCGGAAATAGCTGCCGACCGGATTGTCCCGGTAGATAAACGGGGGGCGGGGTGGCTGCGGCCCCTTCCAATCATACGTCAATGAAGCATCGAGAATACCGGGAGTAAACGGATACGTGATGTTGGAATAGATTGGCTGCCCGTGCCCCTGCAATTCCCAGTTGGAAGGCACTGGAATGTCGTCCCAGCCTTCTCCGGGGTAATCGCTCACCATGAAATCCATGGGGCGGTCCTGCGATCTGTCTACGTACTTGAACTTCCAGGTACCGTTCAAGCATCGCACTCGCGCCTCTTCCCGGTTTCCTTCGAGCGCAGCCCTTGCGCTCGTGTACGAATACGTGGGAACACGTGCCCCCAGCTTGTTCTTTTCGAAAACCAGCTCGTTTTCCCAGTCGTTGGGAGCCAGGGAAGATGGCGTGGATGGTGGCGACATCAGTCAAAAATCCGATCGATACCTCACACCTCCAGATCTGTCTCGGCCCGGCCACGGCCGGCAAGACCGGGCGAACCGGCGGACGATGCCGGCTTCTCTGCCCCGCCTTTGGTGCCGGATCGTTTCTTCCACTGCGGTTTCTGCGGAGGCCGTAGCTTCACTCGGGTCACACGCTACATCCTATCGCCGGCTTCCCACAGAGGCAATATTGCAATAAACTGTGCGGATCCTAGCCCGACTTCGCGGATTCGGGGGGTAGAGTTTTCATAAGTGCCTGCAAATCAGCAGGAGGATTTCAAAGGTCTTCACTACAGGGGGCTACGTGGTGAGCTCGCCTTTGGCGGTGATACGTGGGGGCGGTTGCTCGGGCAGGGTAAGCCGCAGCTGGTTGAGCAGAACCTGCAGTTCGGGCTCCGGTTGGGTGTAGCGGGACATGATGACCTTGCGGCCGTCGGTGGTCGGCAGGTGCACATCGATCATCTGCACCGCAGCGAACTTCTCCAAGACAGCCCGGGGCGTGAGTCCCGGCGCCAGATCACGCAGCCGGCGGCGCAGGCTCACGTGCAGGCAATACGCCAGAAAGGCGACAAAGATATGAGCTTCAATCCGATCCCCCCTCTGGTGATGGATCGGTCGAATGAGCAAGTCGCCCTTGAGGGTCTTGAAGGACTCCTCGACGTGGACCAGCTGCGTGTAGAACTCCCACATCTGCTCTGATGCGCCGTCGACCCGGTTCGATCGCATCAGGTAACGCCCCTCGCGGCGTCGGACGCTACGCAGCTTCTCTTTGCGTAACGAGAAGCGAAGCGGCTTGTCGCCGCCGGGCAGATCGATCTGGATCAGCCGCCAGGCCGAAGGGGACTGCTGCTTGGCAGCACCGAGCTTCAGCAGCAGTTCATCCCGGCTCGCCTTCATGCCCTGGAGTTGATGCAGCCGCGCCCAGAGCTTCTTGAGCTGGCGTCGACGCATGCCGCGTTCCTTGTTGATGCGGTCCCGGCTCTGAGCCAGCACGTACACCTCGCCGTCTTCGGGCAGCAGCTTCACCTCCACCCCGTCGCGGACCTTGCACCACGGTTGCTCGACCAACGCCTTCTCGTAGCGGCTCAATCGGCCCTTGGGCGTTCCCACCAGGTAGTAGATCGGCGGATCGCTCCGGCGCATCTCTTCGAGTACCTCTTCGGTCGGTATCCCCCGGTCCATCACCCAGATCCTCTCGGCCTTCCCGTACTGCGCCTCGATCTGCTTGAGAAATCCACGCAACGTGGTGTTGTCGGCCGTGTTGCCCGCCATCACCTCGTAGGCCAGCGGGAAGCCCTCCGGCGTCACGACCAGCGCGATCACCACCTGCACACAGTCGAAGCGCTTGTCCCAGCTGTAGCCGTACTTGCGCTTGTCTCGCTCGGGGAAGGGCGGATCGCTTTCGAAGTAGGTGCTCGTCAGGTCGTAGAGCAACACATCGAACTTCGCGTTGAACAAATCCTTCCAGCGCTGCGTGAGATGATCGAAGAGGGCCCGCTTATGCTCCAGGAGCTTGTCCAGGCACTCGTAGAGCTTGTGGATCTCCACGAGTTCGAAGCCCGCCCCCAGCAGATCGGCCATCGCGCTGTTCTCATACCAGTGCCGGTGCAGCCGCCATTCGCTGCCCGGATCAATCAACCGGTAGCAACTCAGCGCCTGGGTAATCAGATCCCAGCGGGTTCCCTTCCGGCTCGGGGGCAGCCGCTCTGACCAAAACGCGTCCAGCCCCAGTTGCTCGTAGAGCTCACACCCCAGCCAGCAGGCCCCCCACTGCCGCGGCCGACGCAGTTCGAGCTCCTTGAGTCGAATCTGGACCACATCCTCGTCGGACACTTCGACCCGACGGTCCTCAGGGAACAGCGCCATGGTTCGGGGAGCCGCCGCGCCCTCGTCGAACACCTCGATCGTCTTGCGCCAGGCTTCCCGCTGTGAGTCGTTGATCTCGCCGAGGTAAAGTACCTGACGCTGCACAACGCGGCCGCCTGCCACACGGCGGTTCTCAACCACGTTCCAGTAGCGGTGTTCCTTCCCGTTTTTCCGGCGCTTCGTGCAGCGTAAGAACATCCTGCACGCAGAATAGCACCCGATCGAAACCCCTGAATAGGGGGTAGGTCTTCACTACAAGCCCGTTTGCCCTGCCGAAGTCCATCGCGCCTCGAAAACTCGTCACCTACCCCCTCAAAAAAAGTCCTGCGGCAGGTCGAATCCGCGAAGTCGGGCTA
>JAQAZP010000083.1:0-4041 GCA_032127265.1 Acidobacteriota bacterium
CCGGTCTATCCTCAAGGAATGAACGCGGTTATCCTCACTTCCGGGAGACTTGTAGTTCAGAGTATAGTGGCCGGTGAAACCATCAGTCAACTTGAGGGACAGCCGCCGGAGAAAGGCCTTGATGCGGTCCCCGTCGCGCTCGGGATGCAATACCGGGTAGACCGCTACTCCGGGGTGCCCGCGCAGCCCCTTGGGGGCATCCAGACGCATGTCGGCGCGGGTGAAAATACCGGGACGGCAGAAATAGATAACCGCCGCAGGACCGGGTTGATCACTCTTAAAGAGCGAGGCGGCCCGCTCCAGCGCATCGTAGTAGCCCCGCCCCTCGGCCTGGCCCAGGCGCACCGCTTCCAGCCGCTCCAGCAGCAGCCGCCGGTCGCGGGTGAACCCCTGCTCCAGTTGCGAGCCGGCACCATGGGAGACCAGGGCCACGAGGCCATTTGCCGGCCAGCGCTCCAGAAACCCGGCCACCATGGTTTTGAGCAGGAACAGGCCCCGTCCCTGCTCCTCCCGGGTGGCCTGCACCACCAGGACCAGCCGCGGCAGGGTGCGCCCCGGAGACGCGTCAAAGCTGAGCGACGAGTTTTCCAGGGTCTTGCCGTCCACCAGCAGACGGAAATCGTCCGGCCCCAGCCCCGGCCGCACCGCGCCTCCCCGGTCCAGGACCCGGAAGCGGCAGGTCACCCGCGGCATATCGCGCAGGTCCAGCAGATCCAGTTCCACCGACCCGCCTCCGCCGGCCATGGCCGGACGCCCGGCGCAGAGGACCGGCACCCAGAGCAGCAGCATCAGCAGCAGCACACCCTTTCCCGGATCCCGGCCACCCGGCGGATCGGGTTCCCGGTAGCCCACCCGCAGGGTGGTCAGGCCAACGGTGAGCAGGTCCCCGTCACGCAGGGCCACGGCATCGCAGGGACGTCCGTTGACCTTCAGCGGATTGGTCCGCCCCTCGTTCCTGATCTTATAGCCCCCGATCTTCGTGTCCCGCAGGATGACCGCCTGGGTCCGTGAGACGGTCTGGTCGTCCAGGGAAAGATTGTTGTCGCGCAGTCCAGGACGGCCCACCAGTATCCGGTCTTCGCAAAAGGTGTATTTTTTGCCGGTTTCGGGGCCGGCCACCACCACCAGGTCGAGGATATAGGCGATGCCGGGCCGCACCGCCGGCCGGTCAACGGTCGGCGCCGCGGAGCCATGAGCACCACCCGGCATCTCGGGCCCCCGGCGCGCCCAAAGGGCCATCGCCACGGGCAGCGAACCGATGACCAGGGCCAGGAGGCCGAGAATCAGCACCAGGTCACGCGGCGGCCGGCTGCGCTGCGCTTCCAGAACCAGCGGACTGAGGGCGTTTTCCGGGTCCTGTCCCACGAACCCGGCCACGCGGCAGGTGATCCCGGCCCGGGGCAGGCGGCGGGTCAGCACCAGCACCCGCCCGCCGCTTTCATCCTGAAGATAATAGGCGCCCCGGACCGAATCGTCACCGGCCGGCCCGCTCAGCGGATCCACCGCCACTCCGTGGAGGACCACCGCGCGGCCCACATGGGACGACGGCGAGTGGTTCAGGCGCTCGATCGATTCCGGTTCGAACCGCGGACGGGGTGACTGGCAGGCGAACTGCCAGAGGACGGCCAGGAGGATCAGCAGGAACGGGGCGGCCGTGCGGCGCTTGATCCGCGGGTGGCGCGTGCCGGCAAGGGCGAAGCGTCCAGGTGTCATTCGATCTCCGGCTTGAGCCGCCGTTCCATCAACCGGCCGATGGCCGCCGCGGGGTCGGCGCCCTGGTGGAGCACCGCGTTCATCTCGACGGTGATCGGCATCTCCACCCCGTGCTTTTCGGCCAGTTCCAGAACCGAACGGGTGGTCCGCACTCCCTCGGCCACGGTCACCTTGCCGGCGAGGGCCTCGGCGAGACTTTTCCCGCGTCCCAGCTCGACACCCAGGGAGCGGTTGCGGCTCAGTTCACCGGTGCAGGTGAGCACCAGGTCGCCCATGCCCGAAAGCCCGGCAAGTGTTCCGGGAAGAGCGCCCATAGCCAGGGCCAGACGTTCCATCTCCACCAGCCCCCGGGTGATCAGGGCCGCGGTGGTATTGTGCCCCAAACCGATGCCCTGGACCACGCCGGCGGCGATGGCAATCACATTCTTCACCGCCCCCCCCAGTTCGACGCCGACGATGTCGGTGGTGGTGTAGAGCCGGAACCGGCTGCCCGAGATCTTCCGCTGAACCTGCCGGGCCGTCTCGACGTCGGCCGCCGCCGCCACCACCGCGGTGGGGTACCCCGCGGCCGTTTCCCGTGAGAAACTGGGGCCGGAGATCACGGCCACCCTGCCCGGGCCTGTCCTCAGGCCCAGCACCTGGTCCAGCACCTGGGACATGCGGAGGTGGGTTCCTTCCTCAAGGCCCTTGGAGGCGCTGACCAGGATCTGTCCCGCTTCCACCAGCGGCTCCATACGCAGGGCCATGGCACGGCAGACATGGGAGGGCATCACGGTGAGGATCAGCGACGCACCGGGAATGGCCTGCTCGAGACGGCTGGTGACCTCGAGGCTCTCGGGCAGCATGAAGCCGGGAAGAAAGACGCTGTTCTCCCGAGTGGTGCTCATCTGCCGGGCCAGATCCTCCTCGAACACCCAGAGCACCACCGGCCGCCCCAGCCCGGCCAGGTGGATGGCCAGGGCCGTTCCCCAGCTCCCGCCCCCGATAACGGCCAGTCGCTTCATGATCATCCTCTCCTTTCGCGGCCTCGCCTGGCGGTCCGGCGGGCCGCCGCATTCAAATCCAGCGTCACCAGAGACGGTTTTCCTTCCCCTGCACTATCCGGGCAATGTTCGACCGGTGGCTGTAGACCACCGCCGCCGAGCAGCAGAGGATGGCCGCCAGCTGCGGGAGCGTCACGTCGTCCAGGATCCACACGGCCAGCGGAAAGGCCAGGGCGGCGGAGATGGAGCCGATGGAAACAGTCCGGCTGACCAGTGCCACAAGAATGAACACGCCGACGGTGGGCAGCACGGCCAGCGGTGACAGCACAAGGAACACCCCGAGACAGGTGGCCACCCCCTTGCCTCCGTGGAAACGGAGGTAGACCGGGAAGATGTGCCCCAGCACGGCGGCCAGCCCGGCAATGAAAATGGTGGTGCCGTCATCCGGGACCAGCGCTCTGGCGACCAGGACCCCCGCGGCCCCCTTGGCCGCGTCCAGCAGCAGTGTCAGCACACCCCAGACCCGTCCGGTTGTGCGCAGCACATTGGTCGCCCCGATGTTGCCGCTGCCGCTCTGTCTGACGTCACGGCCCGTGCCCAGCCGCACCAGGATCAGGCCGAAGGGGATGGCCCCCAGCAGGTAGGCAATGAGGATGGCTGCGATTCGCACTAGCATGGTTTTGTCCTCAGCTCGTCCGGGTTCCCCCGGGTCCGGTCAACGGCCAGCCGCCGACCTCTTCATACATTGCGCCCGAGGGCAGCAGCGTGCTGCGGAACAGCGACAACCGCGTGACCGGGATCACGCCGAAAGGCCGCCTGCCATCCCGCTCCAGGACGGCGGCCAGCAGGTCCCCTTCGGTCCGGCGCAAGGAGCGGCGAAAGCGGCCGATGGTGAGGTGCGGGCGAAAGTCCCGGCGCTCGCGCTGAAATCCCAGCCCGGCCATGGCTTCCTCCACCTCCTCCTGCAGCTGGAACAGCATCTCAGGAGGGCTTCGGAAACCGACCCAGAACACCCGGGGGGCCCGCAGGTGCGGAAAAACACCCACGCCGTCCGTCACCAGCTCCATGGGCGCCAGCTCCCCCGGACAGCCGGCCAGAGCGGCGCGAATTTGATCCAGCCGGTCCTCGGCAACCTCGCCGAGGAAGGCCAGGGTCAGGTGCATCCCCTCCGGACGGACCCAGCGCAGTGCGGGCTGGCCGGGCTCCATTTCCCCCCGTAGAACGCTCAGCGCTGCCTTCACCTCCTGGGGGATGGCCAGGGCCACGAAAAGCCTCAGGGTCTCGGTCACAGGAACAGCCTCCGCACCATGTCCAGGGTACGGCGGGTGGCATCCTGACGGATCTG
>JAQAZP010000084.1:0-14796 GCA_032127265.1 Acidobacteriota bacterium
TCTTGCGTTATTGCGTTTTTCTGACAGCTTCTATAGTTCGAACCGGGAAGCCCAGCCACAATGAAAAACGCAATAACGCAAGAACGTCCCTGCCCCTCCCACCCACTTCCTTGCCACAGCCCGGACCACAATCTATAATGAGTATCGAACTACCGTTCGAACTTCAGACGGTTTTCCGCCCCTTCAATTTAACCTGCCGTCCGCCTGAACCGGAGGGAGCCCGATGCTGAGGATCGGTATCGACGTGGGAGGAACCTTCACCGATTTTCTGGTGCAGGAGGGGGACGGTTCGGCCATTTTCAAGGTGCTCTCCACACCCGAAGACCCCTCCATCGGCCTGATTGGAGGCCTCGAAGAGATCGCCAAAGCCCGTGATCTGACCCTCGAAGCGTTCGTTCCCACCATCGACATCATCGTCCACGGGACAACGGTGACCACCAACGCCGTGCTCACCGGCAATGGTGCCCGCACCGGCCTGATCACCACCGAGGGGGTGCGTGACGCGCTGGAAATGCGCCGCGGCATCCGTGAGGAGCAGTACAACAACCGTTACACCAACGTTCAGCCGCTGGTGCCCCGCCGCCGGCGCCTGCCGGTGAGGGGACGGATCGGCCCCCAGGGCGAGGTGCTGGAGCCGTTCGACCTGGGGGGGATCACCGCCGCCGTGCGCCGGCTTCGGGATGACGGGGTGGAAGCGCTGGCCATCTGCCTGATGAACGCCTTTGCCAACCAGGCCCACGAGCAGCGGGCGGCGGTCATCGTTGCCCAGGAACACCCCGACGCCTATCTTTCGGTCTCCACCAAAGTCCTTCCCGCAGTGCGGTTCTACGACCGGGTGAGCACCACCGTGCTCAACGCCTACGCCGGGCCGATCCTCAGCCGCTACATCGATGCATTGCTCCGCCGGCTGGGCGAGAGCGGGTTCCATGGCGTGCTGCTGATCATGCAGTCCAACGGCGGGGTGACCACCCCCATGGCGGCCCGCGACCTGGCGGCCATGACCCTGCTCTCCGGACCGGCTGCCGGCCCGGGCGCCGGGGCGGCCCACGTGGCGGTGCACGGTCTGGCCGACTCGATCACCGTGGACATGGGCGGCACCTCCTTCGACACGGCTCTCGTTCTTGATGGCAAACCGATCACGGTCACCGACGGCGAGATCGACCGCCGCCGCCTGGCCCTGCCCATGCTGGGCATCGTCACCATCGGTGCTGGGGGTGGATCGGTGGGTTGGCTCGACGCGGGCGGCCTGCTGCAGGTGGGGCCGCAGAGCGCCGGCGCCGACCCCGGCCCGGCCTGCTACGGCCGCGGCGGGGACCGGCCTACCTGCACCGACGCCGACCTGCTGCTGGGCTACCTCGACCCGGCTTTCTTCGCCGGCGGCAAGCTGCCGCTGAACATCGATTCAGCCCGCAGCGCCATGTCCAGACTGGCCGGCCCGCTGGGAGTCAGCGAGGAGGACGCCGCCGCCGGGCTCTACCGGGTGATCAACAACAACATGGCCAGCGGCGTCCGTGAGGTGACCATCAAGCGGGGCCACGACCCACGGGACTTCCCGGTGGTGGTGGCCGGCGGGGCCGGTCCGCTCCACGCCTGCATGATCTGCCGCGAACTGGAGATCCCCTTCTTCCTCGTCCCCCGGGAGTCGTCGATTTTCTGCGCCGCCGGGATGCTGGCCACCGACCTGAAGCACGATTACGTGCGCAGCCTGATCTCCCGCTGGGACCGGCTCGACCCGGACCGCCTGGCCGCACTGGTCAACGAGATGGCCGAGGAGGGGAAAACGGTGCTGGAAGGGGAGGGGATCCCCGTTGACCGGATCCGCCTCGAACCGGCCCTCGACCTTCGTTATCTCAAGCAGTATCACGAGGTGACCCTGCCCGCCACACTTGACGAGGTGACGCCCTCTCCGCGGATCAAGACCATCGCCTCCCGCTTCCACGCCGAGCACGACCGGCTGTACGGTTACGCCCTGGCAGAGGAAGGCACGCCGCTGGAATTGATCAACGTCAGGCTTTCCGCGGTGGGGATCACCGACAAACCGCGTTCCACGGCCGGCGAATGGGCCGGATCCAACCCCGCGGCCTCGCTGAAGGGCACGCGCCGGGCCTGGGTCCCCGAGACCGGCCTCTTTGCCGAGGTTCCGGTCTACGACGGGCACACGCTCCAGCCCGGCAACCGCATACCCGGGCCGGCCCTGGTGGAGCAGGTGAACACCACGCTGTTCATCTCGGGAGATTTTGACGCGGTGGTCGACTTGCACGGCGCCTTCGTCACCTATCTCCGCGACCGTATCGACGCCCTGCCCGGGACGGTGCTCGGCTTGCTGGAGGAGGAGTGACCATGGCCGGATCAACCATCGACCCGATCCTCGCTTCGGTGCTCACCCGGGCCTTCAAGTCGATCACCGACGAGATGTCGGTCTCGATGACCAAGACCACCCGTTCGCCGATCCTCTGCGAGGCGCGGGACTTCGTCACCGGCCTCTACGACGCCGAGGGACGGATGCTGGAGCAGACCGAGAACCTGCCGATCCTCTCCTTCTCCCTCGCCCCGGTCTGCAAGTACCTCCTCGAGTATTACGGTGACGAGATATACCCCGGCGACGTGATCATGCACAACGACGTCTTCACCCTCGGCAACCAGAACAACGACGTGGCGGTGTTCAAACCGATCTTCCTCAAGAAGACGCTGATCGGCTGGTCGGCCACCAAGGGCCACCAGGCCGACATCGGCGGTGCGGTGCGCGGGGGCTACAACCCCAACGCCACCGAAGTCTGGCAGGAGGCGCTGCGTATCCCGCCGGTGAAAGTCTACGAGAAGGGGTGGCTGCGCAGGGACGTCTGGAACCTGATCTTCGCCAACATCCGCCTGCCCATCGTCGAGGAGGACATGCGGGCCGAGATCGGCGCCTGCGTGGTGGGCGAGCGGCGGCTGCAGAAGCTGGTGCAGAAATACGGGCTGGAAACCTTCAACACCCACAAGGAGCACATCTTTGCCTCCACGAAGAGGATGATGGAGGCCGAGATCGAGCGGATCCCCAACGGCACCTACACCGGCGAGGCCACCGTCTACTTCGACGGCCGCACCCCGGGCAGCACCTACAAGATCAAGGTGACCATCGAGGTCAGGGACCGCTCGATCATCTTCGACTATGCCGGCACCGACCCGCAGACCGACGGCTTCGTCAATGGTACCTACACCTCGTCGGCCTCGGCCACGATCCTCACCTTCCTGCAGATGGTCAATCCCGACATCCCGCACAACGAAGGGATGGTGGAGCCGATCTCGATCCTGATCCCCGAGGGGACGATCCTCAACGCCGCCTACCCGGCGGCCACCACCTTCGGCAACCACCTCTGCCCGCCCAATGCCGACGCGATCATGCGCGCCCTGGCCCCGGTGATCCCCGACCGGGTCACCGCCGGCTGGAACCAGCTGCTTTGCTCGCTGAGCACCGGCCTCGACACGCGGAAGAACGACACCTACGTCGACATCTGCTTCATGGGCCTCAAGGGCGGCTCGGGGGCGATGAAGGGTACCGACGGCTACGATCACATCGGCATGATCGACGCCTCGGGCGGCGTGCTCGACCAGGACTACGAGATGTTCGAGCAGCAGACCCCGCACATTCTCGAGAAGCACGAGCTGCTCACCGACTCGGCCGGCCCCGGCCAGTGGCGCGGCGGACTCGGCGTGGAGACCCGCATCCGCTTCGGCGGCGGGCCGGTTCAGCTGGTGACCTTTGGCGATGGTGATATCGAGCCGGCCTTCGGTCTCTTCGGCGGCGGGCCGGGCACGCTGAATTTCATCGAGCTGCACGAGCCGGACAGCGAGGTCTACACCTGCACCACCAAGGACCTGGTGCGCGGCGTGGCCCCCGGCACGCTTTACGTCCAGCAGGCCGGCGGCGGCGGCGGCTGGGGCGACCCGAAGAAACGCCCGGCGGAGAAGGTGGCCGAGGAAGTGCGCGACGGCATCATCTCGGTCGACAAGGCCCGCGAGGCCTACGGCGTGGCCCTCGACGGGAAGACCCTCCAGCTTGACGAGGAAGAGACGGCGCGGCTGCGGGGGGAGTAAGGGGGGGCCGTTCTACCGGGTCCCAAGGAGTATACCGACCCTTGCCGCTCAGCAGTGACAGGCCTTCCGTTCATTGCTCCGGCAAACATGACGCTAAACGGCGTTCGACCAGACCGGCCTGTTCAGAGGGATACTCGCCGAGAATCGCGCGAATTTCCTGTCCGGTGATCAGATCGTGTTCGAGAAGTCCGCGCACGAAGGCAAAGTCCCTCTCTCTGCCCGCGACCAGCTTGCTCGCCGCGATATCCACGGGGTGCAGACAGAGTCCGGTGATCCCCCCGGTATTCTCGTTCGATACCGGAATGAGCCGTTCCTTCCATCCCCTGGGCAGAACGGCTGTTTCAGGTCCGATACCATGGGCGAAATATCCGAACTGCTCGTGAAACGGGGACATTTCGCCGATCGAGCCGTCGATCAGGTCCGATTTATCCGGCGCATCAGGCGGGTAAATATCAGCTTCCATGGAGACGAGCAACGCTTCCGGCGCTAACGGGTATTTACCGAGTACGGCCTGGCTGCCGATGACGACCAACACCTTTTCATCGACGATCGAACCCGCCGCCCTGATGATATGCTCAAGATCCTGTCGTTTCATCCGCCTTGAAATTCCTGTAGATTTCCCAGCGTTCCCGGGGAGTGAGAATACCGCAGAAGGGTGTGCTTTGGCGTAGTCTCCGGCCCCGATCCGATTCGTCGAGCAAGATAAGGCGGATTTCAGCCCAGGATTTATCAAGAATTTCCATCCACTCACGGAGCGACCTGTCATTTCGACCGGCGAGCCAACGACGACAGTTTCCGCGAGCTTTCACCAACCCTTTCCGCGCCGGGTCATGGTCGATCCGCTCCACGACGGCCCTGGACAGGATCAGGCTGCGACGGTCAATTTGCTGGTGTGTCTCCATGCGATACATATTCGGTGGTGGGGTGCATCCTGTCAAGGCCCAATCCCGGCAACCGTGCAACTGTCCGTGTCCCCCGTCGGCATGTAAGGCGGCAACCGCCTCTGCCCGCTCAAAGCCGACGCGATCATGCACGCCCTGGCCCCGGTGATCCCCGACCGGGTCACCGCCGGCTGGAACCAGCTGCTTTGTTCGCTGAGCACCGGCCTCGACACGCGGAAGAACGACACCTACGTCGACATCTGCTTCATGGGCCTCAAGGGCGGCTCCGGGGCGATGAAGGGCACCGACGGCTACGACCACATCGGCATGATCGACGCCTCGGGCGGCGTGCTCGACCAGGACTACGAGATGTTCGAGCAGCAGACCCCGCACATTCTCGAAAAGCACGAGCTGCTCACCGACTCGGCCGGCCCCGGCCAGTGGCGCGGCGGCCTCGGCGTGGAGACCCGCATCCGCTTCGGCGGCGGGCCGGTCCAGGTGGTGACCTTCGGTGACGGCGACGTCGAGCCGGCCTTCGGCCTCTTCGGCGGCGGGCCGGGCACGCTGAATTTCATCGAGCTGCACGAGCCGGACAGCGAGGTCTACACCTGCACCACCAAGGACCTGGTGCGCGGGGTGGCCCCCGGCACGCTCTACGTCCAGCAGGCCGGCGGCGGCGGCGGGTGGGGCGATCCGAAGAAACGCCCGGCGGAGAAGGTGGCCGAGGAAGTGCGCGCCGGCATCATCTCCCTGGACAAGGCCCGCGAGGCCTACGGCGTGGCCCTCGATGGGAAGACCCTCCAGCTTGACGAGGAAGAGACGGCGCGGCTGCGGGGGGAGTAGGCCGGGTATTGCCGACGACAACCGTTTCCTTCCGTGGATTTAAACTCCAACTGATGTAGCCATTGCGACGACCGTTCTACTGTGATCGCCAGATGTTCACCGGTCTGTTCCGCTCGGCGGTGGAGGCGATCCACGCCTTCGACCGCGCCGGCCTGGGCCGGGATGACCTCAAGGTGGTGATGGTGGTCGTGCCCCAGCGGTTCGGTGCTGTTCGGCTCGAACCGCTTGAACGACGGAAAGCTTTTCCCTACCCCAGAGCCGGGACACCTTCCTTCCCGGCACCCTCTTTCGTCTCCGCCCGTCGAACTCCCCGTAGAAGATCCGCTCCCAGGTGCCGAATCAAGGCGGAACCTCGTTGGGGGAGATTCCGTGTCTCCACGCGTCCCGTGGTCGATATTTTTTCGCCCGGTCGCTGGTTGGAGTTCAACGTACGGGGATTGGGGGGATGCGGGCCCTGATCGAGGGCCGGCGGGTGAATGGTGGGAGGTTTGAACGCGATTCCATCAGCGAGGTACGGGTTTGTTTCGATAAAGATCATATTTTTTAGTCGATTAAATTCACTGAAAGCGTATACTTTTCCTGCAACAAAAGAAAAAAACCAAAAAATGAACATATGAAGGAGTAATATCATGAGAGCGAGATTGCTTGTTTCCGCTCTGCTCACTGCCCTGGCCGTCCTGTGGGCCATGCCTGCAACCGCCCAGTGGTCCCGTTATCCCAACGTGAACAACCCGGTCTCTACTGCGGCAAACAACCAGGTATTCAGCCAAACAGTGAGTGACGGCACGGGTGGGGCGGTCATCACCTGGCAGGATGGCCGCTCCGGAAATTCCGATATCTATGCCCAGCGTCTGGACGGCCTGGGCAACGCCCTCTGGACCATGGACGGGGTGGCCATCTGCACGGTGGCAGGCACCCAGACTTCACCCCGCCTGGTGAGCGACGGCGCGGGCGGGGCGATCATCACCTGGGAGGATTTCCGTTCCGGAGCCACATCTGACATCTATGCCCAGCGGGTGGACGGTTCGGGCAGCGTGCTCTGGACCGCGAACGGCGTGGCCATCAACACTGCAGCGCTCAATCAGCTTTATCCCCAGTTGGTGAGCGACGGCGCGGGCGGAGCGATCATCACCTGGCAGGATGGACGATTTGGACCGACCAACATCTATGCCCAGCGGGTGGACGGCTCGGGAACAGCGCTCTGGACAGTGAACGGGAATTTCATCACCATTGCGTCAGGTGATCAGGATCGTCCCCAACTGGTGAGTGACGGCACGGGCGGGGCGATCATCACCTGGGAGGATTTCCGTTCCGGAGCCACAACTGACATCTATGCCCACCGGGTGGACGGTGCGGGCACCACGCTCTGGACATTATACGGGGTGGCCGTCTGCACTGCGGCGGATTCTCAGTTCGAACCCCAGCTGGTGAGCGACGGTGCGGGCGGGGCGATCATCACCTGGACTGACGATCGTGCCGGGTTTGATTATGACATCTATGCCCAGCGGCTGGACGGTTCGGGCAATGCGCTCTGGACCGCGAACGGGGTGGCCATCAGCAGCGAAACCTTCTCTCAGGATAATCCCCAACTGGCGAGCGATGGCGCGGGCGGGGCGATCATCACCTGGGAAGATTTCCGGACGGGGGCTGATGACATCTATTGCCAACGGGTGGACGGTTCGGGCAACGCGCTCTGGACAGCGAACGGGGTGGCCGTCTGTAACGCCACCGACGATCAGAATAACCCCCGAATGGTCAGCGACGATTATGGTGGGGCGATCATCACCTGGGATGATTACCGTGCCGGGTTTTCCAATGTCGACATCTATGGCCAGCGGGTGGACGGTTCGGGAACCGATCTCTGGACCGCGAACGGAAAGGCCATCTGCTCCGCGGCAGGCTCTCAATACAATGCCCCGCTGTCGAGCGACGGCGCGGGCGGAGCGGTCATCACCTGGCATGACTTCCGGTCGGGGATAACCAACGCCGACATCTACGCCCAGCGAATCGAGCGGCACGGTTACCTTGGTGGCGACCCGTCACCCATCATCACCGAAGCGATCGATTACCCTGATGACCAGGGCGGTGTTGTGGTGCTCAGCTGGGCGCCCGGATACCTGGATACGCCCCCCTACCAGGTTGTGACCCACTACTCGGTCTGGATGCGTATTCCGGAGGGAGCGGCCCCTGTTGACGGTGCCGAAGCGATAGCGGCGCCGGTTGCCCTCGAGACCGGTCTGCCGCCCGAAATGGTGGTGGAGATGGCCCTCTCGGGCTGGGCTTTTGTGGAATCAGTTGATGCCCACTACTGGGAAGAGTACGGCAGCAACGTACCGACCTACGGTGTGTACACCGGCAGCGGAGAAATCCTCCTCACCGAATACATCGTATCGGCACACACAAGTGATCCATGGGTTTTCTGGGACTCGGCGGTGACCAGCGGCTACTCTGTGGACAACCTGGCCCCCGGTGCGCCGCTGAACCTCACCGGTTTGCCGTCAGGTATTGACGCCCTGCTCAACTGGGCCGCCAGCGGGCACCTCGACGAAGACCTGGCGTTTTACCGGGTCCACCGCAGCAGCGTCTCCGGGTTCACGCCTGACGGGACGACGCTGATCGGCACGGCTGCCGACACGACCTACACCGATCCGAGTCCCGGCGCGGGCACCTGGTACTACAGGGTGACCGGCGAGGACGTCCACGGCAACGAGGGGCTGCCCTCCAACGAGACGTCGGCCGCGATTGGTCCGGGATCCACCATATCAGCGGAACTGACCTGTCTGCCGTCGTCGGGCACGCTGCCTTTCGGCACGACGATGACCGTCACACTGAACAACCTCTACACCGGCCAGAGCCGGCGGATCTCCGGGCACCTGGACGCCTCGCTCGCCGGCGGGCAGTCATACACCAACTGGCGCGCCGGTTTCACCAACGTGGCAGCGGGGGGTAGTTTCGTAACTTCCTGGAACCAGAACCTCCCGGCCCTGGGCACGCTGGTGGGCAGCAACATCTTCAGCCTCGTCGCCGCGGACGTAACGCCGGCCCCGTACAACCAGCCGCCGTATCCGCCGGCCGGGGACACGGACAGCGCGAACTGTACGGTGACCGGAAACGCCCCGTGAGTGAAAAACAAGATATCGCGGACACAAAGTCCGCGAGGAGAAATATCATGAAAGCGAAGTGGGTATCAGCACTTACATTTACGGCCCTGGTTGTCCTGTGGGTCTTGCCCGCAGGCGCCCAGTGGTCCCACGATCCCAACCTGAACACACCGGTCTGCACCGCGGCATTCAGCCAATACTTTTCCGGGCTGGTCAGCGACGGTGCGGGTGGGGCGATCACTACCTGGGAAGATGCTCGTTCCGGGGCCAAGGACATCTATGCCCGGCGGGTGGACAGCACGGGGACTGCGCTCTGGACCGTGGACGGGGTGGCCATCTGCACTGCGACAGGCGAGCAGGTATTCTCCCGGCTGGCCAGCGACGGGGCGGGCGGGGCAATCATCACCTGGCTGGATCCACGCTCCGGACCTAGCCAACACATCTATGCCCAGCGGGTGGACAGCTCGGGAACCGTACTCTGGACCGTGGACGGGATACCTGTCTGCACCGCGGCAAGCAGCCGGTCCAATATTGAGGCGGTGAGCGACGGCGCGGGCGGGGCAATCATCGTCTGGAAGGACGACCGGTCGGGAACTGCCGACATTTATGCCCAGCGGGTGGACGGCTCTGGAACCGTGCTCTGGACACCGAACGGTGAGGCCGTCTGCACCGCGACTGGCAGTCAGTTTGGTCCCGACCTGGTCAGCGATGGTTCAGGTGGCGCGATTTTCACCTGGTGGGATTCACGCTTCGGGGCTTATGACATTTTTGCTCAGCGGATAGGCGGTTCCGGAACTGTGCTCTGGGATGTGGATGGCGCGCCTGTCTGCACCGCGGCCAACAATCAGATCTATCCCCAGCTGTTGGGCGACGGCATGGGCGGGGCGATCATTGCCTGGACGGACTACCGGGCGGGGCTTTCGGATATTTATGTCCAGCAGGTGGATAGCTCGGGAGCCGCATTTTGGACCGCCAATGGGGTGGCCATCTGTACGGCCACGAACAATCAGCAATCGCCTCAACTGGTCAGCGATGGCGCCGGTGGGGCGATCATCACCTGGCACGATTATCGTTCCGGGAGCAACTATGACATATACACCCGGCGGGTGGACGGCGCGGGCAACGCGCTCTGGACTACGGACGGTGAGGCCGTCTGTACTGCGGCCAACGATCAGTCTGGTCCGATACTGGTGAGTGACAGCACTGGCGGGGCGATTATCACCTGGACGGATAATCGTTCCGGGATCTATGACCTCTATGCCCAGGGGGTGGATGGCCTGGGCAATGCGCGCTGGGCTGTGGATGGTGTGGCCGTCAGTATCGCCTCAAATACTCAGAGTGCTCCACGATTGATCAGCGACGACGCGGGCGGGGCAATCGTCGCCTGGACGGATGCCCGGTCCGGAAGTTTCTATGACATCTACGCCCAGCAAATCGAGCGGCACGGATATCTTGGTGGTGATCCGACTCCCATCATCACCGAGGTGATCGATTACCCTGACGACCAGGGTGGTGTGGTGGTGCTGAGCTGGGCGCCCGGATACCTTGACGAATACCCGTACCAGGTTGTAACCCACTACTCGGTCTGGAAGCGCATACCGGCGGGGGGCGCTGCGTCTCCTGCGGATGACGCACTGTCAGGCTGGGCACACGTGGAGGACATCACGGCGTACTACTGGGATGAGTATGCCAGCGATGCCCCTACGTATGGTGTGTTCACCGGCACAGGTGAGATTCCCCTCACCGAATACAAGGTGGTGGCGCAGACGGGTGATCAGTGGGTCTACTGGGAATCGGCGGTGGCCAGCGGCTACTCGGTGGACAACCTGGCGCCGGGCGCGCCACTGGACCTCACTGGTATGCCATCCGGCATGGATGCCCTGCTCAACTGGACCGCCAGCGGGCACCTCGATGAAGACCTGGCGTTCTACCGGGTCCACCGCAGCAGCGTCTCCGGGTTCACGCCTGACGGGACGACGCTGATCGGCACGGCTGCCGACACCATCTACACCGACACCAACCCCGGTGCCGGCACCTGGTATTTCAAGGTGACCGGTGAGGATGTCCACGGCAACGAGGGGCTGCCCTCCAACGAGACGTCAGCCGCCACAGGGCCGACATCCACCATAGCCGCCGGGCTGACCTGTCTGCCCTCGTCGGGCACACTGCCCTTCGGCACGACGATGACCGTCACGCTGGACAACCTCTACACCGGCCAGAGCCGGCGGATCTCCGGGCGCCTGGACGCCGCCCTCGCCGGCGGGCAGTCATACACCTCCTGGCGCGCCGGTTTCACCAACGTGGCAGCGGGGGGTAGTTTCGTAACTTCCTGGAACCAGAACCTCCCGGCTCTGGGTACGCTGGTGGGCAGCAACGTCTTCAGCCTCGTCGCCGAGGACGTGACGCCGGCGCCATACAACCAGCCGCCGTATCCCCCGGCAGGGGACACGGCCGGAGATGCCTGCACGGTGACCGGAGCGGCGCCGTAACTGTGAACAGATACCAGGGGTGAGCGGAAGCGGCATCTTCCGCTCATCACCCTGTTCTCTGTTGATGAGAAAATAGAAATATCCCAGGAGGGAACCATGACCAGAAAGCTGATTCCGTTTTTGATTTTCGCTGTCGTGATGCTGTCGGGGTTGGCCTCGGCGGACATCTATTCGGCCGAAGCGTCGGCTGCCGATCTCACGTCCGCGGCGAAGGCTCCCGGCCTGACCGAGAGCGACGTCGAAGCCTGGAGGAATCCATAATGCGCACACAACAACCGGCGCTGCGCCGTCTCGCAGCAACCGTGTCCGGCGCGATCCTTGGCAGACGAGTCATCTTGATCGCCGCCGCCCTGGTTCTCGTGTCCGATTTTGCCTCCAGTCAGATGGCCCCTTATCCGCCGGGATTGGACCCGGCAGACAGTGTGCTCAAGTCCGCGCTCGTTAGGCGCGCAGAACGGTTGAAGAGTGTTGATACCTATGTCGAGCGCATCGCTGGAGGCGAGATTCCGGGCCTGCGGGCTGCATTTTCCGAAGGGGCTCAAGGACCATGCTGCACCTCGAACTGCGTGGTCTACAAGGTCGAGACGGTCGAGAACCCCGACGGCACGCAGGGCCGGCAGGAGCGGCCCCTGAGCGCTCTCGAGGTTCAGACACTCGCCGGTATCAGCCCTGGCTCGGACTTCGTGAACCTCTACGGGGGCGCCATGATCGACGCTCAACAGGTGTTGAACGCCCACACGGGCGGTGAGGACATTGACAGCGTGCTGGAAGGTATTTTGAAGCAGGACTGGGAGCCGACCAACGACGGCGACGAAGGTCGAAGGAGAATGGCGCTCATTCTCGAGTATCGCAAGCCCTGGCTCAACCCCCACCGGATGCTCGCTGCCGGCGGACTGATGATGGTAGGAACAGCCGTCGCGCTCCGTGAGGCCGAGCACTCGCTGGCAACGAGCGACGCGCAGGCCCAGGCCGAGTCGAACGAGGTCGCCGAAATCGTCGCGCGGCTCGAGAAAGTCGGTGTCAAGGAACTCGAAGGCGGCCCGGCGACTCGCTACAGCCTCGCCGGTGTCAACGTGCTCATGGATACGGTCGACGGCCAGCAGGTGTTCTTCAACGGCACCAGCATCTGGATCGACAACGACGAGTACGTCATCGCCGCGCATCGGATCGACGGCACGATGGTCGCGGACGGCGCGTCGCGCCCCTTCTTCCTCGAGGTTCGTAATTCGGACTTTCGCCAGGTTCCGGGCTGCACCCTCTACGAGCCGTACCGGCGCGTCACGCGCATGGGCGGCCTGCTCGACGACGCGCAGATGGCGCAGATGGAAGAAGCGAAGCAGCAGCTCGAAGACTTCGACCGGCAGATGGCGTCGATGCCCGCCAACCAGCGCGGCATGATGGAAAAAATGGTGGGCGACAAGATGGATACGCTGCGCAAAATGGCCAACGGCGGCGTTCTCGAATACGTCCAGGAGATCGAAGAGATCTACTGCGATCCGGACTTGAAGGCCCTTTTCAGCGTCGCCCCGGGCGGCCCGGTCGCCCTGGGCGTGGATCTGGCGGAGATTCAGAAGCGCCTGGTGACCCTCGGCTACAAGCCGGGCAACACCGACGGCGTGCTCGACACCTTGACGCAGGTCGCCATCTCCCAGTTCGAGGCCTATCACGGCATGGCCGTCACCGGGGAGCCGAGCTTTCCGCTTGCCACCGCCCTTGCCGCCGCGGTCGCGGAGTAGGGCTGTAACAGGAAATAGAATAGGAGACATCTGACATGTTTTTCAGACAAATTGGAATGGTTGCATTGCTTGTGTGCCTCGCGGCGCCCGTTACACATGCTCAGACAGCTGACCCGACCGCCGCCGGCAACGAGCGACCGGGCACCGGCGTCTGGGCGAATTACGACTTCGTTCCCGGCCCGCAGGTTCTATTTGCCGACGACTTCAGCGCCGACAAGGTCGGTGATTTTCCTCGGCGCTGGGATCTCCTGGCTGGCAACTGGGAAGTCGTGGAGTGGCAGGGGGGGCGATACCTTCGGGCCACGGCCACGGGAACCGTCAGCGTCAACTTGCCGGAGACCCTGCCCGAGCAGTTCACAATCGAGTTTCCCGTCAGCGTGGGACATGGCAACGGGTATCTGCGTGTGAGCACGGCACCGGTGTACGACGGCGACCGCAGTTATGCGGGCTCGATGCCCAACTTTCAATTCACGACGGCCGGTATTAATCCCGTGAAGGGAGTGGGTCCGTCGATTAGGACCGACCGGCGAACTGACGCCAGCCACGACACACTTGTGACCATGCGCATCATGGCGGACGGAGCGTACATGAAGGTGTACGCGAACGAACAACGGGTTGCCAACGCGCCCAACGCGGTGTTTCCCCGCACCAACAAGATCTTCTTCAGCGTGGGGTCTGCCGTTGAGGCGAAGCCGATCATGATCGGGCCGCTGCGCATCGCCGCCGGCGGACTCGATTTGTACGACGTCCTGGCGCGCGACGGCCGGGTGTCCACGCAAGGCATCCTGTTCGCCGTCGACAGCGACGTGATCCGGCCCGAGTCGACGCCGACGCTCAAGGAGATTGGCGCCATGCTGACTGAACACGCCGACCTGGGCCTGGCCATCGAAGGCCATACCGACAGTGATGGTGAAGAGGCCTACAACCTCGACCTTTCGAAGCGCCGCGCCGCAGCCGTCAAGTCGTTCATCGTTTCGACGTACGGTGTCGATGGTAGCCGTCTTCAGACTGAAGGGTACGGCGAGGGAAAGCCCGTCGCCGAGAACAGTACGCCTGAAGGCAAGTAGCAGAACCGGCGCGTTGATCTGATTCGGCAAGGCGGCTGATACGGGTGCGAGGTCACTGCCGGCCTGGCCCTGTTCCTGATCGTCCTGACGGTCAGGACCGTCTATGGGATCAAGGACAGGCTGAACGCAGGCGCCCGGTGGCTCGATGCGTTGGGATTTCGCGGCCCGGTGCTGTCTGAGAATCTGGATGACTCCCTCGCCTTCGGCGACGATGGGCCCGACGGGATTGCTCCGGTCTCGAGCGAGAGTGACTCACGGCGCTCGACCCGGAGAAGGTCCTGCCGCTGATACGGCGGAACGCCGAGACCTACCTGGTGGACCAGGCCAGCGGCCAGCGGCTGGTGGTGCCCAACCCGCCGAAAGTGGGCGGCCTGCGCTCGACGGCCACGGAGGCGAAAACGGGCACGACCTATCTCGCTTACTTCGGCAATCCGGGCCGCATGGTCTCCTCCGGCGACCAGGTGACGGTGGTGATAGGTGATTTCAGGGCTGAACACATGGTGGCGCGGCGGCCTCGGCGTGGAGACCCGTATCCGCTTCGGCGGCGGGCCGGTCCAGGTGGTGACCTTCGGTGACGGCGACGTCGAGCCGGCCTTCGGTCT
>JAQAZP010000085.1:0-2587 GCA_032127265.1 Acidobacteriota bacterium
TACCCGACCAATGCCAGCGATACCGCTTCGCTTCTCCTTCGGGCAGACGAGACACTTCTGCATATTCTCGAGGTGGGGGGGAACCGGGTGGCCAGCGCCGAGTGACTTCTCACCACTGTACAACCAATCCTGTCCTTCAGAGCCTGAACGGTTAGACGGCCCCGCGATGTACGGTCCATCGTGGGGAGGTGATTTTGTGGTTCTTGATCTTGTAGTTGATCACCCGCCGGCTTATGCCAAGCAGAGCAGCGGCATCCTTCTGCACCCAGTTGCTCATTTTCAAGGCCTCGATCAGCAGGGTCCGCTCCACTTCGTCGAGGTTGATGCCGGCCGGAGGAATCCTGATCGACATTGTGCTGCGCCCCATCTCCTCGTCGATAAAGCCGCCGAGAGTGACGTGTTCCATCCTGATCAGTGAACCTTCCAGCATCAGCACTGCCCGCTCGACGGAGTTCTCCAGTTCGCGGATATTTCCCGGCCAGTTGTAGCGGACAAAGGCCCGCAGCACTCCGGGGTGGAAGCCCTTGACCTTCTTGTTGAACTCGCGACAAAACCGGTTGAGGAAGAACTGGCTCAGCGCTTCGATGTCGTCCTTGCGCTCCCGCAAAGGAGGCAGGTGGACCGAGACCACATTCAACCGGTAATAGAGGTCCTCACGAAAGGTATTTTCCTCGATCTGCTTTACCAGATCGCGGTTGGTGGCCGCCACAACCCGGACGTCCACCCGGATGGTCCGTGTTCCGCCCAGACGCTCGAATTCGTGCTCCTGGAGAACCCGCAGGACCTTGGCCTGGGTACTGGGTGACATGTCGCCCACTTCGTCGAGGAAGATCGTGCCGCCGTCGGCCTGTTCGAAGCGTCCGATCCGCTGCTTGTCCGCACCGGTGAAGGCTCCGCGTTCATGGCCGAACAGTTCGCTTTCCAGCAGGTTTTCCTGCAGGGCGGCGCAGTTGACCTTGACCAGGGTGTTGCGGCGGCGCGGACTGTTGTTGTGGATCGCACCGACAATGATCTCCTTGCCGGTGCCGGTTTCACCGGTGACCAGCACGGTGGCGTTGCTTCCGGCCACCTTCTTCACGATCTCGATCACATCAAGAAACGGCTTGCTCTGGCCCACGATGTCCTCGAAGCGGTAGATCAGCTTTTCCCGGTGCCGCAGGTAGTCCACGGCGTTGGCGATCCGTTTGTAGTCCAGCGCCTTCTGCACCTTCACCTCCAGTTCCGAGAGGTTGAAGGGTTTCTGAATATAGTCGGCCGCGCCGGCACGCATCGCCTCCACCGCCGCGTCCACCGAGCCATAGGCGGTGATGATAATTACCACCGTGCTCTTGTTCACCTCCATGGAGGTGCGAAGCACTTCCATGCCGGTGACCCCGGGCATCTCAACGTCGGTGATCACCACGTTGAAAAATTCGTCGCGCAGCCTGGTCAGGGCTTCGCCGCCGTCACGCGCTTCCACCACTTCGTGCCCCTGGCCGCTGAACAGCAGACCGATGCCGGTTCTCAGGGTATCGTTGTCTTCGGCAATGAGTAATCTCATATCTTTCCTTTGACGGATCAGGGAGCAGCTGAAATCAACGGTGCCCGCTTGGGGATCACCACGCTGAATGCTGTGCCCTCGCCCACCCGGCTCACTACGTCGATCCTTCCGCCATGGGCATCAACTATTTTCTGGGCCACCGACAGGCCGATACCGGAACCGTTCTTCTTGGTGGTGAAGAAGGGGTAGAAGATTCGCTCGAGGGAGTCCGGATCCACTCCCGGGCCACGGTCGGTGATAGTCACCACCACGGATTGATCACGTTCCGTGCCGTCGGTACCCGGTTCCGCTTCATCACCGGACTGCTGCCGATCCGTGGCACCCTCACCACCGCTGACCCTGATGGTCACCGGGCCGGCGTTGTCCGAGGCCTCGAGGGCGTTGCGGATAATGATTTCGAACACCTGTTTCATCTGGTTGCGGTCCAGCTGCACTTTGGCGGAGACCGTACCATTCTCGATGCGCACCGTTTCGCTCCCCACCTCGGCCCCCAGCAGTACCTGGTCCACCGACTCCCTGATCAGGGGCAGCAAGTCCGTTTCCTGCTGGTTTACCGGCACCGACCTCACATACTCCAGACATTCGGTCACCGTGGTGTTCATGCTGTTCAGTTCGTGATTGATCCGCTCGAAAAATTCTCCAGTTTCTTCAGATGTCCGCAGCTCCTGGACCCGCCGGCGGATCAGATCGATCATCACGTTGATCGCGGCGATGGGGTTGCGTATCTGGTGCGCCAGGCGAGACGCCATGTGCCCCAAGGCCTCCATTCTTTTGCGCATCCGGTCCTGCTCGGCCAGCTGTTCGATGCGGGTCAGGTCCTTGAAGGTCAGTGACACTCCCACGGTCTCGCCAGCCGGAGTCTTGATAAAGGTCATCGAGTAACCGACGATTTTCCGTTCGCCCATGCTGTGGAGCGACATCTCAGCCCGGGAGGGAAGGGTCGACCTCTGGAAGGCGCATTGGATCAACTCCACCAGCCGCGGGTGGTCCCCCAGCGCCTGATCCAGGCTGCGTGAGCAGTGTGTCGGCAGGGCGGGGAGGCCGAGA
>JAQAZP010000086.1:0-4639 GCA_032127265.1 Acidobacteriota bacterium
CCGTCTTGGGCTTGTTGGCGATCTCCCCCCAGTACACCGGCTCGCCTCGCCCCGGCTCCGCCACCGCCACCGTGATCGTCTCTTTGTGCACGTCCAGTCCCACATAGGCCGCGTGGCGCTCCTCCTGCCCCGCGTTGCCGACTCGCTCCAACGCCGACTCCGTCTCAATCCAATGCTGCTCTGGGCTAAACTCCCGCATGACCTGCCCCCCTCAATGTGGCTCTGTGTTGATGGAACATTCCGTCCCCAACATAACCCACGCACGTTGAGGACGGGCAGGTCAAAACATCATGTCTAGACTCACAGGGCTGCTTGGATGTCCTTCCGTTGGGACTACTACGAGAGCATCGGTGGCGGCATGGGGGCGGGAGCCCGGGGCGGCGGCCATTCCGGCGTTCAGACCCACATGACCAACACTCTGAACACCCCCATCGAAGTGCTGGAGACCCAGTATCCTCTGCGTGTCACCCGCTACGCTTTGCGGCGCGGCTCCGCAGGCGCCGGATTTTGCGGAGCGGCGACGACGGCCTGATCCGTGAGTACCAGTTTCTGGCACCGGCCCAGGCCTCCCTGCTCACCGAGCGCCGTCTGCATGCTCCCCTGGGGGTTTCGGGCGGCGGGAGCGGCCAGTCGGGCCGCAACCTGCTCAACGGCGAGCCGGTGGCGGGAAAGGTGGCCCTGGAACTGGGGCCGGGAGACCCTCTCACCCTAGAGACGCCCGGGGGTGGGGGCTACGGCATAGCGATGGGCTGACCTTCTGTCCGTTCAACCGGAAGGGACGAAGCCTTTCGAAATAAAGTTCCGGAATAATCTCCAGTGCGCTGTCGTCAGTCCTGACGGCTTGGGCATTTCACGGACCCGGAATCGTAAGGAGCATTCATGAACACCCATTGGCTGATATTCGCAGGACGATTGCTGGCAGCGGTTGCGACTGCCGCTTCGATCAACGCCACCGCCGCGGGCGGCGGAGCAGCGCCCCCGGGCGCGGGAGGCAACCAATATGGCGCCCCGTCGGTGTGGGCCAGCTCGATGAAGCAGGGGATCGGAACCTCGTATGAGAAATACGACCCGGCCTTGAGCGTGTTCGGGCATGCCGACACCGGCACCGTGTCCAGGGTCTGGTTCTCGCTGGCCGAAGGCATCGTCACGGAAACCGCCTACGGCTTGATCCACGAGGCCCAGCTGAAGGACATGGGCTTTTTGATCACCGGCACCTCCGGCGGGGGCTGGTTCGACGAGGAGCGACTGCACACCAATCACTCGGTGTCCTATCTGCACACCGACGCGGCGGGACGCCCCCTGTCTCCGGCCTATCGGATCGTGAACACCGATGTCGAGAACCGCTACCGCATCACCAAGGATGTATTCACGGATCCGGATCGGCAAAGCCTGTTCATGCGGGTCAGCTTTCAGGCCTTCGAGAACGGCATCACGCCCTATCTGCTGGTGAACCCCCACGTGGCCAACACGGGCAACCAGGATGTGGGCTTTACCGGCGGCGACTTCCTGGGCGCCAGAAACGTGGCGGACAACCGCTACCTGGTGGTCCGCAGCAGCAGCGGCTTCGTCAAGACCTCGGCCGGCTACGTTGGGGTGAACGACGGTTGGAGCGACCTGCATGCCGACCGGGCCATGGACTTCGAGTTCGACTTCACCCAGGGACATCCCCCCCAGGGAAGAGGCAACGTGGCCCTAACGGGGCAGTTGGCCGGCGTCAATACCGCGACCGTGACTTTCGACATCGTGATCGGATTCGGCGACAGCTTCAACGAGGCCGATGCGAACGCCCAGGGCTCCCTGGGTGACGGCTACCAGGTCCTGCTGGACCGCTTCAGCGGCGTCGGCGCCGTCACCGGCTGGGAGGACTACCTGGCCGGTCTGTCCCAGCTCGGCTCCCTGATCCCGGCCACCGGAGACAACGGGCGCTTGCTGCACAGCAGCGCCCTGATGCTGAAATCCATGGAAGACAAGACCCACGCCGGCGCTCTGATCGCCTGCCTGTGCGTGCCCTGGGGCGAGTCGGTGTCGGCGGATGACTTCGCCACCGGCTACCGCGCCGTGTGGGTACGGGACTTCTTCCAGGTGGGCATGGCCCTGCTCGCCATGGGCGATACGGATACCGCAAAGGTCGCCTTCAAGTATCTGCCAAATGTCCAGGTCCGCTTCACCACCCCTGGCGTGGGGGCCGGCAACAAGCCGGGCTGGTTCCTGCAGAAGACCCATGTGGATGGGACCCTGGAGTGGATAGGCCTGCAGAAAGACCAGGCCGCCATGCCGATCATGTATGCCCACAAGCTATGGAAGGCGGGGGTGTTGAGCGATGCGGAGATGACGTCCTACTACCACTCCATGCTGAAGCCGGCCGCCGAATTCCTGTCCAACAGGAGTGCCGTGGACATCGTCGGACCCACCCACCACAACACGGGCGAATACGCCATCGACGAGACCCAGCAAGAGCGTTGGGAGGAAGAGTTCGGCAAGTCGCCTTCCACCAATGCTGCGGTCATCGCGGGCCTGGTGGCGGCCGCGGATATCGCCGACTTCATCGGCGGGCCGGAGGGCGGCGCCGCTGCCTGGTATCGGCTGCAGGCCGATGCGATCTACCGGGCCCTGGGCGACATGTACACCACATCGGGCCATTTCGGTGACGGGAAATACCTGTACCGGATCGAAGACGGCGGTGACAAAACCTGCATCAACAACGGCGGAACCTGCGTGGACGACAAGGCGGTGCTGGACGGCGGCTTTCTCGAACTGGTTCGCTACGGCGTGCTGGAGCCGGACGACAGCCGGGTGCTGGAAACTCTGGAGGAATATGACGATACCGGGCTGACCCATGTGGACCGCGTCCGCTACGACTTCATCTTCGGCGGCACAAGCTATCCGGGGTGGAGACGATACTCCCAGGACCGCTACGGCGAGCGACGCGACAACTGCGCGAACTTCGCGGGCGACAACTTCGAAAACCGGGGCCGGGTCTGGCCGTTTTTCACCGGAGAGTACGGAACCTACGTGATCGACCAACTGCACAAGACCCATCCCGGCTCCATCCCGGCCGGCGATCTGCAAGCGGTCAGAGACACCTACGTGCGGGGCATGGAGCAGTTCGCCAACGATAGCTACCTGCTGCCCGAGCAGGTCTACGACGGCGTGTGCGCCGGCGGCGGCAGCCGGTTCAGGGTGGGCGAAGGCACCAACAGCGCCACTCCCCTGGCCTGGCCCCACGCCGAATACATCAAGCTGGTACGGTCGGTGCGCGACGGGGAGAACTTCAGCAAGCTGCCCGTGGTGGACCAGCGCTATCCGCTGTCCGACGGTGGCGGCACCGTCCCGGTGACCTTCGAATGCTCCCAGGGCCACACCACCTGGGGAGAAAGCGTCTACCTGGTCGGCAACATCCCGGAACTGGGTAACTGGGACCCGGGCGCCGGCCGAATCCTCAAGCCCACTTCCTATCCCACCTGGCGCGAGACCTATGCCATGCCGGCGGGTACCACTTTTGAATGGAAGGGCATCAAGCGCTGGGAGAACTATCCGACCAATCCCGAGGTGATCTGGGAACCGGGCTCGAATAATGTCACGACGACGCCGGCATCGGGCTCCATGGTTGTGAACGACTGTGGTTTTTGACCGGCTTCGGCACCCTGCTCTCGCTGATGCTGCCCTGCACGCTCGTCTTCGCAGCCCTTTGGTCGGCCCTGCTCGGCGTCTGGGTGCTGCTCGGCTGGCCGTTGGGGTCGGGTTGGGGATTCGGGAATTGCTGATCCGAACCGGCCAACCCGGCGCATCATGGGCGAGGCGTTTGAAGCACTGCCGAGGACGGCGTGGACCTACTTCCTATCTTCCGAGAAAAATCCCTTCCCTCGGATTTTTCAGAGCGACGTCCGGCCGGTAGCGGCGGATGAAGGCGAGGATGATGATCCGGTAGGGGTTGAACGGCGTGACCTGTTGGTGACGAATCCCCCACCCGAAAGGCCGCCTGGGTCAGTTCGGGGCTGATGCCGGCCTGCATGAACGTGGGCACGAAGACCGGCGCGAACAGGGCGTATTTCGCCGACGCCGAGCCCAGCACCAGGTTGCCGACGATCACCACGACGACGAAGGCCACCGCGAGCCCGGCCGCCGGCAGCCCGAGGGAGGCCAGCCAGGTGCCGCCGACGATGGCGAGCATCTCGCCGAGACGTGCGTGCCCGAAGCAGGCGATGAACTGGGCGGCGAAGAAGGCGAGCACCAGGTAGGGCCCGATGGTGCGCAACGTCTCCCCCATCATCGCCACCGCGTCCCGGTCCCTGCGCCGATGCCTTGCACGAGCCCGGTGCGGAGGCAGAGGATCAGCAGGATCGGCACCAAGGCCGCCATCCAGCGCGGAAAGTGCCCCCCTGGTCGGCCAGGGGGCGCCGGGGACCAGGATCGCAGCGGCGATCAACAGCGCCAGCACCGGTTCGGTGCAGCCGGCGAGCCACAGGCCGCGGGCCTCATCGTTCGCCGAGACTGATTCGGCGTCGTGAGAAAGCGGACATCCGGCTTCGTCGCCGCACGGGCGGCTCTACGCGCATTCCGGTCACGCACCGACGCGAGGTGGGCATGGACAGTACCGCAGGAAGCGGACGCCGACCTAAGGCGCTGATCGGGGGTACCA
>JAQAZP010000087.1:0-5581 GCA_032127265.1 Acidobacteriota bacterium
CGCGAGCAGTTCCTGGGAACATATATCACAAGACGGGAATAAGGGGTGACAGCCACCTGATAAAAGGGGGACATCATTCAGATGGTGCCCCCCTTTTCTGATTCATGTCGTGACTAAATCTTCACCGTCTTTTTATACATCCCGCCGATAACCCCGCTGAGGCAGGCCTTGGTGGTCATGAAGTCTCCCGAGTGGCGGGCCTGGACGTCCAGGGCTTCGGCAAGCGGTACCGACGTTGAACCCTTGATGTTGGCCAGGATCGCTTCGCGGCCGGCCTCCATCCCCGGATCGCCGGCTTGGCTCAGCGGGGGCACCGTGTCGGCCACCCCTTGAAGCGCTCCGTCGGCGAACGTCTTCGGCGGCAGGCCAAAGTCGTTGCCCGCGGCTGTGTTCCAGGCGGCGGCCAGCGCTTCTTCCAGCGGCCCGGCAAAGTCCACCAGCCAGTCCAGGGCCTGGGGCGCTTTGACCGCCCGGCCTTCCAGCAGAAAGGAGAGCAGCCGCGGCCAGTGCTCTTTGGCTGCGCGGCGGAAGGGCCAGTGACAGCCCTCCATGCCCGGCACCACCGGCAGGGTCACTTCCGGCATGCCGAGGGAGGCGTCGTCCACGGCGACGAGGTAGTGGCAGTGCATCAGCAGTTCGAGCATGCCGCCGAGGGCGCGTTTGCCGTTTACAAACCCCACCGAGACGGCGAACTCGGCGTGCAGCCGGCGGGCGGTCTCGGACCAGCCCCTGGCGATGGCCACGCCCATCTCGGCATCCTCGAGGGCGGGGAAGAAGTCGCCGGTGTCGGCGCCGGTGAGCTGGGTTACGAGGTGGAAGTCGCCGGTGACGATCACCCGCTCGATCCCCTCGGCCTTCAGCCAGTCGATGGCGCGGTTCATCTCGAGGTTGACGTCGCTGTTGTATGCCTCGCGGCCGATGCTGATCACGCCCACCGTGCCGTCGTGCTCGGCGTTGACGTAGAGCTGCTGCCACTCGGGCGAACCGATGGCGTCAAAGGCCTCGGGGTGCCAGGCGCCGCCCGCCGCCCCGGGGTGCAGCCGGTGATAGCGCTCGACCAGCTCGCGGGAGGCGTCGGCGCCGCGGGCCCGGATCACCGCCGGCAGGCCGCGGGTGAACTGGGCGCAGAGCTCGCCGATGGCGTTCATCGTGGCCATGTGCGACCGCTTCTCGTGGACCATCAGGCTGGTCATCTGGAACATCGGTCCCAGCAGCCTGGTCTCGAACTCCTGGTTGTCCGGGTCGTTCAGCGCCCAGTCCACCAGCGGGCGGAAGTGGTTCAGCGGATACCAGTTCTGCCCGCTGGTCATCTTCTCCTCCAGCACGGCGCTGGGGGTGAAGAGGTCGCCGTAGTGCCGGCTCAGGTGGTGCAGACAGCTCCAGGTGAGGAAGTTGGCCCCGGCGGCGCCGATGGCGTCATGGGCCCGGAAGGGGTTGGGGCCGATCAGCCGGCGGACGAACTTGTCGATCTTCCAGTAGGGCATGTTGCTCGTCTCGTGGTAGCGCGAGGCGGCGAGGGTCAGCCCGCAGAAGAAGACGTCGAGCACAAAGGCCCAGTCGTCGCTGACCATCATCGGGATCAGGCCCAGGGCCCAGAGCAGCTGGGTCACCGACGAGGGCTCGTTCTCGACGATCTCATAGATCTTGTTGATCTCGTGGGGGAAGGCCGGGTGGGCGATGCCCACGCCCAGCTGCGACCGGGGAAAGCCCGAGGTGACCGAGCGGATCTCGATCCCGGGAAACGTTCTGGTGAAGATGTCGAAGTGCGCTTTCTTGATCTCGAGGATCTCGGGGATCGCTTCGAGCAGGAAGCGCGGGTTGAAGTCACCGAGGCGCGCGGGCAGGCTCTTGCCGTCATAGGAGAACTGCACCACGTTGGACATCACCCTGGCCGCGGAGTCAGAGCCGAAGGCGCGGACCAGGCCGGGGTACTGCTGGCCGATGCCGTCGGGCACCCCTGGGAAGTCGAGGGCCACGATGGGGATGCCGAAGGGCTCGAGGCGTGAGCCCAGCTGCATCACCTTGCCGGCGCCGACGATGCCGTTGGCCCCGGAGACCACCAGGGCGCCCCGCTGGCCGGCCGGGCCGAAGACCTTGTCCACCAGCTCACCGGTGTTCACCGGCAGCTTGCCGCTGGCAAAGATGTCGATCACATTTCCCAGGCCGAGGGTGGTGAGTGTTGAAGGCCTCATTGCGTTCTTCATGGTCTGACCTCCTCCTCAGGAAACCTGGAAAATGGCTGCGATACCCACGTCACCGGCGGCGCAGCCGTAAATCAGCACGTAGCCGCCGCCGAGGTCCACCGCCTCTTCCAGCGCCTCGATCAAGGTGCGGGTGAGGGTGGGCCCCTGTGGGTGCCCGTAGACCAGCGAGCAGCCGTTGTTGTTCATGTTGGCCCAGTCGCAGCCTACGATCCGGGCGAAGATGGCGTCGTTGACCGCGAAGGGGTTGTGGCTCTTAACCACCGCCATGTCGTCGAAGGTGAGGCCGACGCGGTCGAAGAGCTTCTGCACCGCCAGGCCCGGCGCTTCGGGCATCAGGCCGGCTACGGTCCGCAGCTCGATCTTGGCCACCAGGCTGATGTTTACTTCGGGTTTGGGGCTGATCTCGCGGGCCTTCTCTGCGGTGGTCATCAGCAGGCAGGCCATGCCGTCGCCGGCGTGGGTCTGGCTGCCGCCGGTGACGCAGGTGTCCAGCTCGCGCTGGGCGGCCAGCGCGCCGGCGGAGATGCGCCGCACGCCGACGTCCGAGTCGATGCGCCCGAGGAAGCGGCCTTGGATGTTGAGCACGTCCAGCGGCACGAGGTAACGGTCGTGGAAGCCGGAGTCTTTCCCCTCGAAATACTGCTCGTAGCGGCGGAGGGTGATCTCGTTCACTTCCTTCATCTCGATCTTGTATTTCCGGGCCGCCAGCCCGGCCGTGGCGATCATCGCCCCGCCGGTGGCCGGGTCAAAGCCGAAGTTGTCCCAGACGTCGGCCAGGGCCATGGTCCGTTCATAAGCCCGGCGTTCGGGGAAGACGCCCACCGGCGAGTCGCTGGCCCGGTCGAAGGTCAGCACGCCCACAGTGTCGTGGGCCCCGCCCTCGATCTCGGCCGCGGCGAGGATCACCGCCTGCAGGCCGGTGGCGCAGGCCTGCTCGATGTGGAAGCCGGGCACCCGGTGGCCCAGGCAGGAGGAGACCAGCGGCGCGGTCCAGAACTTCCAGTGCCAGGGGATGGTGGAGCCGATCACCAGGTAGTCGAGGGTCGATGCCGGCACCTTGCGCAGGCCGAGGATGCGGTTCATCGCCTCGCCGGCGAACTGGCCGATGTTCACCTCGGCCAGGGCCGAGGTCTGCCAGGCGGGGAAGTAGCTGCTGCCCCACGTGCCGTAGGGGATCCTCGCCCGGGGGAAGAGGGTGATGTCAGTCTTCATGAAAACCTCCGGAAAACACTGAATGTCCTGCCCCTGTCCCGCACTGCTCACCGGCGTTCCGCCTCTTGCGGAAGCTGGACGGCGAGCGCCGCGGGCTACACCTCGAGGAGCGTGTCCGAGCTTTTGATCACGTAGTCGCTGAAATCGCGCTGGCCGACGATCTTGAACCCCTCCCACTCGTAGAAGCCCTTGCCGGTCTTCACCCCCATCTCGTTGTTCTTGAACATCCGGGTCAGGATGGCCGGCGGGTAGTAGCGCGGGTCCTGGGTGGCCATATACATCGCCACCGCCACGCGGTACATGGTGTCCGAGCCGATGAAGTCGTGGAGCTTGAACACCCCCTGGGAATGGCCCAGGCTGCCCAGCAGGCCCGAGTCGCCGTCCTCGACAGTGATCTCGCCCCGCTCGAGAGCGCGGTAGGCCTCGAGCATGAAGGGCACCAGGTGCTTGTTGACCCAGAAGCCGGTGACGTCGCTGGCCACGAAGGGGCTCTTGCCCAGGCCGCGCAGGGCTTTCAGGGTCAGGTCGAGGGCGTCCTTGTCGACCTCGCGGTGGCGCACCACCTCGACGGCCGGCATCTGGTAGACCGGGTTCATCCCGTGGGTGCCGACGAAGGTGCCGATGCGGCCCGAGGCCACGGCCATGGTGTGCACCGAGAGCGACGAGGTGTTGGTCCAGATCAGGCTGTCGGCGGGCAGCGCCGGGCAGATGCGGCTCAAGACTTCGCACTTCAGCTGCAGGTCCTCGAGGATCACCTCCAGCAGGACGTGTGTGGAGCCCAGTTCGGCGAGGAAATCCTCCTCGCCGGCCACCACCTTGAAACGGGTGGCCGCCGCGGCGGCGAAGTTTTCGTCCTCGGCGTGCCGTTTCTTGCCGATCCAGCCCAGGGCCTTGCCCAGGGCCTTCTGCGCCCGTTCGCCCGCGTCCGGCGCCACGTCATACCCCACCACGCGGTAGCCCCCCTCGAGCAGGTTGGCCACCCAGTCCACTCCCATCTTGCCCAGACCGATGACGGCGAATTGCTTAATGTCTGATAATTGCATGGTTATCTCCCTCTCCTTCGGCTGGACCGCTGGACGGCCCGAAACTCTGATCAGTGGGGTAACCCCCGACTCCTCAAGAGGTTCCGCGGTGGGGCGTTTCGAAATATCCTCTTCAGCAGTCCGGGAAGGATGACAGAAGTCCTGTCGGCCATGATATACGCTGGCCACGACAAGTTCAATGTTTCCACTTCATGCGGGACTGCTTCCACGGGGACATATCCGATCCCTTCAGATTGAATGTGCCCTCGAACGGGATGAGGCAGCACCGGATGGATTGGTGTCTGTGCCGGCCGGTGAGGGAGGATTTCGCTCGTTGACCGGTCGGTGTCCGAGGAAATCGAGTGGTGTGAATACAGCTGTCCGGGTAGAGGCACCAGCAGGGCCAGCAGGGCCAGGACGGTCAGTGCGTCATGACGGGCTATCACCGCTCACGGCAGATGTACGATTCCGACCCCGGCGGAGACCGGACCGTGAAACGTTCGCCCACCGTCGTCGGAAACCTCCGCCAGCAGGTAGAAGTAGATTCTGCCCAGATGAACGCGAGAATCGAGAGCCTCGTATTCAGCTCCCCAGGCGATTCCGCCTTCGGCGGGGATGAGTTCTTTGGTCATCCTTTTGTACTGTCCTGACTTGCCGTCTGATCGCCAGATTTCATACCCGGCCGTGTCGATCTCGGAGGCTGTTACCCATTCCAGAAGGATGGCATCCTTGAGGGCCGTCGCCGTGAAGGAGACAAGCTCGATGGACAGTGCGCCGTTGAACTCGTACGAACCGATGTCAGTTGTGCCGTCGCGGCTCGCATCCCGCTGGTCAGTGGTAGGGATGGCAACACCGTTGTTGGCTGTATTGTTCGCTGCATCTATCGCCACGCTGCCCGTGGAAAGTGCCAGGGTCGGGGTGCCGTTTGTCGTGCCGTTGGAGGCAAGAGATGAAGCCAGGTTGAGGTTGGCCTGGGATCCGGTGATATCCCCGCTGCCGGAAAAAGTGTGGCCAGTACTGAATTCGACAATGTTGTATCCATTGTCATTTACCGTGCCGTCATAAAAGTCAAAATCATTGGCTGTGCCGTTGCCCGTATTGTTTCCCAGGATCGTGTTCTTGATATACAGGGTGGTTCCTGAA
>JAQAZP010000088.1:0-11166 GCA_032127265.1 Acidobacteriota bacterium
CGGCATGACATCCTTTGCTGTAAATTAGTCACTATGTAATTTATAATTTATAGAAAATAAAAAGTTTATAGTATATTTTTAGTCACTATCACCGAAATCTGCGCTCCCTGAAACACTCCGATTCCTGCCCATCGATCGGCCGCCGGGGAACCGGCTCGAACGGTTGAGGGGTGAAAGGGCAGGGCAATGGAGCATTAAAATCAACGATCGGTGCCGGATTTGCTTCCGTTGGGAGAACGTCCATGCAGATGAAGTCGAAATCACCGATTGGCACTGAGCAGGGCGCAGGAGAGTCGACCAGCGCCATCGGGGCCTCCTTCCCCCGTCTCAACGAGATCGTCCGCGGTAAGCGGTCGGTGACCAGCGACACCGCCTTGCGGCTGGCCAGGGTGCTGGGCGTGTCGGCCGGCTTCTGGCTCGGTCTGCAGCAGGACTGGGACCTCTGGCACGCCATGCCGGGAAATCCTGCTGCTATAATAAGGGGTCACACTCGGGTGATCGGGTGCATATTGGTAGTATGGGGCAATGACCCGCAAGGCAGCCGGACGCGGTGACGGCTCGAAGTTTCTTCTTCGCGGCAGACCACGGATACCAGGAATACGGAATTCACGTTCCTGTGACAGAGGGGGCAGTGCTGATTATGAACACAATACACGCCACATTTCGATTGACGTTGTGTATGGCGGCGGTTGCGCTCCTCGCCCTGCCGGCAAACGCCATGCATCAGGCCACCGCTGATCAACAGCCACCAACCACCACAGGGCCTTCCGGCGGCGACGCTGCCTTGACCGATGGAACAACGGGGCCGCTGACACGGGTCGGCACCTGGCCCCTGGGCCGGGCACGGGCCGTCGCGGTCGACGAGTCACGGAACCTCGTCTTCCAGAGTTCGGGGGGCGCCGTGCTGATCCTCGACATCACCGATCCGGCTTCACCGGTGCTGCTGTCAGACACGCTGCGCACGGGTGGTGACGTCCAGGACATCTTCAGCGACGCCTCCGCCCAACGGCTGTACATCGCCGCGGGCTGGGCCGGTCTGGAAATCTGGGATGTCGGCGACCCGGCTGCGCCGGAGCGGCTGAGCGCCCTGCCCATCCAGTATTACGGCACGGATGTCTCGGCCCAGGCGGTCAGCGTCCGGGGCGACTATGCCTATGTCTCGACCACGGTGAGCGGCGTGCACTGGTTCGACGTGTCCGACCCGGCGAATCCGTTCCAGAGCGGCTACTACGCGTTTGGCGGGACGTGCAATGATCTCGACATCCAGGGCAACACCCTCGTCGCGGCACAGTCATCCAAGTTGAACCAGTTCGTCATTCAGCCGGACGGCTCGCTCTACCTGCTCAAATACACCGATCTCTACGTGGAAGCGGTCACCATCTCCGGGCCCTATGCCTACATCTGCAGCAACGGGTACCTGGAGGTCGTCGACCTGACCCAGATCGTGCTGGTCTTGCTCGGCTATTACGACACGGGGAACGCCAGGGACGTCCTCGTCGACGGTACCGTGGCCTATGTCGCCGACCCGTTCGCCGGGCTGATCGCCCTCGATGTCTCCAACCCGGCGGGCATCACTCCCGTCGGAACGGCCCCGGAGACCACGCCGGTGAAACTGGCCCGGGCACAGGACATCCTCTACGCCAGCGGCGGTGACCTGGCCGTCGTCGACGTGGGAACCCCGTCGGCTCCTGCCGTCATCGGGTCCTACGACATCGTGGGGTCGACATACGGCGCCCAGGTGCAGGGCGACTACGCCTATCTCGCTCACATGCAGGACGGGTTGTACATCCTCGATATCTCCAACCCCAAGCTGCCTGTTCTCGTCGGTGTCGCGGACACGCCGGATACGGCCATCGACGTCTTTGTCCGGGGTGATTACGCGTACGTGGCCGACCGGTATGAAGGTCTCCGCATCATCGATATCTCCTCGCCGCTTCATCCCGTCGAGGTCGGTTCGCTGGACAATACGGCGTACGCCAGGAAAGTGGCCGTGCAGGGTAACTACGCCTACATCGCAGATCTCCAGTTCGGCCTGAGAATCGTGCAGATCTCCGACCCGATGAACCCGGTTGCCGCCGGCTCCCTGGCGCTCCCGGGGTCCTTTGCACAGGATGTCGCCGTCTCGGGATCGTACGCCTACGTGGCCGACTATGACGCGGGGCTGCAGGTGGTCGACGTGTCGCACCCGTCGACCCCGTATATTGCCGGGTCTTATGGCGTCGCCGGCTCGGCGAAGGGCGTTGCCGTCCAGGGCGAATTCGCCTATGTCACCACTTCGGACGGACAACTCCTCGTGCTCGACATCGGCAATCCTGCAAACCCGACGCTGGCGGGCAGTTTCTCCGATGTGAGTTTCTACCCGTCCGAGGTCTGTGTCGACGGTGACTTCGCCTATGTCACCGAGGGGCTGGTGGACGACTCTTCCCTCTTTCTGTTCGACGTGTCCGACCCGGCGAACCCCCTGGAACTCGACCACTGCCGCACGCCGGGAAACGCGTTGAACGTTTTCGCGAACGCCGGAAAGGCGTACGTCTCCGATGGTCAGACCGGCCTGCAGATCTTCGGCAACCAGCTGGCGCCGGTCGTGACGGTCTCGGCGGACCTGAGCTGTTCGCCGGCCTCGGGCACCGTGCCGTTCACGACCCTGATGACCGCGACGTTGACGAACAACTACACGGAACAGACACGCCGGTTCGCCGCGCGCATCAACGTCGTGCTGGCCGGCGGCATGTCGTTCCCCAGCTGGCGGGCCGGGTTCACCGGCGTGATGGCGGGAGGCAGTTTTCAGACGAGTTGGGGAACTGCGATTCCGGCACTGGGCCCGGTGATCGGGGACAACGTCTTCACGCTCGTCGCCGAAGACGTTACGCCGCCGCCATACAACCAGCCGCCCTACCCGCCCGCAGCCGACACGGACAGCAGCGATTGCACGGTGACGGGCGTGGCGCCCTAACATGGCCGAGGGGGGATTCGGGACGGAAACCTTGAATAGCGACGCCTGCGACTGGCGAGCGCTCGGAGTGGCTCGGCTTCCAGGTCCCCGTACCGGAAGCGGCCAGCCTCACTGGACCTTGATCAGCACCACGTATTCGCGCAGGGTCTTGATCTGCTCCGGGAGCGGCTGCGTGCGCACAGCGGTGGGGCCGCTGTCCAGGCTCAGCGAGCAGAGCGAGAGCAGGTCTTTGAGGTAGCCGGCCTTGATCGCGTAGGTCACGTTGTCCGCCTGCAGCACCTTGGCATTGACGATGCCGACGATGTTGCCCCGCTCGTCGAACAACGGCCCGCCGCTGCTGCCCGGCTGGACCGGCGCGGAAATCTGGTAGGTGGTGGCGTCGTTCTCGAAACCGATCTGGGCGCTGATCCGGCCGTCGGTGAACTTCACCTCCTGGCCCAGGCCGCTGAGCGCGCCAGGGTAGCCGAGGGTGAAGACGCTGCTGCCCACGTCGAGCAGCCGGTCGTCGAGGTGGTAGGGCAGCCGGGGCAGCGTCTCGAAGGCCTCGTCGTTGATTTTGATCACCGCCAGGTCGTTCTGCCGGTCTTCCATCACCAGTTCCGCGCTGCAGGAGTGCCTGGCGCCGTCCCGCACCACCTCCACCTCGATGCGCACCGCCTCCTCGATCACGTGGTGGTTGGTGGCGATGTGGCCCTCGCGGGAGACGAAGACCCCCGAGCCGCTCCCCCGCCAGCCCCCTTCCGTGCCCTGGTCGGAGGGCACGAACTCCTCGGCGGGCAGATCCTGGCGCACGGTGACGTCGTCCACCGCCACGGTCATCGCGCCGTCCACGTAGACGCCGAGCCCGTGCCCGAAGAAGCGGTAGAAATCGCTGCGGCCGATCAGCTCGCCGTTGACCGAGTAGAAGAGGCCGTCCTCCGTCCGGGAGATCTTGAGCAGGTTCTCCCCGGGCTCGATGTACTCCGCGTGGGTCCAGGGCACGATCTCCACGCGGATCCCCTCGGCATAGCCGAAGACCAGGAAGTCGCCGGCCCCGTCGACGACCATGCAGAAGTAGTTGTCCCAGTTCTTCAAGCCCCAGATCAGGCCGCAGGCGGCCTGCTCCGCGCAGGGCTCCCGCTTGCGCAGCGTGGCCTCGATGGAGAATTCCCGGGTCGTGTCGATCTCGCAGCGCGCCAAGCCCGAGGCCGCATCGCCGTCGGTCAGGGCGGCGATCAGGTATTCCCCGTCCTCGATCCGCGAGCGGACGGTCTCGTCCTGCTCCTCGCTCCAGTCCAGCCCCTGGCCGTCGAAGGACTCGTAGATCATCTTCCAGCACCGGCCGAACTCGTCGCACTCGATGTACTTGTTGTTCACCAGCCTGCCGTGGTCGTAGACCTCCCGGTACTGCAGCTTGCCGCTCTCATACCAGTCGAGGGATGTGCCGTGGAGCAGCCCGTCCAGGTATTCGGAGCGGCTGCGCTCGACCCCCGACTCGTCCCACTCGCTCTGCGGGCCGTTCAGCTTGCCGCCGCGGTACACTGCCTCGCTGGCCTTGAGCCCGTTGCGGTAGTAAATGGTCATCGGGCCGTCGAACACGCTCTGTTCGTCGTTGTCCCGGTCCACGTGGAGGAAGCGGCCCTCACCCTGGAGCTCGCCGGTGATGTAGTAGTCGCGGACCAGCCCCAGCGGTATGCCGTCGCGGTCGAAAGTCACCTCGCGGTAGAAGGCGGCATCCGCCGCGCTGCTCACACCGCGCCAGTCCTTGTCGTAATAAAGGGTGGTGGTCTCCCGGCCGCCGGAACAGCCGATGGCGGCGAGCAGCATGAAAACAAGCGGCAGTGACCGTCTCATGGCGTCGGGCTCCCTGTTCTGGATAGTCGAGTGGGGCGGAAAAAGCCGCCCCCGGGTTCGCCGGGCATCCCCTTCTATACTTTGTATTTTCGTGAAAATGTCAATAGAACAGCCGGGCCGGGGGAGCGGGCCGAGCGTAAGTGCCGGTTTGTCACCGGCAGGGTCCTCGGCCGGTGGGTGATCGTGGCCGCCTGATGAGCGGCCGATGAACCCAGTACGGCCAGGGCTTCAAGATGGGCTGCTTCCGCTGCTTTGACCGTGACTTCTGCGCGGCGAAGAAAGAAGCGCTGAACTGTGACAGGCGGCGACCGGTCGTTTTCATGTACAATGGTCTCTACATCCCCGGACACCTGCCGGAGAGGAGGGACCGGATGATCCGCCTGATTGCCTTCATCTGCATCCTGATGGCTTCGCCGCCGGCCGGCCTGTCCGCGGCCGTGATCCGCGTGCCCGCGGACCAGCCCACCATCCAGGCCGGTCTCGATGCGGCGAGCGACGGCGACACGGTGCTGGTGGCCGACGGCGTGTACAGCGGGACGGGCAACCGGAACATCCAGTTCTACGGCAAGGCCGTCGCCCTGCGGTCGGAGAACGGGTCGGCGAACTGCATCATCGATGGCGAGGCATTCCATGGCCATGGATTCCTCTTTACTCATGACGAGGGATACGGTTCGGTGCTCGACGGGTTCACCGTGCGCAACTTCACCACCTACCAGAACGGCGCGGGGATCTCCTGCGAGTGGTCCTCGCCGACGATCACCAACTGCCGCATCTCAGGCAATGTAGACACCAAGAACCACGGTGCAGGGATTTACTGTGAGCACGCTTCGCCGTTGATCGCCGGCTGTACCATCGACAACAACCTGTCCAACAGCGCCGGCGGGGGGATCGCCTGCCGCTCCGATTCCGCCCCGGTGATCCGCGGCAACGTGATCCTCGGCAACGACGCGAGCTACGGCGGCGGCGACGGCATCTTTGCCGAGTATTCTGACGGCGTGACCATCGAGGACAATCTGATCACCGGGAACCTGGGGGAGGGTATCCACTGTCACGGGTCCGACGCGGTGATCACCGGCAATACGATCACCGGTCACAGCGCGGGCGGGGTCTACATCGCACACAACCGTGCCGACCTGGTGGACAACGAGATATCGGGAAACAGCGGCGGGCGCGGTGCCGGCCTTCACGTCTACATGACCTCCGCCTACCTCTCCAATTGCCGGATCCTCGACAATGTCTGCGAGCTGTCATACGAATTCGGCGCCGGCATCTGTCTCGATGATTTCCTCTATGCCCGGATCGACAACTGCCTGATCGCCGGAAACAGCTTTGCCGGTACCCAGGGCGTCGGGGGCGGGATCTTTGCCTACAACGGGGCCATCACCATCACCAACACCACCATCAGCGGGAATACGGCATACCTGGCCGGGGCGCTGGGGACCCAGTCGTTCTCCGTGGCGATCAGCGACTCGATTCTCTGGGGCAACGACCCCGCGGCGATTTACAATGTCACCGGGTACGCCGAGCCGGTGATGACCCACTGTGACGTGGAGGGCGGCTGGCCCGGAACGGGCAATCTCGAGCTCGATCCGCTGTTCGCCGGCGGTCCGGGGCGCGGTTTCTACCTCTCCCAGCAGGCGGCCGGCCAGCCCGTCGACAGCCCCTGCCTCGACAGCGGCAGCGGTGCGGCGTCCGACACCTGCCACGGAGCGCTCGGTACGACGTACTGCATGAACCAGTTCAGCACCCGCACCGACCAGCAGTTGGACATGGGCCAGGTGGACATGGGATACCACTACGACGCCGATCTGACGGCGGGCACGCCGTACCTCGTCACCGGGCCGGGTCCGGGGCAGGGGAACCCGCCCCGGGTGCGTCTCTTCCCCCCGGAGGAGGGAGCCGCCCACATCGTTGAGTTCGCGGCGTACGGCGCCACCGGGTACGGGACCAACGTGGCCTGCGGCGATCTGGACGGCGACGGCCTGGCCGAGATCCTCACCGGGGCCGGGCCGGGCGCCATCTACGGCCCCCATGTCCGGGGTTTCACCATGGACGGCACACCCCTCCCCGGCCTCAGCTTCCTGGCCTACGGAACCCGGAAATATGGGGTCATCGTTACGGCGGCCGACCTGGACGGTGACGGCCGGGACGAGATCGTCACCGGCGCCGGCCCCGGCGCGGTCTTCGGCCCGCACGTCCGGGGGTTCTCATATTCCGGAGACGCGGTCTCGCCCCTGCCCGGTGTCAGCTGGTTCGCCTACGGTACGCTGAAGTGGGGGGTCAACGTGGCCGGTGGCGACATCGACGGCGACGGCCGGGACGAGATCGTCACCGGCGCCGGTCCGGGAGCCGTGTTCGGGCCCCACGTCCGCGGGTGGGATGTGGAAGGCCAGGCCGTGACGGCCATGGCCGGTGTCAGCTGGTTCGCTTACGGCACCTCGCGCTATGGGGTGCGGGTGGCCTGTGGGGACCTGGACGGCGATGGTATCGACGAGATGGTTACCGCCCCCGGACCCTCCCTCGAATTCGCCTCGCACATCCGGGGCTGGAACTACGATGGCGAGGCGGTCACCGAATTGCCGGGGTTCAGCTTTTTCGCCTGGGGGTCCGCCTTGCCGCGCTTCGGGGCCCGGGTGGCCGCCGGCTGCGACCTGGACGGCGCCGGCCGCGATGACCTGGTGGTGGGCGCCGGCCCCGACCCCTCGGTGGGGTCGCCGGTGCGGGTCTTCACCTATGACGGCGCTTCGGTTTCCGCCTGGTTCTCCCTCGACGCCTATCCTCCCGGAACGACCCACGGGGTGAATGTTGCTTCCGGCCGTTTCGCCGACTGACCCGTCCCGGAGACGCTCCTGCCCCTCAGAGCACGCCACCAGGTGACCAGCCCTTCACGGCTGCCGTCCTGGCCGCGACTTCCTCGCGGCCAGGAAAGGGGCGCTGAAGTATTGCAGCCACCCGCTTCCAAGCGCCTTGATTTTCTTGACCCCGGGAAAGGCAACACCTAATATTCTTACTCAGACGGTGTTCCGGCAGCCGGGAGATTGGCCAGGCAGGATCGGGATGTCCGGGTTCAACGGTTGCATGTCGCCGCTTGCCGACGGCCTCATTCTCTGTCATTCCGGTGGGGGTTCCATGCGCTTTCATCACTGGATCGGTTCCATCATCCTGCTGCTGGCGCTTGGAGGCATGGCGGCGGGTCAGCAGATCTTCCCCATCAAACGCGACTCCGACCAGGACGGGCTGCCTGACCGCTGCGACCAGTGCCCGAAGGTGAGCTACTCTCCCGGGTTCGATGGAGCCGACTGCCGGCCGATGGACCTGAACCCGCTCAACGACCCGCACCCCGAGTGCAGGGCGCGGGAGCGCGCCGGCTACCTCGGGAACTTAGGGAACGCGCTGCTCTGGATAGATCGGTCCGAAAAGGCCTCTGCAGCACTTCGTGAATCGACAACACTGTCCGAAGAACTTTTCGTTGCGGACCCCGGGAATGTATTTGACAAGCGGCAACTGGCGATGGCCCGTTACCGAAGGGGGGTATTGTGGGACGTGCAGGGGCATTCGGATGAGGCATCGCTGATCGGGGTCAACAGCTTCAACCCGTGGGCGAAGGGGAGGCGCTGAAACAGGGGTTCAATCCAGAATGTGTTGCACTTCCCCGGCCAAAGCTTCAGCCGTCCAGGCATGACCAGTGGGGGAGAAGTGCGTGTCCACCATGCCGTAGGCCAGCAGGGGATCGGGCTTACTGCTGAAAACTTCATGCAGGTCCAGAAAGGGGATACCGGACGCTTCCATCTGCCAGGCGATATGTTTGCGGGGGAGGTCAATCTCGAAATCAGCCCTGCTGAGGCCGTGGTGATCGATCTCCGCCTGGAAGCGCTGCTCATCCATCGTCCGTTCCCAGGGGATGCTCATAACCAGCACTTTGAAACCGCTCTCTCTCCCCAGATGGTCGATCTGCCCGATCAAATTGTAAAACACGCGGAGGTATGATTTCGGCACCCAGTTGCCTTTCCTGTACAGACGAAGCGCGTTCCAGCTGTGGGGATAGATCGGAGTCCCATCCGCTTGACCGTCGTGGGCCGATGAAGTCCGTTCGGACCGGTATCTCAGGGCATGCCCTGCCTTGTAGAACAGGTTACCGATATAGAGGAGGGCACGGCTGCGGTAGATGGTCTGCTGCTTGAACCTGGAAAATGGTGAGTTGTCGATTCCGCCGCGACGGTTGATCAGGTGACCGTGGGTGCTGACCATGTACCCGGTGGATCCCAGGTGCTTCCTTTTCATGTTGTCGATGGTCAGGTCGTTGCCGAGGTACACGGCGACAATCACCAGCTGTGGTTGCAGACGCTGATGATTCTCTTGCAGCCACCGCAGCTGATCGCCCTGGCCCCAGCCGCAAATCCCTGCCTGCAATACCTGCACCCCGGCCGGCGAGCGCGAGAGCAGAGTGCCGAACGTCTGATCCTCGTTGACCTGGACAGCCTGGACAAATGAATCCCCCAGGATGACGACCCGTTTCCGGTGCCCCTCCCGGGGGTCGAACCCGGCACCGCGGAACCCCAGGGAGTTGGTGCTGATGGTAATTCGTCCGGATTCCGATTCGCGGGTGCCGTTATACCCCGGCGTTGCGGTGAGCAGACCGGTCTGTTCATCGATCCGGAAGTATCCGTCGGGATAGATGTTGTGCTGGGTGATGCCCAGGACCACTTCGATGACGAGCAGGCACAGGATGAGCGAACCGCAACACAGACCGAAGTTTATCAGGAGTCCTTTTCTGGTCATTCTGGAACACCTAATCTTAAGCGCTGGTCTCTCCGGCTGAACTGGAAAAGGGGCACTTCAGGACCGACCGTCATCCTGATGAAATCGTCGTTGCCGGCGACCTGGGGAATTATATAGAAATCCGGGTGGTCGTGGCAGTTCTCCAGGGACATCGTGTGCCCGGTCCGGGGGCGGTGTTTGGTGCCCACGTCCGGGGCTGGAATGTGGACGGCGGCACCGCCACGGCCATGGCCAGCCTGAGCCTGTTTGCCTGGCCCTCCGCGGAGGTCCGTTACGGCGCCACGGTCTTTGCCGGGGCCGACCTGGATGGTGACGGCCGGAACGAGATCGTGGTGGGGCAGGGGCCCGACCCCGCTGCCGGGACCTGGGTCAAGGTCTGCACCTACGATGGCGCACAGGCAACGGAGTGGCTCTCACTCGAGGCGTGTGCCGACCTGGGGATGAACCGCGGAGCCAATGTGGTGGCCGGGCACTTCTGATCCCTTGGTGCGAGGAGGAAATCATGACATCGACCGGCGCCCGCATCAATCCGGCGATCAGGCAGCTGCGCTGTTCACTTTCGGGAAAGGCCGTCGACGCCGAAGGATTCGCCCGGCCCATCGGCCTCTGCTCCTGCTGTCCGGCTCCGGGCAAACCGGTGATCGTGGACTACGATGCCGACGCCCTGCGGCAGGCCGTCAAGGACCGCCCGCCTTTTGGCGGCGATGGCCCCGGCCTGGCACGGTTCGAGTCCATGCTGCCGGTGTGCGGCGTTCCGGCCGAATACTGGGCTGACGTGGGCGGCACCCCGACGGTTCCCCACGCCGCCCTCAGCAGCCGTTTCGGCGTCGATGCCTTGATCAAAGGCGAGGGCGCCAATCCCTCGGGAAGTTTTAAGGATCGCGGCCTCTCGGTGGCCGTGGCGCTGGGCCGGGCCTGCGGCGCCGAGCGGTTCTGCCTGCCCACCCAGGGCAACGCGGGTGTCGCCGCCAGCCTCTTCTCCGCCCGCCTCGGGCTTCCCGGCTGCGTGGTCTACATGCCGGACGGCTACCAGGACAGCATCTACCACCGCGAGGCAGCCTTCTTCGGTGCCGAGGTCCGCTTTGCCGGCACCAACATCGCGCAGTCCGGGAAGCAGATGCGGGAAGACTTGCGGGATGAGCTGGCTTCGCGCACCATCGTCGATGTGTCCACTTTCTTCGAGCCGGGTCGCCTTGAGGGCAAGAAGACCATGGGGCTGGAGATTGTCCAGCAGCTCGGAGTCAAGGCGCTTCCAGAGGTCATCCTCTACCCCACGGGCGGCGGCACCGGCCTGGTGGGGATCTGGAAAGCGTTTTCCGAGCTCGAATCCATTGGTATGTTAGACAGGTCGTATCATCGCCTGCCGCGGATGGTGGCGGTGCAGAGCAGCAACTGCGCCCCGGTGGTAGAGGCCTTCCACCGCGGCCTCGATCACGTGGAACCCGTCGTCTCGAAGGGCACGGTGGCCGACGGTCTGGACGTCCCCGGGGCGATCATGGGACACGGCATCCTCAGCGCTGTCCGAGAGTCCGGCGGGACAGCCGTGGCCGTGGACGACCAGGAGATTCGGGACGAGACCGCCGCCGCCGGCCGCCTCGGGC
>JAQAZP010000089.1:0-4464 GCA_032127265.1 Acidobacteriota bacterium
CTGATCCGCACCGCCCGCCGCGCTCTTCTCGTCAATCCGTACCCGGACTGCATCGACTATTGCCGGAAGGTGTTCTCCGGCGGGGTCCGCGTGGAGAGAACGCCCAGGAAAATCAGTGCGGACAGCGAGACGACCGCCTGCCCGGTGACCCAGGCATTGTTCCATGGGTGGGGCAGGGCGTAGACGCCGCCCGGGGCCAGCGAGGTGATCAACATCAGGGTGCAGAGAACACCAGCGGTCCTGCGTCGGACAGGAGCAACCCATTTCTCCAGTCTGAACACCCGATAGAGGGCGATCAGCGGCAGGAGCAGCACAATGTCGTCGTACCAGCCGTGATAGATGGCGAACCTGGCCACCAGCGCGCTGAGGCCGATCAGCGCCCAGAGCGAGCCCCGGCGGTGAAAGTAGATCCAGGTCCCGAGCAGGACCAGAAGGATCAACGTTGCCGATGCGTTGAATCCCTGGAGGCGAGCGAGGGAAAGCAGGCTGTGCAGGTTGATGCTGATGATGCGGAGCTGTCCCCCCGGCAGGAAATTGATCGCCCCCTCGCCGTGTGCGGCGCCGTAGGCCACGCCTTTCATGCTGTTCAACAACCACGACTGCATCAGCCGGACCGGGTCTGTTGGTTGGAACAGGGAAGCCACCGCGGTAAAAGCGGTATACGTGCCGACCGTCAGCAGGGCCGGGCGGAGGCTCGCGCCGGCAAAGATCACGATCCAGAAGAAGAACACGGACATCGAGGGTTTAACCAGGGCCCCGAGCAGCAGCAGGGCGATCACGGTATCCCGGCCCCAATTCCGCTCTTCCCGACCCAGCAGGGGCAGTCCCGCCAACAGGCAGAGCACAACGGCGATACCCAGCTGGCCATTGCCCACGCAGGCACCGGTGGCGTACAGAGCCAGGGGCGAAAGGCCGACGACCGCCCGTTCCTGGCTTGACGGCGGTGCACAGCAGCGCAGGGTGAGCGCAACAATCAGCCACAGGCAGGCAAGGGTGAACACCGCCCAGAGCCACCTCGCGGCCGGAGCGTCCAGCCAGCCGAGCAACGGCCAGAGCATCAGGTAGCTGGCCGGCGGATAGACGGCATTGCTCAGCTCCCAGTAAACGTCGAGGCCCTGGAAGTAATGCTGGGTTTCCAGGAGGCGCATACGCATGTCAACGGCGGCGAAGCGACCGCCGTACCAGGTGAGCCTCCAGAACTGGTAGGCGAGGAACGGCAAAGCGAGGCCGGCCAGTACACCGATCGCGCCGGCGAAGATCCACCGACGGCCGCGGCAATCGCCCGCAACCTGTTCTTTCTCCGTGGGCACGTTGCTCCCTCCGCTCCGTTTTCAGTCGCCAGCCGTGCCGCCTCGTTCCGGCTAGTAGCCGAACAGGTCGCCCATCAACTTCCGGTTGAGCCCCCGTGCCGTGTCCAGGGCCTGGAGAGCCCGGCTGCTGCAATAGGCGGTGAGATAGGCGCGGCCCAGTTCCCGGTCGGAGGCCAGCAGCGCGAGGGCCTGGCGCTCCACCCCGGGCTGCAGGGCGTACCCCTCCTCCTCGAAGCGCGTCCAGGCCTCGCGGACCGGACCGCCAGCCTTGCGGTAGTCGATGTCCACCAGGTTCTCAAGCGTGTTGAAGACCCAGAAGGCCTGCTCGCCATCATATTCGAAGGTGCCCGCCGGCGGCTGGAAATGGAAGCTGGTGGCCAGGTTCTCCTCCAGGCCGTACTTGTGGTAGGCGCCCGGCGTGTCCGTGATCCCGGCGTACCACGGCGTCAGCGGCGAGGAGCAGCCGGCGGCGGTGGTGCGCCAGTAGACGCAGCCGACCTCGGGGGGGAGCCACGAGCGGAGCTGGAACACGGCGGCTTCCTGATTGGCCTGGCTGCAGATCATTCCGTCATCGTTGCCCATCAGGTCGTGCGGCGAGCCGAGCCGGTACCCGTCGCTCCTGTCGAATGTCGTGCCCTCCAGGTGATCGCTGAGGATCGCCCGGAGGTCCGCGACGGAGAGCTTTCGCCGGGGCTTGACCGAGAAGGGCAGTCCACCATCCAGCGGCAAGGGGATCTCCTCTCCGCGCACCAGGCATTGTCCCCGCCAGCGCCGCGGGTCGCAGCCGAATTTCGAGGCGAACCAGTTGTCGCCGTAGGCCGGGTCGTCGTACGCCGCCTTGAAATCGAAGGGCCGGCCGTCACCCGGATCGTACCAGCCCCGTTCCGCAGCGAACTCGATCAGGCCGGGGGAGAGGATGACGTTCTCCTCGTCCCGCGGATCGACGATGCCGATGACATTGGTGTTGGCGATGACCACCACCGCGTCGTCGGGCACCCGGCGGGCGGCCCAGCGCGGACCGCGGGCCAGGGAGACAACCCAGGCCTCACCGGGATCGGCGATGATCAGGGTCACCCCGCCGCCGGCATATCCGAAGCGGGACATCAACTGGCCCACCACCTCGATCCCCTCGCGCGCCGTCCGGCATCGCCGGGCCACCTGCACCCTCAGCATCCAGCCGATCCCGCCGTCCTTGAGGTCCCCACGGCGCACCAGTTCTTCCACGGGCACATCCTTCTTGCGGCTGGCATTGCTCACAAAAACCACACCCCACTCGTTCATCAGCCCGTCGCTGCCCGTGCTGCCGAACACTTCTGACCAGAGGAATCCGTAGGCCTCGGGCACATCTGGCCAACTGCCACCGTTGCGCAAGTGGATCTGTGCGCCCGGCGTATTGACCCTGCGCGGAACACTGTGGAAATTGAGGAATTGCCGCGGCGGGTCGTTCTGCTCGTTGTGGGCCACGAGAATGGCGCCGTCGGCGGTGGCCCCCCTCCCCGCCACCACGGCAAAACAGGCGACAGCGGGAGGATTGATGCCCAGCAGGACAGCGATCAATCCCAGACAGGATGTCAGTCGCTTCATTGTATCCACTTCAAGTTGTCCGCCTGTCCCGCTGCACGAGGAGACGGGCTGATGAAAAGGGCACGGAGCCGCTCCGATTCCCGAGCCTAGCCAACTGACGGTAGACGGTCAAGTCTGGCGGAGTCTCGCCACGCCCGGACGCAGGTGCTTGGTGAAGGGCGGTACCGCTGCCAGTGGCTCGAGCGGGCAGTTCCATGTGGGCACCGGGTATTGGTTAAGGAGGCGGTGGCCGGCTTCCGCTCCACCTCCAGGTCAGACCAACCTCCTGCCGCTGCAATACAGGAGCAGCCCGACCCCGAAGGCCACACTGGAATATACGTAATAGAACAGCAGCATCGGGACGGCAAGTTGCGCGAAAAGCAGGCCGCGGCAGCGGCGAAAGAGGCGAAGCAGGTCGCGGTTCAAGTAGAGGAACCAGCAGTTGAGCAGCGCGGCGACGGCAAGCAGGCCCACGTGCCATGACGCCGCGCCGACCAGCGAGATCAGGCCCAGGGCAACAGCTGCTGCGCTCAGGCGGTAGCGCGACCGGAGGTTGAGCCCACCCCCCCGGTGATAGCCGGACAGGATCAGCAGGGTCCAGGGGATGGCCCGGTCCCGCACGTCGGTCCGGATGATACCGGCCAGGCTCCACCGCTTGAGGTGCTTGACCTGCAGGTCCTTGACAAGGTGGATGCGCTGGCCGGCGGTGATCATCCGGGCGCCAAGTTCGATGTCCTCGATGGAAGGGCGTTCGAACGACTCGCTGAACCCCTTCACCGATTGGAATTCCGCTTTGCGCACCGCGCCGCAACCGCTCCAGAATGTCTCGGCCTCCTCGCGGCCATATTGGTGCACGGCATGGTGCAGCAGATTGCGAAACTGGGAGAAGAAATCCCGTTCGGCCGGATCGTTGTCGTAGGAACCGATTAATGCCGACAGGCCCGGATCGTTGCGGAAAATCTCCGCCACCCGCCGCACCGTATCGGGGCGCACTTCCACGTCGGCATCGAGGAAGAAGAGGATCGGCCCCCGGGCAAGCTCCGCACCGCGGTTGCGGGCAATGGCCGGCCCGCTGTTCACCTCCAAACGATGGAGTCGGACCGGATATTGCCTGACGAGCGCTGCGGTCTCGTCGGTGGAGGCGTCATCGACCACCACCACCTCGGGCGGCCCTCCATCGCTGGCCATCAGCGCGTCGAGACAACGCCGGATGGTCTTCCGGCCATTGTGAACCGGGATCACTACTGAAATAGTTGACCGTGTGGAGAACATCACAGAAGATATATCCGTGGATCATTTCTGGAAATATCTCCAGAAATGCTGTACTTTAAGAAATAAGCTGTAGAGGGAAATCTGTCAACAAGGAATTTCCCGCAATCGCGGCCAAGGTTGCGCAATTGGCAGCGGGGTATCAGTTAGCTGAGGATCAGCCGAGCCAGTAATCCGTGTTATATTTCGGTCACCCGGCGGCCCCTCCGGAGGCCTCCCCCAGAGCAACTTCCTTCGTGATCACGGACCAGATGAGGAAACCGCGGTTCAGTCGTTCAGCCTTAGGACACCGGTTTTCGCCGGTCGCCCGGTGGCCGTGGTT